>JADIMR010000055.1 GCA_017694565.1 Candidatus Enterocola intestinipullorum | reverse complement strand
CGCTCGTTCGGCAATGCGAATAACACGTCTCCGGCAGCCAGCCAGGTCGCAGTCGAGGCTGACGACGATTTGCCGTTTTAAACTTTAAACAGCGAAGCAGGTCAAATGCAATGTTTTGGCCTGCTTTGTTTTTTTTGACAGAATGTAAAATAAAGTTGAAGTTGCTCACAAATTCATAAATTATTAATTTTGCTGAAATTAAAAGGAAGGAAATCATGAAAAAGTTTTATTTGGCAATGTCGGTGATGTTTTTGTGTTTTACGAGCGCGTTCGCGGCATCATCTAAAAAGAAAGCTGACAAGGATACCCAGCAATGGAGATACGAAATTGCTTGCGACGGTGTCGGTACGCAAGGGACATATTTGGTAAAAGTATGGAGCTATTCAAAGAAACAAGCCACGGCTGCCAACCAGGCCGTGAAGAATGCCGTTCACGGTGTCTTGTTCAAAGGGGTTGCAGGAAGGTCGGGAGAGTGTACCTCAAAAAACCCGTTGGTTTCCAGCCCTGCCGTGCAGCAGGACCATGCGGATTTCTTTGACAAGTTTTTTGCCGAAGGCGGGGATTATGCAAGGTACGCTTCGGTGGTCGGAGTTCCCGAATCCGTCAAAATCGGAAAAGAGTACAAGGTGGGGGTTACAGTTTCCGTTTATAAAGACCAACTTCGCAAGGATTTGGAAAAAGCCGGCATAATCAAACCCTTGGGAGGAGGCATTTTTTAGGATATAAAAATTTTAATCATGAAACATAAAGTTCTTTTTTCTGTTTTAGTTTCATTGTTGTCCGTCTGCGCATTCGCGCAAGACGAAGTCGCGCTCAATAACGGCAATGTAATCAAGGGAAAAGTATTACGCAATGACAAGGATTCCGTCATAGTGGAAAGTGTCGATGGCAAGATATACGGATACAGGGCCATTGAAGTCCGTGAAGTCGCAAGCGGCTCTTCGCTTGCAATGCCGCAAGACCCGGACCGCAAGCCTTACGTGGATTTTTCCTCACAACATAAAGGCTGGTGGTGTGCGGCGGAATTGAACAGCGGGGCGATGTTCCTTCCGGAAGTGGCAGGCATGGAAGAAGTGGCGTTCGTTAACGGCTATCGTTTCAGCGAATACATAAGAATCGGCGTCGGTGTCGCGGCAAGGCTGACGTACGCGATGCCTTCGCAATTCGAAAATGTTTCGGTTGCGGTACCTGTATATTTTGATGCCCGGGGCAATTTCATCTCCCAGTATTCAAGGAATTACTCTCCTTATTGGCAGGTGGATTTGGGGTATGCGTTCGACGCTTCGAATCCTGCCGATGCGGCAACTCTTTCGGGATTTTTCTTTTCTCCCACGCTTGGCATGAAAATAGGCGGTTGGAGACATAATTTCTTGGTCGGCATCAGCTATGTCGGACAAATGTTCAACGCCGAGGGGACAAAACTTGCCAATGCGGTTTGTTTACGATTGTCTTATGAATTTTAAATAAGGAACTGCAATGAAAAAAATAGGAATAGTATTATGTTTTTCGGCCTTGCTTGCCGGACTCTTTGCTTGTAAAAGCGTCTCCACATCCACGGCCGCGTATTATGCTTCCGAGCCTGAATGCCTTGGAATAGAAAGGGACGGGTCGCAGACTTTGAGAGTCGCTGCCACGGGCAGGAACAAAAGCGATGCAGTGGAGCAGGCAAAAAAAGATGCCGTATGGGCTGTTTTGTTCAAAGGAATAAGGTCCGGGAACGGTGGCTGCAATGCGAAGCCTTTGATTACCGAAGTAAATGCCGGGGAAAAATACCAGTATTATTTCAATACCTTTTTCAAGGATAACGGTGAATACAAGAATTACATAAGCATGGAAGACACCCGTACCAATACCACTACCGCTGTTACACGCGATGTGCAGGAAAAATGGTATGTCACGGTGAGGGTCTTGCGCCCCGAACTGCAACAAAAACTCATACAAGACGGAATACTCAAACCATAATTTTAGTTATAAATGAAAAGAACGATAATATTCATACTTGCGGCTTTTTGCGCCATTGCGGCTTTTTCGCAGGCAAAAAAGCCTACTTTGATGGTAGTGCCGAGTGATGCGTGGTGCATAAGCAACGGTTACGTTACAGTGTATGACAATCAGGGCACGGAAACAAAAATCCCCGACTACAAGGCTGCATTCCAGTCGGATATGGATCTCGCGCTTGCGATTTCCAAAATCAACAGCATAATGGCGGGCAGGGGCTATCCCTTAAAGAATTTGGAATCGGTCATGCGTTCCATCGAGCAGAGGACTGCCGAAAACAACCTTACCGTGAGCAAGACTTCCGGTGCGCAGTTGGCGGAGAGTCCAATCGACGTGTTGCGCCGCACGGCGAAGGCCGACATCATACTTAACCTGTCATGGAAAGTAAACCATGTTGGACCGAAAAAATCCTTGACAATCATTTTGCAAGGAATAGATGCGTATACAAATATGCAGATTGCAGGTTGTGAAGGAACGGGAAAACCTTCATCATCCTCCGAGGTACCAATTTTGTTGGAAGATGCACTCGTGGACCGCGTGGAAAATTTTACAGATGCTTTGGATGCATATTTTAAAAACATGGAAGAGATGGGCAGGGAAGTCGCAGTCGACATTCAAGTTTTCGACAATGGTTCGGGTTTGGATTTGGAATCCGAATTCAACGGTTACGAGCTGAGCGAGATAATCGACGAGTGGATGTACCAGAATACCATGGGACACCGTTATTCCAAATTGGACGGTTCGGAGAATTACATTTACTACGAGCAGGTCCGCATTCCGTTGTTTGATGCGCAAGGCCGCGCAGTGGATACCGAAAGTTTCGTGCGCGAATTGCGTAGATATTTGAGAAGCAATTATCAGGTAGAGAGCAAGATCCTTATGCGCGGATTGGGCAGGGCGGTGCTTGTGCTTGGTGAAAAATAAAAACATAAACAGAAAGCGAGATGAAAAGAATTAAAATATTTATTTTTGGCATCATGGCTGTTCTTGCTACCGGCTTGACGGCTCAGAATGTTTTCGACAGCAAAACAGCGCAAATACCCTTGTCCATAATCATTCCCGCGCAGGCCGATTATGTCCCGCAAGGAGCGTCTGCCTACCTTGCCAATAAATTGCAGCAGGTCGCGACGGCAAACGGGGTGTCTGCCACGCAGGATTTCGGCAGGTTTTTCATAACGGCAAGGATTACTCCGTTGTCAAAGGACATAGTTCCCGGTCCTCCCGCCCAAGTGTCCCAGAATTTGGAAATGACATTGTATATAGCGGATTACGTGGACCAAAAAGTGTTTGCAAGCACCTCGATAAATATTATGGCAGTCGGGACGAATGAAACCAAAAGCCTGATTAACGGAATAAAAACGATAAATGTCAATTCTCCTCAATTGGCGCAATTCGTGGAGACCGGCAAACAGAGGATTTTGGACTATTACCAGAGCCAGTGCCGGACAATCGTCAAGAATGCCAAATCAATGGCGGCCCGCAAGCAGTTTGAAGCTGCGTTGGCTTCATTGACCGGAGTGCCGACTGTTTCCGATTGTTATGACGAGGCACTCGCGGTGGGTGATGAAATTTTCCAGCAATATGTTGACGAACTCTGCGACAGGAATCTCGCAAAGGCCCGTTCGGTATGGGCGGCAGGACAAGATTACGCAGCTGCCGACGAAGCCGCCAAATATTTGTCCGGAATATACCCTTACGCCAAGTGTTACCCCGAGGCGATGGAACTGTACAACGACATAAAGGGCAGAATACGCGAATATTGGACATTTGAGATGAAGGTTTATGACGATGCGGTAAGTCTTGAAGAGCAGAGAATCAATGCAATGCGCGAAGTCGGCATCGCATTCGGTAATAACCAACAGCCTCAGACTTATATGTTGGACTGGTTGTTCAGATAATAGTAAAAAGGCCAAATACCAAACAGGCAATGAACAGGTTAAAAAAGGTCTTGTTGTCGTCTGCAATACTGCTCTCCGTCGCAACTGCGTATGGAGAGCAGCTTGTTATTGAAGAAGCAGGTCCGCCAATAGTGCAGGAGTCCGTCGTCGCGAAGCATCAGGGCGTGGATGACGATAAGGGCAAGTTGCAGAAATACATGCGCAGCTCGATCGCTACCATGATGGTCTATCATCCGGAGGACGAGTTTGCTCCCGATATAAAAGATGCGTTTACGGTTATTCCTACTCCGGACAAATACAATAACCATGATTTAAGTATAAAATCCATTTCATATAATAATCTACGGATAAAAGGCCGCAACAAGGCTGGTTTGTTCAAAGAACGTTATGGGAATGTGTTGAAGAAACGGGAAATCAGAAAAAACGGGGAGGCCATAGAAGATTTCGTGAACAGGCTTGGCATTGCCAAGATTTTGGTTGCAAAATGGTTCAATTTGCAAGGTGACAGTTTGGACTCGGCATTCTTCAATATGGAATTGGTCCAGGAAAGGGGATTGTATAACGCGACGGTTTTGGACGCAGAGATAGCGGCACGAACTGTCCGAGGATTTCGCTTGTTGGCGGATGCGGGAGAAGAACTGATAGGGAACACCTATCTTTTAGTTAATGATATGACGTATATTACGGCCGAACAGCGCGCGCAGGCGGCAAAGATTGCAATGGCCATATTAGGAGGTGTGGTAAACGGTCTTACTGGCAGTGATTCCGGAACGGATTTATATGATGCTTCTGCCAGGATTGCGGATTCATTTACCGGATTCACGGTAAAAAACCATTCATATCTGATGCGTTTGGTTTGGAACGATTCGATAGCATCGGTATTCTATAATAATTATTATACCGACAAACCCGATTATGGGAAGATAGCTGCTTTTTTGGAAGATTCCACGACATTCAGGATGGAATATGTCGCCCATGAATTCGAATCGGGTTCGAAAACGACTTTAAAAGGGCAGTATGACAGGCATGACTTGATAAAAATAATATGTACCCGCTCGATAGACAAAAACATTGCCGCATTGCAATTGCAATACGAGGATTTCAAGGTGAAGACACCGGTTACGGAAATAATTCATGACGCAAATGGTAAAATAACGGGCTATGGGGCGCAGATAGGTTTGAAAGAAGGCGTTACGGAAAAGACCAGATTCGAGGTCGTGGACCAACGTTTCAACGAGGAAACGAATCAAACGGAATACAAAAGGGTGGCCACGCTCAAACCAGTAAAGGGTAAAATATGGGACAATCGTTATATGGCTTACGAAGAACATGACCAGGGATCGGATTTGAAATATACGACCTTTAAGAAAATTTCAGGCGGGGACATATATCCGGGAATGCTTATTATCGAAGGGAAATACAGAAAATCGAAAAAGTAAGGGAGATTAGTCCGTAATCATGAAAAAAAAGCAAATAGTTTTATTGACAGGGGGCAGTTCCGGTATCGGTTTGGCTGCCGCTGTGTTATTGATGAAAAAAGGCCACAAGGTTTACTCGGCATCCCGACATGAATGCGATTATATGCAAGATAAAAAGAGCGGAGGAGAGATAATCGGTATTTCTTGTGATGTGAGCGACGAACTTTCGGTAAAGTCGGCCGTAGGCGTAATTTTGGAAAAAGAGCACCGTATCGATACGTTGATATGTAATGCAGGAAACGGTATTGCCGGTGCGTTGGAAGAATGTTCCGACCAAGAGTGCAGGCAACAATTCGAAGTGAACTTCTGGGGTCTGATGAATTGTGTCCGGACCTGCATACCGTCCATGCGGGAACAAGGCTGCGGCAAGGTCATAGCTGTAAGCTCGATTGCAGGAATAGTGCCGATACCGTACCAAGGCCTGTACTCGGCGAGCAAGGCGGCCGTGTTGATGGCGATACAGACTCTTGCTATGGAAACAAAGCAGTTCGGTATAAGATGTTCTTGTGTCCTGCCCGGTGATACAAGGACGAATTTCACTTCATCCAGGGTCTATTCCGTGCAATCGCAATCGGGTTCGAGCCCGTATAAGGATGCGATGGCCAAGGCTTTGTCGAAAATGGAGAAAGACGAGCAAAACGGGATGTCTCCCGAATTCATTGCCAAGTCCATTGTCGCGCAAGTTGAAGCAAGGAAACCCGAATTGATCGTAGTCCCCGGTTATTCGTACAAGGCTGTAAATGTGGCAGCGAAGCTTGTTCCGTCTTCATTGAAGTTGTTGATATTGCGGAAAATGTATTGATATTTTGGATAATCTGGCAAATGAAATAAAAACAGCTGTTTTAGAAGAAGGTTTCGGTGCGGTCGGAATAACAGATACGGGATTTCTCGAAGAGGAAAGCTTGTATTTTTCTTCATGGTTAGGTAACGGGTATGCGGCCGGCATGGATTACTTGAACCGTAATGTTGAAAAGCGGAGCAATCCTTCCCTGTTGGTACCCGGGGCAAAATCCGTTGTCGTCGCGCTTTTTCCCTACAATACCGGTGCGAGTCAGAAAAGCAAGTATAAAATATCCAAATACGCTTTTGTCCCCGATTATCATTTTATTGTCAAGGACCGTCTTCGCAAAGTGTTGCGGAAATTTCCGGATTTGAGGATTGACGGGCAGCAAGTCTTTTGCGATTCCGCCCCGGTTCTTGAACGCAGCTTGGCATACAAAGCAGGTTTGGGCTTGTATGGAAAGAATTCCATGCTCGTCCATAAGCGTCTTGGTAGCATGTTTTTTATAGGCGAGATATTTTTGCCCGTGGTATTGGATTACGATTCCCCGTTGAAAGGCTCTCCATGCATAGGTTGCGAAAAATGTATAAACGCATGTCCTACGGGGGCTTTGAGTAAAAGGCACGAGGGGGTGGATGCGCGCAAATGCCTTTCATATCTTACTATTGAATGCCATGACGATATCAAGTCGCATCCATCGGTCAAGAGGACATCCACGTTGTTCGGTTGCGACATTTGCCAAAACGTCTGTCCGTGGAATGCGTCGTTGCCGGTCAATACCGGCTTGACGGTTCTTGATTTCGTTTCATGGACTGACGAGGAATGGGAGACCATGGATGAAAACAAATGCCGACTTGCCCTGAAAAACTCTTCATTGTCCCGCGCAGGATACTCAAAACTAAAAGATTGCGTTGATTTCATACGGGAAAAGGCGTGTTAAAACACACATGTTTTTTATCGGATTTCAATTTTTTTTATGATAATGTTTTGGCATAGAGATATTTTATGTATCTTTGCAAGCCAAAATTTAGCATGGAGCGAATCTGGTATGACCATGTTAAAGGCTTAAAGTTGAGAATTTTATAAATTTATTTCGTTATAAATAAAACACAATGCCAACTATTCAGCAATTAGTAAGGAAAGGTAGGACCGTGCTGACAGACAAGAGCAAGGCTCCCGCTTTGGATGCTTGCCCCCAGCGAAGGGGCGTTTGTGTGCGTGTCTACACCACAACCCCCAAGAAGCCTAATTCGGCTTTACGTAAAGTAGCGCGTGTGCGTTTGACCAACCAAAAGGAGGTTAACTCGTATATACCGGGCGAAGGACACAATTTGCAAGAACACTCGATAGTCATGATTCGTGGCGGTCGTGTGAAGGATCTTCCCGGTGTAAGGTATCATATCATTCGCGGGACTTTGGATACTGCGGGCGTTAGCGGCCGTTTGCAACGCCGGTCCAAATATGGCGCGAAACGTCCCAAGGCAGGTGCGGCACCCGCAGCGTCAGGAAAGAAAAAATAATTCATAGATAACAAATACAGTTTTTAATACTGTTTTTGTCTTTGGAGGGCTAAGGTTGAGTAAACGGGTTTGGAGAAACCTGTTGAAGATGAACGATACAGCAACCAAAAACAAAACGGATAATTTTATAAGACAATGAGAAAAGCAAAACCCAAGAAACGGGTTATCTTACCTGATCCCGTTTACGGTGAAGTGATGGTTACGAAATTCGTAAACCATTTGATGTACGATGGCAAGAAATCCACTGCGTTCACGATATTTTATTCCGCATTGGACAATGTGAAAAACAAGCTTGCCAACGAGGACAAGACTGCAATCGAGATTTGGAAGAAAGCTCTCGAGAATATTACTCCCCAAGTCGAAGTGAAATCGCGCCGTATAGGAGGTGCGACTTTCCAGGTTCCTACTGAAATCCGTCCCGAAAGGAAGGAGTCCATTTCAATGAAAAACCTGATACAATATTCGCGTAAACGCGGCGGCCGTACGATGGCTGAGAAATTGGCAGCTGAGATTGTAGATGCTTACAATATGCAGGGCGGCGCATTCAAACGCAAAGAGGACATGCATCGCATGGCTGAGGCTAACCGTGCTTTCGCGCATTTTCGTTTTTAATGTAAAATAGTATAAGACAATGGCTAAAGCAGATCTTCATTACACGAGAAACATCGGTATTATGGCGCACATCGACGCAGGCAAGACCACGACGTCGGAGCGTATCCTTTTCTATACCGGTAAAACCCATAAAATAGGGGAGGTCCATGACGGAGCCGCCACTATGGACTGGATGGAACAGGAGCAAGAACGCGGTATTACGATTACATCAGCTGCAACGACTTGCTTTTGGCAATACAACAATGATACTTATAAAATAAACTTGATAGATACTCCGGGGCACGTCGATTTCACTGTCGAGGTTGAACGTTCGTTGCGTATCCTTGACGGCGCAGTCGCTACTTTTTGTGCGGTCGGAGGCGTGGAACCGCAATCGGAAACCGTATGGAGGCAGGCAGACAAGTATAATGTCCCCCGTATAGGTTATGTAAACAAAATGGACCGTTCGGGTGCGGACTTCTTTGATGTAGTACGTCAGGTGAAGGATGTATTGGGCGCGAACTCGGTTGCGATTCAAATCCCCATCGGTGCGGAAGAATCATTCAAGGGTGTCGTGGATTTGGTTACAATGAAAGCAATCCTCTGGCATGACGAAACAATGGGTGCGGAATATGAAGTTGACGAGATTCCCGCAGATTTGAAGGATGAAGCAGAAGAATGGCGTACGAAGATGTTGGATGCCATAGCCGAATTCGATGACGAACTCATGGAGAAATACTTCGACGATCCCTCCACTATTACGGTTGAGGAAATCAAGCGCGCAATCCGCAAAGGGACGTTGGAGATGAAGATTTATCCTATGATTTGCGGATCTTCGTTCAAGAACAAGGGTGTGCAAACCATGTTGGATGCTGTTTGCGCTTATCTTCCCAGTCCTCTTGATACGCCTGAGATTGTAGGTCATGATATCCATGATGCCGAGAAACTCATATCAAGAAAACCTGATGAAAAAGAACCCTTGTGCGCATTGGCGTTCAAAATCGCAACAGACCCTTATGTGGGCCGTTTGTGTTTCTTCCGTGTGTATTCAGGTAAGATAGACGCAGGTTCTTACGTTTACAACGTGCGTTCCGGCAAAAAAGAACGTATCTCGCGTTTGTTCCAAATGCACTCCAACAAGCAGAATCCAGTCGAGGTTATTTCTGCCGGCGACATAGGAGCAGGCGTAGGTTTGAAAGATATCCGTACCGGGGACACTCTTTGTGACGAAACGAACCAGATGGTATTGGAATCCATGGACTTCCCCGATCCCGTGATCGGTATAGCCGTAGAACCCAAGACTCAGAAGGATTTGGACAAATTGAGCAACGGTCTTGCAAAGTTGGCCGAAGAGGATCCGACTTTCACCGTCCGCACCGACGAGCAGTCCGGTCAAACTATCATCAGCGGTATGGGTGAGTTGCACTTGGAAATAATCCTTGACCGCCTCAGACGCGAATTCAAGGTGGAATGCAACCAAGGACGTCCCCAAGTTTCGTACAAGGAAGCAATCACGCAGACTGTCGAATTGCGCGAGGTTTACAAGAAACAGTCGGGTGGTCGTGGTAAATTCGCCGACATGTTGTTGCGCGTAGGTCCTGTGGATGAAGGCTTCGAAGGCGGATTGCAATTCGTTGATGAAGTCAAAGGCGGCAATATACCGAAAGAGTTCATCCCCGCAATCCAAAAAGGATTCACCGCTGCAATGCGGAATGGTGTGCTGGCCGGTTTCCCCGTGGACAAATTGAAAGTCGTTGTCGTGGATGGTTCGTACCACCCGGTAGACTC
>JADIMR010000054.1 GCA_017694565.1 Candidatus Enterocola intestinipullorum | reverse complement strand
TTGAAATACGTAGTCCCCCAGTTCGAGGAGATGTTCGGAGTGAAATACAATATAAAATTCTCAGAACAAATGTCGAAAACCGACATGGTGGCAATCGACATGGACGGTAATTTAGTGCGCAATGCCGACGGCAGCCTGTTGTTCCGTCCCGGCGGACACGGCGCGCTTATCGAGAACCTCAACCAGATAGATGCGGACATCGTGTTTATCAAAAACATCGACAATGTAACCGTGGACAAGTTCAAACCCGTAACGTACACATATAAAAAAGCTCTGGCAGGTTATCTTCTGGAGATGCAGGAAATAACTTTCGAGTGCATGAGGCTGTTGGAGAATCTGAGCGTCAGCGAAGCGGAACTTGCCCAAATCGAAGGATATGCGATGAGGGTGTTGAACATCAATGTTCCCCTCGGCTATTTCTCGAAAAGCCACAGGCAAAAAGTCGCATATTGGCAAAAGAAGCTGAACCGCCCCATAAGGGTTTGCGGCATGGTGAAAAACGAGGGCGAACCCGGCGGAGGCCCGTATTGGGTATTTGATAAAAACGGCGACAAGAACCTGCAAATCGTGGAGTCTTCGCAAATCGATTTCTCCAACAAGTTCCAAGTGGCCGAAGTTCAAAAATCTTCGCATTTCAATCCGGTGGATTTGGTTTGCGGCCTGAAAAATTTCAGGGGGAACAAATTCAACTTGAAAAACTACGTAAACCGCAATACCGGTTTCATATCGCAAAAGAACCAGAACGGTATCGACATGAAGATACAAGAGCTTCCCGGATTATGGAACGGGGCTATGGCCGACTGGATTTCCGCATTCGTCGAAGTACCTGTTTCCACGTTTACCCCGGTCAAGACGCTCAACGATTTGCTTCGTCCCGAACACATCGAGTAATACCGAATCGCAATTATCATATTTCAAGCGAACGCCCCGATAAACAATGTTGTCGGGGCGTTTTTGGAACAATGCAGCAGTAAAATAATATCCGATGAACAAAAAAGACATTTTCCTGACAATATTATCAATGGTATTTGCCGCAACATTGTCTGCCCGGGAAACGAACGATTCTTTAAGAAAGGTCTTGTCCGATGAGATTGCCGTATCTAAAAATTATATAGACATCCGCAAGACAATGGTCGGGGTTTTGGAAACGCAATTGCGGAAAGATTCCTCCGATTGGGAAAAGTGTTATTATCATGGAGAAAAATTATTCGAAGAATGCTCGCATTTTGAAAGCCGGAAAGCTTATTCCGCGCTTGCTTCCAATATTTCGATAGCGGAAAAACTCGGTTCGCGGGAAAAGGAAGACAGAAGCAGGCTTTCCCTTGCCTGTTATGCGGTGTCGATAGGCTTGTATTACGAAGCGTATGATTTGTTGTCGGGAGTGGACAGGCAAGGATTGTCCAAACAGAATTTGCCGTTGTATTATAAAGCATATTTCGACCTTTACGGCGAAATGGCAGGATATTCCCAACAAACGTTTTTGAGAGATGAATATCGCGGAATTTCCAACATGTACGGCGATTCATTGCTTACATTTTATAAAGCGGAGGACAAAAAGGCATACGAGCACCTCATGGAGTTGAGAAGCGTCTACAACGAACCCCGGAAAGCTTTGGACATAAACACAAAAAGAATAAAAGAAATAGAAGAAGGAACTCAGGAGTTTGCCACAGCAGCATATTATCGTGCGTTTGCCTATCTTTTGCTCGGGGAGACGGAAGACGCAAAAGAGTGGTTCATGCGTTCGGCGATTACAGACGTGCGCCTCGGGGTAACCGACAACGGTTCCATCTGGCTGCTTGCCGACATTGCCAAGAACGAGGGGGAAACCGACCTTTCTTATTCTTATGTAAGGTACGGCATGGAAAATTCATTGATATTCAATGCTCCGATGCGCAGGGCTCAAACCGCTATTTCGCAGGCTGTCATAGGTAAAAAATACGAGGAGAAAGCCGCAAAAGAAAAAACACGCCTTCAAACTACACTTGCAGCCGTGGTAGTATTGGCAGTGTTGTTGGTAATAGTAGTCATAATACTATTATTGCTATTCGGCAATCTTCACAAGTTAAAGATAGAACTGAGCCAACGTAATATCGATCTTAGGAAATCCAATTCCGAGCTGGATACCGCATTCAAAGCTTTGAGCGAAACCGACAAGATCAAGGAAGAGTATGTCCGGCAATTCATGCAGATGATGTCGGCTTATATAAGAAAGATGGAAGAGTCGAACCGTAAGATAACGAAGCTGTTGAAAACAGGGAAAACCGGCGAGGCATTGGATTTTCTTGAAACACACACGGTCGAAGATTCCGAAATGCAGGATTTTTACAAGATATTCGATGAATCGTTCTTGCGGATGTTTCCCGATTTTGTGGAGAAATTCAATAGCTTGTTACGTCCCGATGCCCGTTTTGTCTTGCAACCGGGAGAATCTTTGCCATCGGAGTTGAGAATTTATGCCTTGATAAGGCTCGGCGTTACCGACAGTGCGCAAATAGCGAAGTTTTTGCATTATAGCCCCAATACCATTTACAATTATCGTTCGCGGGTCAAGAACAATGCGCTTGGCGACCGTTCATCGTTTGAAACGGAAGTACAGAAGATATGACGCGCTATATAATGGAATGGCGCGAAAATGTCGTACACAAGCGAATGTCCCATGTAGTAGTGCCGTAGTACCGCCACCGCTTTTCCATGCTCTTTGTCCCAATCCATATCGGAATGCAGGCCGTTACGCGCTAACTATTTGAGCAACACCATCTTATCGAGGAAGAACTCGATTCTCGTCCACTTTTTGCCCCCTAAATTTCCGCAAACGTTTTCTATAATATTACGGTACGGTATTTTTGCTGTACGTACAAAAGGCAGGATAATATGAAGTTTGTCGGAAAAATTCAAATTTTGTTCATAACCCTTTCTTTCCCTGTGTTTGCCGCTTATGCGGCCGAGGTAGCCATGTTTTATCAAGATATTGATTATGGCGGGAATATGGTAGCCTTGCCGGAAGGCAAATATCCGAATATTGCAACCACAGGCATGGCAGATAATGCCATATCATCATTAAAGGTTTGTTACGGTTTTGCCGTAGAAGCATATTCAGGGCCTGAGTTCACGGGAAAAGTCAGGATTTTTACTTCTGATACAGACAATGTCGGCGATGAGTGGAATGATGACATTTCTTCCGTTAAGATTTATCCCAAGGGATCAACTGGCTTGACGGGAGTGTATAAAATACAAAACGGCAGCAGCGGTTTATATGCGGATGTGGACAATAATTCGACAGAGAACAATTACAAAGTGGTACAATATTATAATGAAGGAAATGAACATTCGCAATTCTGGCAGGTTGAAGAAGTATCCCCCGACAGCGGTGTTTACATCATAAGGAATTACCGAAGCGGCAAGGTCATGGATATTGTTGATGGTAACACGAAAAGCGGCTCGGCAGTGCAGCAATATGATTATAATGGCAACTTTTGGCAACAATTCATAATAATAAAGGAGGAAAACGGATATTGTTATCTGATTGCCCGCCATTGCGGAAAAGTAATAGAAATGCCGCCTCCTGATTCCAATCCCGAAGGCGAAGGCAGTAGCGATCCGGGAGAATGGTTGAAGATTGCCGATAAGGACGGAGGAAGTAACCAGCAATGGAAAATACTCTCTTACGTGCAGCCTGTAACTGTTTACAAGGATGCCGATTATCAAGGTTTTGATTTGGATTTGTTGGAGGGTGAATATGCATCCGAGTGGCTCAAACTTTTCGGGATAGGAACCAATCAAATAAGTTCTTTTAAAGTTTCCAAAGGTTATAAGGTTACGCTTTATTCAGATGACGGGCAGCAAGGAAACAGTATCAGCTATATTGCGGAAGACATTCAATCCATGCCGGTCGGTTGGAATGACAGAGTCCAGTCGATAAAGGTGGAGGCGTGGGGAGTTCAAGGTTTCGACGGGGATTATAAACTGCAAAACCGCAATAGCGGCTTATATATGGATGTCGATAGGAATTCAAAAGAAAACAAGGCTGCACTGATACAATACCGGAATGAATATCTGAACGCCACGCAGTTGTTTGGTTTCGAAGAACTGCAAGGAGAACACGGCGTGTACAGGATAACAAATACCAACAGCGGGAAATCATTGGATATTACGGATAATTCCATAGACAACGGAGCGGTCGTACAGCAATACGAATATTTGGGTTATGCGCATCAGCAGTTTATTGTGATAGAGACAGAAGATGGATATTTTCAATTGATTGCTCGTCATAGCGGAGACGTGGTCGAGGTTCCCGCAAGTAGTACTGTTGCCGGCGAATGGCTTCGTACATACGACAATAACGGGACTTATACCCAACAATGGAAAATCCAGCGCGAATGCGAGCATGTCGTTTCATACGAATTGTCGGGAGGAGGCAAGATTTGCGACAATGGCGGGTATGCTGAAATTACATCGAATACGCAGAAGGGAATGAATTATTGCTTGCTTAAGGATGGGAATGCCTATGGAGACATAGTTGCAGGGACAGGGGAAAGGCAGGCGTGGAGAGTTTCCAAGGCCGGGACATATACCGTTAAAGCATACGATGCAAGTTACGAAGAATGCAAATCGGTGGCAACAACGATGAAAGGCGATATTGTCATCGAAACGACAAGTCGTCCGCAGCTTATTGTCAATCCGTCTGCCGAAGTTCACCTTACCGTGTTGCAATCGCGCAGTTTCACATCCGATGTTCCGGTGGAATGGAGCATTTCTTCGTCAGGTACAGGTTTATACTGTGAAGACGACGGATACTTGATAGCGAAGGAAACCGAAACCCGGTTGGATGCGAAATTCACCTGCATAGGGTCCGCTACTATTACTGCGACCATGAAAGTTCCCAACAATAATTGCCAAAGCTCCGTTACAGTATACCAAAACGGTCCCGAACCCGAAATTTGTGCAGAAGTACCGAATGAAACCAATATCCAGATACCATGAAAAGAATCAGCTTTTTGTTTGTGTGGCTTTTATGTATTCCGGCAATGCTTTTTGCGGAATCGGGGGTATATGTCGGAGGGCATATACGCCGCGAAAGGCCGTCCACTATCGAAAAACTTAAAAAGTCGGGATTTTCGTATGTCATATTGTTCAATATCAATGTGGAAAGTGACGGAACTCTGACTTGCGACGGCGAAACGGTTTGCAAGGACGGCGTGTACGTATTCGGCAATACGCAACCGGAGTATGTTTCGGATATAACATCCTTGAAACAATGGCCGACCAATATCCGCAGGATAGATATTTGCATCGGCGGGTGGGGCAACGAATCGTATTCGCGCATACAGTCCCTTGTAAATTCGCAGGGAACAGGCAGCGGCAGCATCCTTTACCGTAATTTCAAGGCATTGAAGGAAGCCCTTCCGGTAATAGACGGTGTCAACAACGATGACGAACATTGCTATGATGTTGCTTCTGCGGCAAGTTTCCATATAATGATGAGCGATTTGGGCTATAAGACCTCCCTTGCTCCATATATGAACAGGTCTTATTGGGAAAATCTGGCAACCCGGATAAACAGCGAGAGGCCGGGTGCCTGCGACCGCGTAATGGTGCAATGCTACGACGGCGGTGCGGGGAATAACCCTTGCGATTGGCACATAAACGGCTTGCCGCTGTATGCCGGCAGGACCAATTACC
This sequence comes from Candidatus Enterocola intestinipullorum, assembly GCA_017694565.1. Classification (GTDB taxonomy): domain Bacteria; phylum Bacteroidota; class Bacteroidia; order Bacteroidales; family Paludibacteraceae; genus Enterocola; species Enterocola intestinipullorum. Next base: position 32,179 of record JADIMR010000054.1, on the reverse strand, counting down.
AATCTTCAATGGAAGAGTCCATTTCCCAAATGCAGTCATGGAAAGACAATTGCGGGGTGTCGGGCGGTTTCGTGTGGGTTTACAACGACGAGACATGGGATTTGAATGATTGGGCGACACGCATGAACAGGATTTTCGGCTCGTACCAGACAGCGCAGAACAGCGTGGTAACTGTTTGCAGCGACATGAATTACGGAGGATATGCAGTGGGGTTGCCGTTGGGAGAACACGACATGGCAGCCTTGGCCGCTTACGGCATTATTAATGACGATATTTCATCCCTCAAAGTGCCGTCCGGCTATAAGGTAACATTGTATGACAATTCCGGCTTCGGCGGGGAATCCCGGACATATACTTCCGATGCTTCTTATGTAGGGGACGATTTCAACGACCGTTGTACTTCCATTAAGGTTTCCACTGCCGGCGTTTCAGGCAAAGGCGGATTATACAAGTTGCAAAACCGCAATAGCGGTCTGTATATGGACGTTAACAATAATTCAACGGAAAACAACGCGAACGTGGTGGTTTTTGCCGATGAACAGGGCGACCCGTCGCAATTCTGGCAGCTTGCCGAGGTGGGGGAAGGCATTTACAGTATAAAGAATTACCGTAGCGGAAAGGTTTTGGATATAATGGACAATTCGACGGATAACGGCGCGGTTGTCCAGCAATACGATGATTATTCGGCTGCGAACCAGCAATTCATATTGTTGGATGCGGCGGACGGGTATTATTATCTTGCGGCATCGCATTGCGGAAAAGTCGTCGAAGTTCCGTCGTCAAGCTTGGAGTGGGGAGAATGGTGCAAACTGTACGACAACAACGGCAGTGCCACCCAGCAATGGAAGTTGGTCGATTACAAGCCGCAAGGCTATGCCGTGGCTACCGTATATAAAGATGCCGATTACAAAGGGTCTTCCCTTGGTTTGCCGGAAGGCAGCTACAATGCAACGGACCTTGCTCTTTACGGAATCGGTGCGGACCAAATCAGTTCCTTGAAAGTAACGCCCGGTTATAGGGTAATCCTTTACGACGGGGACAATTTCGATGGAGAAAACGTAAGTTACACGGGCGATACGAACCATTTCCCTTCATTCAACGACAAGACAAGTTCTATCCGTGTCGAAGCTTCGGGAGTTTCAGGCAAAAGCGGGGTGTACAAATTGAAAAACCGCAATAGCGGCCTGTATATGGACGTGGAAAACAATTCCACGGATAATAACGCGCCGGTCGTGCAATATGTTTCGGAGGGAGACGACCCGTCCCAGTTGTTCGAGTTTGCCGAAGTCGGTAACGGAGTGTACAGCATTACTAATAAAAACAGCGGCAAAAGTTTCGATATTGCCGACAATTCAACGGATAACCGTGCTTTGGTGCAATTGTATGATTACTTGGGTTATTCCCACCAGCAATTCATATTGATTGCCGCACCAGACGGGTATTATCAATTGGCGGCAAGGCATTGCGGCAAGGTGGTCGAGGTTCCCGAAAGCAAAACCGACCTTGGCGAATGGTTGAAAACTTGGGACAACAACGGCAGTGCCACCCAGCAATGGAAATTGGTTACCGATTTCTTTGAAGATGAAAAAGAGGAAGATCCTGATCCGGCTCCGGACATACCTGAAAATCCCGCAGACGGGGACGTGCGCGTAATCGTAACTTCCGGCGACCGTAGCCGGTTGTTGGCGGAAATGGACGGATTGCAATTCGGTGAAACGTATTCGACTACCTCTACCATAACGGTAAATAGCTCGGAAACGTATCAGGAAATTGACGGGTTCGGATTTACCCTGACAGAAGGTAGCGCCGAGGTAATAATGTCGCTTACCTCCGATAAACAGGAAGAGTTGCTCTATGATTTGTTCAATCCCGAAACGGGCATAGGAGTTTCGGTTATAAGGTTGGGCATAGGCGCGACCGACCTTAGTTCTTCGGTTTACTCTTACAACGACAACGACGGCGATACCGACATGTCCGAGTTCAGCCTCGAAGGCCCCGACATGCAATATACGATACCTGTTTTGTTGAAAGCATTGGCCATAAACCCCGACATAAAAGTAATGGCCACGCCTTGGAGCGCACCAGAATGGATGAAGTTCGACAACAACTATCTAAACAACGACTACTATTCGGCATACGCCCTGTATTTTGTAAAATACTTGCAGGCGATGCAGGCATACGGCATAGACATTTGGGCCGTTACCCCGCAGAACGAGCCTTTGAACACGACCAACAATCCGAGCATGGGCATGACCAAAGAAGACCAGTACACCTTTGTGAACAATTATCTTGGTCCGCAATTGGAGTCTGCCGGGTTCGGCAATGTCAAAATTATATGCTACGACCATAATTGCGACAATACCGAATTCCCGATTTACGTCAGCCAAAGCTCTTACGTGGACGGCACGGCGTTTCACTTGTACGCGGGAGATATTTCAGCCATGACAGACGTGTACAACCGCACGGGCAAGGGCGTTTATTTTACGGAACAATATACAGGGGCAGGCGGAGACTTCCAGGGCGATTTCTCATGGCATTTGCGCAATGTGGTAATAGGCGGGTCCAACAATTGGGCGAAGACGATATTGGAATGGAATTTGGCTAACAACAGCAGCATGGGACCGCATACAGAAGGCGGTTGCGATACTTGCCTCGGTGCCATAACAGTGGAAAATTCCACGTCATACACAAAAAATGTGGCTTACTATATAATCGCGCAGGCCTCCAAATTCGTTAAACCCGGTGCGGTAAGGTTAGGCTGCTCTTCGACATCGTTGCCTGCAACTGCGTTCAAAAATACAGATGGCAGCTATGTGGTAATTTGCCATAACGAGAACACCGACTACACCCATACCACTACCATAACCATAGACGGGCAGAGTTTTTCGTACGAGATTCCCGCAGGGTCTGCGGCAACGTTCGTATGGGGCGTTTCCGATAGTGGCGATGACAGTCAGGGCGGCGAAGACGAAGAAGAAACTCCGTCCGGAACATACGATTACTGGGTGGTTTGCCGCGACGAATTGCCTGACGGCGAAGTATTGGATCTGAGGGCATGCCCGTTATATGTGTGGGAAAACACGCTTGTCGGCACCACTGTCCAAGATGCGGCAGAGGGCAGCGATGCGATAGCATTCACTATTTCTGCTTCTACCGGTTCGTGGTTCGGCGGCGGATATAATACCGGAAGCATAGAAGTAGGACTTTCACAAATAGCCGATTATAATCTGTATTTCTCGTACAAGACCGATTACAGCGGGCAGTTGCAAGTAAAGATCAGCGGAACCAATGGCGAGTTTGCCGTAGGTTTCGACCATACGCCCGACTTGCAGTGGCATTCCACCTATATCCCTATGTCGGAGTTCGTTTCTGCCGGGTTGCAACTTGGCACTATGGACAATTGGTTGGCGTTCGGCATAGTAGGCGAAAATACGATCTCAACAGGCAATTATCTTTCCTTGGACAACATTTATTACGCCAAATCGCGCATACCGGGAGATACGGGCGAAGAAGATCTGCCCACATCTGTCGATCTTGACGATACGGGTTCCGGAATCTATTTATGGCCGAATCCTGCTGACGATTACGTTTATGTCGAAAACGTGGAGGCCGGAGAAACAATAAAGGTAGTGGATTTGTCGGGACGAGTCGTACTAAGTTCCGTTGCAGACGGGTCGGTCTTGGATGTGGCAGGACTGCAACAAGGCACATATTTGCTTGTAGTTTCTGGCAAGGCATTGAAATTCATGGTAAAGTAGTGTTTATAGGTTAAATTCTTCAAAGAACGGGGAATGCCGCTTTGCGGTGTCCTCCGTTCATTTATTATTTGCCGAATTGTTAAAAACGGCCTTTGCATTGTAATTTTTCTTCAACTTTTTTACAACGTTTGCGAGAACCCCATGTAGAATTATCTGATTCGATAAAACATTTAATATCAAGTAAAATAAAAATACTTGGAGAAGTAACATGCCGTATTGGCGGTTTGAAAAATTTAAAAAATTTATTTTTTACAACTGATTGCAAGTCTTTTTGAAACATTTATTTTTGCACTGCTCACTAAAACATCATAATACGTAACCCGCTTACCGGGTTTTGCAGTAGCCGCAACGTAAGCATGTCATACTTATACTATAGCGGCGTTGCGGCACAATCGGTCAGGCGGTCAGGAATAGCAAAAAATTATTTGCCGCATACATAATGGGAGCAATAGGAAAATACGTTTATTTGATTCGGAAAAAGCTGGCGGCATCCGATTACGAGGAGGAACGCACGTTGTCCAAGGTGGCTAAAATCTTGGGAGATGTGTCTACCGCCGTTATCAGTGTCATAATGGGCTTGGGAATGGCGCAAGGGTTCAAGCTCGGTTCGGGCGGGGCGGTAATGCCGGTGCAGGTATATGTGCCGGTAATCTTGTTGGTATTTAATATACTGGACTTGTTTTCCAAATTGTTTTACAAGGCTGCCAAAGTCGAGATTCCTCCGGTCATGTCCCTAATGCCGTTCAAAAAGAAGTCCGTTGTGTCGATAGGGTTCGCCTACGCCATGTCGAATGTTTCGAATCTCACCATGCCCTTGGCAGTGCTGGCACTCATGGTGGTCGGTTGGCCTTACGGTATCGCTCCTGCTCTGTGGTTGTTTGCAGTAGCTACCGTTGCAGGCATTGTAAACACGGCAATGACTGCCAATATAAAGGAATCGTTTGCCCGCCGCGAGTATTTGAAAACCGTGGTTGCCTTATTGTTGCCGGCCGCTTTTTATGTCGCGCAGTTTTTTGCGATAAAATATTGGCTGATTCCCATGACCTTCGGCGGCAATACCCTATACATTGTAATGGGCATATATTTGACGGTGGGCTTGTTGTTGCTGCTTGTCGCATGGGCTATTTTCGTTTCCACCAACAAATATCCTGCGGGCAATGCGGGTGTTGCCAAAAAAATGGATGCGGCTGTTGTCAAAAGCACCGCTTCCGCTTCTGTCATGACAACATTCCTTTTGTCCGAAGCGTTGCGATCGCCCGAAGTGCGCAAAGCATTGCTCTTGGTCTTGCTTTGCAGTGCAGGAATTCCGATTTTGTCCTCTTTGGAAGTTGGCGGGCACATTCCCTATTATCATGAAATTTTAACCTCGATAGCCATTTTCATGCCTATTACTTTCAGCAGTTTTACCTATTCGAGTTCTTCCCTGTACATGGACAGGATGGTTTCGCTTCCGGGCAATTTCCTGCCACGGCTTTTGACAGTCCGTTACCGCATTGTAGCGTTGCTAATGTTTGTATTTTGCTTTGTGGTGCTTCTGACATCGTCAAATCCCGACTACTGGCTTATCTTGGGTATCACATTGTTCGCAGCCGGGCCTGTGGCCATCCTCAGCCACTGTTCCGCAGCCTTTTTCGCCACACGTTGGGATATAATGGATGGCAAGGCCCGCTTTATATGGAATCCTTTTGACCTTTTGTCCACTGCGGCATATTGTGCCGCGACCTTTGGTGCATTTGTCCTTGCGCATTACGGATATTCCAAAATCGCCGGAATGGTTTACATGGCAATAGGCGCAGCATTCGTTTTGAGCCATGATTTTTGGTTGAATCGGATTTATGCCACATTCCGCAAGCGCAGGTACGTACTGTTGGACAAATACCGCAACTTGGATTGATAAGGGCAAGTGTTATAAATAACCGGAAAATTAAAGACAAGGAAATCAATGATACGGATTGAAAATTTGGTAAAAAAGTTCGGCAAAAACGTGGCGGTGGACATCAACGGATTGGAAGTTGCCGAGGGCGAAGTTGCCGGCTTGGTAGGCAACAACGGGGCAGGTAAAACCACCCTGTTGCGTCTGATTCTCGACTTGTACAAGGCCGACGCGGGCCGGGTTCTTGTTTCCGGCAACAATGTCGCAATCAACGAAGAGTGGAAAAAGCATACTGGTTCATTCATAGATTCCTCGTTCCTGATAGACTTCCTTACCCCTGAGGAATATTTCCATTTCATCGGGGATTGTTACGGGCTTCCCAAAGACGAAGTGGACAGGCGTTTGGAAAGGTTCGCCGGGCTTATGAATGGCGAAATCTTGGGAAAAGGCAAAATTCTCCGTTCTTTGTCGGCAGGCAACCGCCAAAAGACCGGAATCATAGGGGCAATGCTTGCCGCCCCGTCGCTGCTGATACTGGATGAGCCGTTCAACTTTCTCGACCCCTCGTCGCAAATGGAATTGGTGCGGCTGTTGCAAGAAGAAAGCCGGCAGCAAGGAACAACCATGATACTGTCAAGCCATAATTTGGACAATATTGGCGAATGTTCCACCCGTATATTGCTAATGGAACAAGGCAAGATTTTATACGACCTTGCAAACAACGATTCTGCCGCCTTGGAACAAGTCAAGACCTATTTTGCAGGACAGCGGCAAAGCGGCGGCAATTCATCCTATGACATGCGACAAACAATAAAATAAACCGAAAAATCAGTTTGGTATGGAATTCTTAGCACAAGCGCATAAATATAAGCACGATTGGTGGAGATATTTATTGACAATAGTTTTGTCCGTACTTTTAGCACAATTGTGCGCAGGCATCATAGGTAATGTCATTGGTTTACGATTTGCCACTCCTGAAATGCAATCAATGGGCATGGTAGAGCGCACCTATGCCCTTATGGAAAATATGGGTTTTGCCTTGGGTTTTTCGCTGTGTCTTATGTTGCCATTTGTTTTCATGCTGTTCTTCTTTATCTTGTTTTACAAGATACTGCACAAAGGAAAAATCAAGGATTTGCTTACTGCCGCAACTAAGTTCCGTTATGACAGATTCTTTTACGGGGTTGCGGTGTACGGATTTATTTTGGCAGCGGTATTGGCAATCGGAATCATCTTCTCCGACCCCGGCGCGGTAACATTTTCTTTCAACGCCAATGACTTTTTCTTAGGCTTGGTGCTGATGCTGCTGCTTTTTCCAATTCAAACGTTGTACGAAGAAGTTCTTTGCAGAAGCTATCTCGCGCAAGGCATTGCTTTGATTACCAGCCAAAAGTGGGTGGTATTGATTGTCCCGACTCTGCTTTTTACCGGCTTGCACTGCATGAACGTCGCGGTTGCCGACAGCGGGACATGGGCGTTGGCGGAATATTTCCTTATGGGGTTAGCATTGGCGTTATGCACGGTCTTGGACGACGGTTTGGAAATGGCTTGGGGCGTGCATTTCATTAACAACGTGCTGTGCACGTGCATAATTACATTTCCAAACAGCGACATACGTATGCCGGCATTGTTTTCTTCCTCGGAACCTTCTATCCTGTCGTGGGAATCATTATTGATTTCGTTTGCAGTAATGGCATTGTTCCTATTGATTGCCACAAAACTCTACCATTGGGATTGGCGTAGGTTGTTCCGGAAGATTGAAAGGCCTGTGGTGGCAGTGGAGGAGTAATAGCATTGTCTTTCATGCTAATAGGTTTACAAAGCAATGTCGAAAGTCCGGCATTGCTTTTTTTGTGTTCTTACAGAGTGAAGAGTATTCCTTATAAGGAATTTTATCGTCACAAACACGAGAAACATTTTCAAAATGTGGCCGTTTTTCCCTGTTTGTGCAATTTCATTTCACAAACTCGGCATAGTTTTGCAGCTGAAAGTAAGTCGCGGCTCTTTCAAGGACAAATGAAACAAGTATTAGCATAAATTTAAATTAGGAAATCATTAAAATTCAAAATTTTAATGGTGTCAAGGAATTGACAATGCAGGAAAGCGAGAAAATCAATGGAGGCGGTGTTGGAGTCCCATTGTTACCGGAGGTTTAAGTTCTTTATTTAGAACAATAGGCACTGAAGCAATGGCATCGTTCTTGCGTAGTGTAGGGGCTTATATATGCTCTTTGTTTTCATAAAATGGTAGAGGGCAGAGTATAGTATATAAAGACATGCTCGTTACTTTTTTTGCCATTTTTCGTGCAATAGTTTTTTTCTGTTATGGGAGTGTGAATTATCAAATAATAACAAGATATGGAATTCTGAGCCAAGCATATAGGTATAAACACAATTGGTGGAGATATGTGATAGCTTAGTGGGAGTTTCGTTGTTGTTTGCAATATTGCATTACGATATTCTTTCTCCTGCTCCTGTTTTAGAGAAGTTTTTTACATTCGCAAATGCGTTGCTTTTGAGTTTGTTCATGTCGTGGTTGTTTTATAGGACTGGAAACTTGGGAAATGTGGTATTGATTCATATTTGTGCAAATGCCGGATCTGTGTTGTTGCAGTACTTATTTTCGGAATGTCATGTACTAATGCAGGAATATGCAATTACTTTGCGAGTTGTCGGATATGGAAGTGTATTTGCTGCGGTTTTGTTTGTGCTTTTTTTGAATAACTGGCGACCCGTGTTCTCTTTTAAAATGAACCCAACAGACAGGGCATCGGAGAAAGAAATCTCTAATTGATTTTTTGAACTCTGTATAATATAGTAAAGGCTATAATTACGTGTCGTATTTACTGTGGAACGATAGTTTAAATATAGATGCGCGAGATAAAAATGGTCTGGTTTAATATTAAACCAGACCATTTTTGTTGCCAGTTATCGCATTATTACGCTAAAACAAGTTCAAATGGGTAATTCCGGAACCCAAGTCCCAACCAATCATCCACCCTAATAAAGCAGCAAGAATTATCGAGAGCGAGCATTTTTCCCAGTTGGGTTTGCGCTTCTTGTTTGTGGCGGGCTTGTTGGTTTTTTCGCTATTGATTAGTTCCATATTTTAGGTTTAAAGTTTAATAAAAGAAAGTTTTTCGTAATCCGGATCCCAATGTCCAGCCGATATCCCAACCAAGGGCAATGGCTGCCAAAACGCGATCAAGCAGATTAAATGAAAGTCCTCCACAATACTCTTTTTGTTCTGAAATTGTCAATTCCGACAATCCTAATTTACTTGTGTCCATAATTAGAAACTAAATACTTTTAATAACCTCCAAGAAAAAAACCTCCTACTAGACCGGCAACTAGTGCGATTCCAAATGCGGTCCCGATTATAACCCATTCGGGGCCTATAATCCCCCCATTTGTGTTTTTCATTTCATCCAAAGATAGTTGTTCATAATCGGACAAATTAAAATTTGTTTTCTTCATTGTTAGATAAGTTTTTTATTATGGCTGCACTATTGCAAAACCAACGGCAAAGGTAGTGCTTTTTTTTGAAGAAATAAATGATGTATTGCGAAAAATAAAAATAGCAAATATTATAAGATAGCAACATGTCTATATTTCAAATACTGATTAATAGAACAAATTATAAACAACAGTTATACAGATTATTATGTTGTATAGTATCTCTATATATCATTATTTACAAATTAAATATTGAGAAATTATATTTAACTTAAAAATAATTTCTACATTTGCTGCCCGAAATCAGATATTGTATAATATGGATGTTTTATTTAATAAATAAGTAAGGGTTTTGTATGGGGTGTGAAGCGATTATTATATGATGTGAGTTATAGTAATGTAATAACTATAACTCATACAAAGAATTGTAAATCAATTTAATGACTAGGGTAATAATTATGGAGGTCGTAACTGTGATAATCCCGGCGTATAATGTTGAAAAGTATATAGGGCAATGCTTAGATTCCGTGCTTAATCAGTCATATGATAATTTGGAAGTCGTGATCATAAATGATGCCTCTACAGATTCTACGCTCGAAATAATTCAAGATTACATAAATAGGGACAATAGGATAAGTCTTATAAATTATACTACTAATAAAGGCAACGGATTTGGTAGAAATGACGCGATTGTTAAGTCGACGGGAGAATATATATTATTTGTCGATTCCGATGATACTATAGAAAAAAACACGGTTGAAACGTTGTTAAGTCAAGCAAAGGCAGATAATTCCGATGTGGTACTATACGGGCATCGTCAAATTGCGATGAAACATCGGAAAGTACAGAGTTGTATTGAGTTCATTCCCGACCAAAATTTAACTGATTTGGAAAAAGATGATTTATATGTTCGGTTTTTATTACAAAAATCAGGGTTATTTATTCAACCATGGAAATATTTTGTCAAGCGAAGTCTATTGATAGATTGTAAAATAGGATTTGATGAAAGTGGTATATATTATGAGGACATAATATATTCTTCAAAACTCTTGTACCACATAGACAAGCTTAGTGTAGTTGGGTTGCCTCTATATAATTATTTCACGCGCAAGGGTTCAATAACTAAGACTTGGACTCGAAAAACAATAGAAAGTAGATTTTCAGCAATTATCTCTGTCCGAGAATTTTTAAAACAGGCGAAAGTTTTTAATCAATATAAGAATGCGTATGCAGTGTTCTTTATCTCCACAGGGTTTGTTCAATCGTATGCGGATTATATTAGGATGGAGAAAGAAGATCGTGAGGTTAAGAATTTCCTATATCAAATATCATGTTCTGATTTTATCAGGCATTTTGACATTTCACGAACGGGTATTCCCGATAGTCTATTAAAAGCAAGAAGCAAATATGATATAGATTACTATAAAATAAGTAGGTTGGCATTATATTTGAGTAGAAATTTTGGTTTTGCAGTTTCATATGGAAAATTTTTGCAAAAAATTTTTAGAATTTCAAGAAGATTTTAGGATTGTTGCCTTGAAAAAATATTGTATGTTGTTTTTCCTTTTTTGGTCAAACAGTTTCATCGTTTTTGCCCGTTCTTATTCCCTTTCCGACTGCATTGATTACGCTTTGAAAAACAGGTACGATTTGAAAGCATACGACATCGAAGACTGCAACAAACAATTGGATGTGAAATCGCAAAAGTACAAGTTCAGCCCGACCCTGTCTGCCAATATAAATAATGGACTGTCGCAAGGTTATCAACAAGTGTTTACGGAAGATGCCGCCGGAATATACCAAAGTGTGCAGAGTTATAGCAACAGTGCCGCGATAAGTCTGTCGCTGCCACTGTGGAGTGCCGAGGCACAACGGGCATTAGTAAAGGTACGCGAGCTCGACAGGCAGCAGAACCTTGCAGACAAGGCAAATCGAGAGTTTTCTGTCAAATTGGAAATAATAAGTTGTTACTATACGCTACTTGTGGCGAGGGAGAATTACAACGTGGCAAAAAGCAATTACGTTTCCCAAGATAGCGTGGTAAGCAATACGGCTAAGTTGCATGAAATAGGAAAGTCCTCCAAACGAGATTTGCTCGATGCCCGTACCAACCTTATGCAATATAAGCAAGATATGGCAGCGCAGGCATACGAGGTGGAAAAGGCAGAGGCCGCTTTGATTGAGATTATGCAATTTGATAGCGACAGTATCGAAATATCATCCATCGACAGTTTGCCAATGTTGCCCGGTTTTGAAGAAATATATTCCGTGACTATCGACAATCATCCTGCGCTGAAAGCAAAGCGGATAGAGATTTCGGCACTTGAAACGGAAAATAAAGCGTGTCGCCGCCAATTATATCCGTCGATTTACTTCAATTACGAACTCGGAACGTCGTCGCAATTCCTACAAGGGCAGATCAACCGTCCGGCATCGGACCAATGGGGTGGAAATTTCCACCAAAATGCAAATATATCCATATCCATTCCGATTTTTTCCCAACTTGCAATACGCAACAATATCAAAAAGAATGAATTTTCACGTGCGGCTTCGGAAAATGAGGCGAATCGCCTGAAAAGGCAAATATATGATGATTTGAAAGTTATACACTTGGATTTGTCGCATACCTACGAATTATACGATTTGGCAGCGCAAACCGAAGCCATGAGTGGCGAGCAGGTGCGTTATGCGGCTCATTCATATTCTTTGGGGCTCTTGCCGAGCTACGAGTTGGAAATCTACCGGCAAAAGCACACATCGGCACAACGTCAAGCCATAAAAGCTAAATATGAATGGCTTTACAAGGTCGAGGTTCTCCATGCGTATTTGAAACTATCGGAAAATGGCAGCAGATTATAAATACACGGTCGATTACCTGAAACAAAAGTATAAGAGCAAGCATCCGTGGATTTATTGGCTGTTTGTCATTATGTTGATAATCGTGATTGTCATGCTGCCTGTGGTCAAAGTTGAAGTGAGCAGCCAGAGCAGGGGTATAGTCCGTGCGGTAGAAGAGGATGTTCAAATAAAGCCGGTAGTGCAGGGCAGGGTGGAAAAAGTGACAATGTCTATAAATAAGGCTGTTAAGGCCGGCGATACATTGCTGGTCGTTTCATCGGGACAGCTTTCCGCGCAGCTCGAAATGCAAACACGATTACTTTCCGAACTTAGTGCAAGGCATGGCGATTTGAGAAAATTATGTGCAGGAGTAAGGATAAAGGATTCTTTGTCGACATTCTTGTACAAAAGCGATTTGGCTGATTTTGAGCAGCGGCTTGCAGAGCTTGCGTTGCGGGATAGCATATTGCATTCGGAACTTAGACGCAACAAGCAAGGGGCGGATGCGGGAGTTGTTACGGTTTACGATTACGACCAAAGCCTTGCCGAATACAAGTCGGTAAAAGCGGAAACTGAAATCTTGCGCCAGCAAAAACTGTTCGAGTGGAACAATGCCCGTCAGGAGGCCGAGCAGGAAATGACCAACATGGTAGGCTCCATTGCCCGTTTGGAAAAAGAGATGGCGGATTATGTCATTATATCCCCGATAGACGGCACTATTACCGAGTATTCAGGTTTGTCCGAAAATTCTTTCGTTTATCCCGGAGAGACTGTTGCAGTGATTTCGCCAGATGATGTAATGATGGTTGAATGCACCGTACTGCCGGCAGATATTGCCTACGTCCATGTGGGGCAGCCTGTCCGCTTGCAATTCGATGCTTTGGATTACAACCAATGGGGATTGGGCAAAGCCGAGGTCTCGGACATCGACAACAACATCACAATCGAACAAAATGCCTCTTATTTTACTGTCCGCTGCAAGCTGCTTTCCGATAGCTTGAGCCTAAAAAACGGCTATGCCGCCCCAATCCGTAAAGGCATGACCCTCACAGGGCGTTTTACCCTAACCGAACGGAGTTTGTGGCAGCTGCTGTTCGACAAGATTGACGATTGGTTCAATCCAAAATTGATGAAAAGTTGAACCCTGCCTTATGAAAGAAACTGTAAAACAACATGATATGCGGGATTGCGGGGCGGCATGCCTTGCTTCCGTTGCCGCGCATTACCGCCTGAGGATGCCCATCGCCCGCATAAGGCAGTATGCCTGCACTGACAAACAAGGAACGAACGTCCTCGGATTGATTCAGGCTGCGGAAAAAATGGGATTTGTGGCAAAGGGCGTGAAAGCACAAAAAGAAGTGTTGGATAAAATTCCTACCCCGGCAATAGCCCATGTTGTCCGAAAAAACGGTGATATGGAGCTTCATCATTTCGTTGTTGTTTATGGTTATAGAAAGGGGCAAGTCAAAATTATGGATCCTGCATACGGAACGATGGAATTCGTACCCGCAGAAAAATTCAGCGGTGAATGGACGGGTGTGCTGGTATTATTGGAACCCGATGATGGTTTCGAAGCTGTCGATAACACGGTTTCTGTCTGGCGGCGTTTTTGGGCTTTGGTGCGTCCCAATTCCAATGTGTTGGCACAGGCACTATTCGGCGCGTTGTTGTACACGGTGCTTGGTTTGTCCACTTCGATATATATCGAGAAAATCACCGACAACGTGTTGGTTGGCGGAAATACCAATCTGCTCAATCTTTTGGGTGTGGCAATGTTGCTGATACTTGCTTTCCAGCTCATACTCGGTTGTTGCCAGTCGGTAATGGTGCTTCGCAGCGGTCAATTGATAGATTCAAGGCTCATATTGGGTTATTACAAGCATTTGCTATTGTTGCCGCAAACCTTTTTTGATACAATGCAAACGGGCGAAATCACTTCGCGCATAGGCGATGCAGTCCAAATCCGCAATTTCATCAACTCCACGGCCATACGGTTGGTAGTTAACGTGTTCATCATAATCTTTTCTTTCGCATTGATGTTCACGTATTATTGGAAACTCGCTCTCATAATGTTGATAGTAATCCCTTTATATATTGGTCTGTACCTCATTACCGACAAATGGAACAAAAGGACCGAGCGCAGGTTGATGGAAGACGCGGCGGCATTGGAAAGCCAGCTTGTAGAATCAATAAATGGGGTTCGTACAATAAAACAATTCGGCATAGAACATTTTTCCAACCTTAAAACGGAAAACCGCTTTGTCAAAATGCTGTATTCCATATACAGCTCAGCAATGAACGCTGTGTTTTCCGGCAGGTCGTCCGAAGTCATCAACAGGATATTCACGATAGTCCTTTTATGGGCTGGATCCTATTTTGTTTTGGACGGCGAAATAACCGCCGGCGAGCTTATGTCGTTTTATGCACTGATAGGATATTTCACCGGCCCTATTGCCGAATTGGTGGAGTCAAACAAGTCGGTGCGCACAGCGATTATCGCGGCGGACAGATTGTTTGAGATTATGGATTTGGAAAGAGAGGAAAAGGGAGAAAAGGTGGACATCAAGCCGGAAATGGCCGGCGACGTGCAAATGTCGCACGTGTCGTTCCGTTATGGTACAAGAACGCAAGTGTTTGATGATTTCAGCATAGTTTTCAAAAAGGGACAGTTTTCGGCAATCGTGGGCGAAAGCGGGTCGGGCAAGTCCACCATTGCGCATTTGTTGCAAAATTTATATCCTATTGCAGGTGGAAAGATTTTTATCGGCGAAATGGATTTGCAATATGTCAGCAATGCATCGTTAAGGTCATTGGTGGCATCTGTGCCTCAACAGGTTGATTTGTTTTCAGGCACGGTGTTGCAAAATATTGCAATAGGAGATGAAACACCGGATATACAAAGAGTTGTGGAGCTGTCAAAGGATTTGGGGCTTTTGGATTTCATAGAAAAACTTCCGGAAGGGTTTAATGCCAATATCGGAGAAAACGGGTCTATGCTTTCAGGTGGACAACGGCAGAGGCTTGCAATCGCAAGGGCTTTGTACAAAAATCCCGAAATCTTGATTTTGGACGAAGCCACTTCTTCCTTGGATTCTGTTTCAGAAAGGTATGTACAGGAAACAATAGCAAAACAACGGAAAAAGGGAAAAACAATAATAGTGATTGCACACAGGTTGAGCACTGTTCGCAATGCCGACCGGATTTTTGTTTTGGCGGAAGGCAAATTGCAGGAACAAGGCAAATTCGAGCAGCTGGTTGCCGCTAAAGGCGAATTTTTCCGGCTTTGGCAAAACCAGCAAGTTTGAATAGCAATACACTCACGAAAACAAAAATAACACCTTAAAATCAAAAAATCATGTTAATTGAACAAATTGAAAGGGTGCGACGGATGGATCAATTGATCAGATTGCATAGCACAGGTAATTCAGAGGAATTTGCTCAAAAATTAAAGATTTCCAAGAAGCATGTTTACAACCTTATTGAGGAACTGAAAGATGCTGGAGCGTCCATAAGATATGATAGAAATCAACGTTCTTTTGTTTACGACAGCCCCCATTTCGTTGAAATCGCATTTAAGGTAGTGGAGATTGCGCCTGACGAATTAATGGCAATTGGTGGAGGAGCGGTTTTGTGTGTTTGTAATGAGCATCCCGCAATATTTTTAAAAAATCTTTGAAAAATATTGGTTTGTGTAATTTATTACACAAGCGGACAGTAAATGTGTCTGCGTAAGCGAAATTTTCTGACTTGTGTGTATTTGTAGAAGATTATAAAGGCTTGAATTTATTGATACATAGTTTATTAATAGTATAAATTCGACAGTTGGCAAATGATATCAGTGAATACTAAACAAACAGCATTGAACATAGTGTCCTTTGCAATGCTGTTTGTCGTAGGGATGTTTATAGGAGTGGAAATTTGGAATTATTGTCATTATAAAGGATCTATCTATAACTTTGTGATGGAAAGAATTACAATTGCATTGCCTATATTAATCTTGTCATTAGTAGTGTTGTATCTGCGTTTGCATGATAGAAAACGACCTGTGAATTAATTAATCTCTATTGATTCTAAAGATAGTTCGGAGGAAAGTATTCCCCGGAACTATCCTTTATTTATATGTCAAATGGAAGAATATGACAAAGTTAGATGACAATAATAAACATAATTCCCCCATGAAAAATTTGAATGACGATTTTAAAGAAATAAGCGAGTTGTTAATTAAAGCCTCCCAGCACCCCAAAATGATTTTCACGGCAATGTGCGTGTTTGTTTTTGTTTGCTGCTTTTTTGTGGCACACGCGGTCGGTATTTCAATCTTCAAATGAAGCAATGCCGATTTTTAATGCTAACTGATTTTCTAAAAAACGGATAATACCGATATGTCCTTAAACATTCCTATAAAGAACAAACCCCTTTCAATTTTAGTAAATAACGTGCTGCCTACTGTGCTTACTGTGGTAGTGCTTGTTTCGCTTTATAAGTGGTGGATTTTGCGCGACACGGTAAAGGTCGCCGATATGGGCAACGTAGTGGTTTACGCGGACAAGAATATGAGGGGGATGGATTCGTTGGCTGTCGTCGCGGCGTTCGGGCAAGCCGACAGCATGTTGTTGGCAAAAGGCTGCGATTTGACAGATGAGGTAACCATCATCATCGTCAAGGACCGCCATTCGTTCCGTAAACGTACAGCGCATCTGAATTCGTTGGCTCTTGGGGTTTCGCTTTGGCCTTTTTCCACTATCATGCTTATGCCCCCCGATTTCAAGACGATGAAGCAACCTGCTAGGTTCATCGACAGGCCTGCTGCAAGCGTATGGGCGCACGAATTGTGCCATTTCTGGCAGCGCGAGAGCAGGGGATGGCTGACGGGGCTGTACGATAATTGGTTCAACAAATGGAAAAGCGAGGGTTTTGCCGATTATGTTGCAGGGTCTTCTTCTTTCCATGTCGGGCAAGGTAAAAAGATTTTCATTGAGAACGCAGAAGAACACGATAATTTAACTGCCGACGAAGGTATTTGGGGCAACTCCTATTTTTATTTTTTGAGCAGGTTGCGGACGGAGTATCTGATGAATGAGAAAGGTTTGTCGCAAAAGGAATTTTGGAATGTGGATTACGACGAAGAAGAATTGGCTGTTTTGGACAACGAGATAAGGTCGGCACTTGCAAACGGCACTTTTGATATTGAGCAAATGCGTTGAGGTTTAATAAGACGAGTTGGAAATCCGGCTTGTTTTCTTAATTTTTATGTCTATTTTTACACAAAGAAATTTGGCATATAGGTTATGAATGGAATAATTAGTTTGGACGGGTTGCTGGATTTTATCAATTCTCTATCCTTGGATTCGCGAAACAAACGTTGGCTTGGAGAAAAACTGATAGAAGAGGCGTGCAAGGAGGAAGCCGAAGCTATTCCTTCCGCAGGGCGTTTTTACGGAGTATGGAAAGATGATGATTTTCCGGACATGAATGCCGATGAAATGGCAAAGGAGATAAAAGCCAGTCGCAAATTTAAAAATCATATTGAAGAATGAAACGATATTTGCTGGATACCAACATTTGTATTTTTCTATTGCGAGGGATGTATGATATTAATCGGAAAATAGATTCGGTTGGTTTGCAAAATTGTTATATCTCCGAAATTACAGAAGCCGAACTTAAATACGGAGCGGAATTAGGAAAAAAGAAAGGCATTTCATCGAGATTGCAAAAATTGCAGGAATTGTTATCAATATTGCAGATTTTGCCTATAAGCGGTGCTATTGATATGTTCGCATCTGAAAAAGCAAGATTGCGATTATCGGGGACTCCTGCTGATGACAATTTTGATTTATGGATTGGTTGTGCGGCGATAACTTATGGAATGGTAATGGTGACAGAAAATGTCAAAGATTTTCAAAATTTTACGGGCATTCAAATAGAAAATTGGATACAAAGATAATTTTTCCACCATGCGGATGCTTGTGTTCGGTGAGGAGTTCGCTCCCCCTGCTTATATCCCGCGTATGCGGTATTTTTGCTCGTATTTCCTGCAAAAAGGATGGGAAATCGATTATGTGGTAGAAGGCAAAGGAAGCACTTGCCATATTCCAGATGGCGTGAATGTCCGCGCCATTGATTATTATAGCCGCAAAGGCAAATCCTTTGAACGCGCCGAATGGTTGTACAAATTCGCGCTCGGTCTTGTTTGTGATTATAAAAGCAGGTACTTTTATCGCAAATCCAAAAATTTTTGGCGCAATCGCCGATACGATTTGGTTTTTACAAGTTCGAACCTTGTTTTCCCTTTGTATGCAGCGGCGCAAGCCGCGAAAGATTTGCGCGTGCCGTTGTTTGTCGACCTGCGCGACATACCCGAACAGTCTCCCGACGACAATTATTATCTTGGCCGCCGTCCCCCGCGTATTATAGGAAAGCCGCTTTTTGCCGTTTACAACAAACTTAACCTGCGCCGCCGCAACCGTGTGCTTGCCCGCGCCAAGGCTGTAACCACAGTTTCCCCGTGGCACGTGGAGACCCTTTCACAGTATAATCCACACACGTTTTTGGTATATAACGGCTACGACGAGAATCTGTTCCACCCGGAGGCCGTGCCCACGGAATATTTCACCGTCTCGTATTTCGGACGCATATACAACGAGCTGATGCGTACCCCCCGCCATTTGTTCGAATCGGTGGCAAGGCTGCGTGCAGGTGGCATTTTGAACGAAAAGAATACCCGCCTGCGCTGGTTCGTGGATGATGTGTCCAAACAGGTAGTTGAAAAAATCGCGCAAGAGTACGGCTTGCAGGACATGGTCGAGGTACGTGATTTTATTCCGCCTTCAAGATTGCAGGCTGAAATGGTCCGCAGTTCCGTGTTGCTCGTGCTTTGCAATGTGCAATCCCGCAAACGGTTCTTCGGCATGATGACCACGAAGTTTTTCGAATATGTGGGCTGTAACCGGCCCGTGCTTTGCACTCCCGACAATGGCGACAACCTTGCCAAATTGGTAAGGGAAACCGGCTGCGGTTTGGTGTCGTCCGATGGAGCAGAAATCGACTCTTTTTTACGGGAGCGTTTCAACGAATGGGAAATAAACGGACACACCGAGGGTCATGTGCAGGAAAGCATAAGGCTGAATTTTTCACGCGGATATGCAGCTCAAACATGGGAAAAATTGTTTGCACAAGCCGTTTAGACACGGCTAAAATAAATTAAATAAGTTATATCAAGGACGGATACCGGCAAAACCCGAAGTTAAAAACTACCAAAACGGCAAGCGTTTTTAAATGCTTGCCGCTTTTTTTGCATTAGAGAATGATAACAATTCAAGTTTTTATGGTCATAACCCTAAAAACTTGAAATAAATATGTTATATTTGCAGGTATAACCCAAAATAGTGGCAAACATGATAGCAAGAGAACTGTATATGAAACAAATCCGTCCCTTCATGAACCGTCCGTTCGTCAAGGTGATTGCTGGTATACGCAGGTGCGGAAAGTCCGTTGTATTGCAGTTGATAGCCGATGAGCTAGAACATCAAGGCGTTGCCGTGGAACGGATTGTCTACATGAACTTTGAGAGTTTCGAATGGATGGATATTGCCGATGCAAAGGCTCTGTACCGGTATATCAAGGATAGAGTGGAGAAGACGGAAGGCAGAGTATATATTTTGTTGGACGAGATACAGGAAGTTAAAGATTGGGAGAAAGCTGTAAATTCTTTCTTGGTTGATTGGGATGTCGATGTGTATGTTACAGGGTCAAACTCCCGGCTGCTTTCCTCTGAGTTATCCACTTATTTAGCCGGCAGATATGTAAGTTTCCATATCATGCCGCTGTCCTTCAATGAATATCTTTTGTTTCATGGTATCGAGTCTGAGAATAAGGAGAATCTGCGTGAAGAGTTTCGGAAATATCTCCGTATGGGAGGGTTCCCTGCTGTCCATACGGCAAATTACAGCTATGATGCTGTTTATAAACTGGTATACGACATATATTCGTCCGTCATCCTACGGGATACTGTGCAGCGGCACAGCATCCGCAATGTCGAACTGCTGGAACGGGTGGTGCGCTTTGTGTTCGATAATATCGGCAACCGGCTCAACGCCAAAAACATCGCCGACTACTTCAAGAGCCAGCAACGGCGAGTGGACATCAATACCGTGTATAATTACTTGGAGGCTTTGCAGGGAGCATTCATAATCCGGCGTGTGCCGCGTTACGACATCAAGGGAAAGGATTTATTGCAGACTAATGAAAAGTATTTTGTCAGCGACTTGTCACTGATTTACGCTGTGATGGGGTATAAAGACCGGATGATTTCGGGAGCATTGGAGAATCTTGTCTATTGGGAGATGAGGCGACGCGGATATGATACGTACATCGGCAAGCAGGATACGCGAGAAGTCGATTTCGTGGGGATACGCCGGGACGAGAAGATATATGTACAAGTAACCTATCGGATGGAATCGGACGCGACGGTGGAACGTGAATTTGCGCCATTGCTTGCCATCAGCGACCATTACCCCAAGTATGTCGTGAGCATGGATGATGTTTGGCAGGACAATATCGAAGGGGTGAGGCATTGGCATATAGCAGATTTCCTGACGAATGAGAATTGGTAAAACCCGCCACTATAAAAAGTGTAACATTGTGTCCGAATGAAATCTATCCGCAGCAAGATATAAAGAAGCCGGCATCAAAATAGTTTTGAAGCCGGCATCAATCTTTTAAAACCCGCAGCAGCGTCTTTTCCTGCATGGGGTCGGGTTCCGCCTTACTTCTTCGTGCGTTTTATAGTGTGGATGATGTTGCCGTTCTTGTCAACCATGTGCAGGCAGAGTTCCTTTTTGTCCACCGTGATTAACGAATATCCGGGTTCTCCGCTGCAAAATACGGTGCCGTCCACAGGCTCCACGTTCGGGCGGCTGAGCGAACCGCTGGAATTTACCACATAATCCATGTCGCAGCCTTTTTTACGGATATGCTGGAAGTTGTGTATGTGTCCGCAAAGGTACATGTCCACATTGCCATGTTTGCGCAGAATGGTATCAACCCGTTTCTGCATGTCAAGGCGTTCCGATTCGCTTTTGTCGGTATATGCGTAAATGGGGTGGTGTCCCACTACAAGCACCCAGTCTTCAGTGGCTGCCGTCAGCACGGAGTCGATCCAAGCCAATTGGCGGTCCATGTCCTGTTTGCCGGCATCAGGATATTTTTCAGTGTCTTCACGATATTTGTCAAGAAGCGGAGACGTGTCTATCATCACAAGGCGGATTGTTGCGCCGTCCTCTTCCATTACTTGCGTATAATATTTGTCGGGCATGTCCCAGCGCGCGCTCACCTTGCTGTAATCCACCACTGCCTGCGTGTTGCCGCGATATTCATGGTTGCCCAAAATGGGATACCACGGAAGCATCAGGTCGGGGTGGCTGTAAATCAACTCGTAATTGGTCATCCAAAGAGGATCGTCCACGCTGCGGACGCCTTCGAAATGATGCACGTCGCCGGCAGCGACCACGAACTCTATGTCTATCGTTTCCGCCATGCGGCCCATAAGTTCAGCAATGGGCTTTTGGTCGTAATAACCATTGCGTCCGAGGTCGTTGGCAAGGTAAAAGTTCAGCGGTTTTTCCAACGACTTCCATGCGGCTTCGTTTTGAGCTGAAGCCGGCAACGCCGACATGCACAAAACAAACGCTGCAATGCTTGCCAGTCTGATTAGGGATTTTGTCTTTTCCATTTGTAAGTTTTATTATTAAACGGCAAGGCGGGTTATTTATTGTTTTTGATTATCGCCTTACATCTTGCAACATTAATGAAAAAAATAAAACCTGCGGACCGTATACTTGAATAAGGACCGGAACGCAGGCCTTTGCAAATATTTATGAACTATGTGCCACGGGGAAAGACTCCCCCACGGTAGCTTTTATTCGCCGAATGCGCCGAACCATGCTTGAGGCGCGGGCGAATTATAAGTCGTTCCGTTTACGGTAAGTCCGGTTGCGGCGAAGTAGGGCTGCATATAGGCATCATTGCCGCTGTAAGCCCCGGTCAATACGGGAGAGCCGGATTTGACGTGGAAATTCCATGCATCATCATACATGTACCGTGTAAGTGATACGCCGTTTACATCGTAGTTCACGAACAATGGATCTTGCAGGTTGTCTTTGGTCGCAATCACGCTGTTTACGTCCACCGCGCTTGTGTTGTAGTCTTCATGGGCGTAGTTGTAACCTTCCCAAGCATATTTCACGCCGGATTCTTCTTCCCATACGATTTCGCTTTCCTGATTGCCGGATGCGTAGAAGTTGTAGTCGATTACCGATTTGTCATCATATCCTTCTTCCGGGTTGTTGGGAATAGTGTATGAAGGTGTCATGGCGCGGAATTTGCAGTTTACCAGCAAGTTGTTGAACACGTGTACGAGTGCGTTTTTCTCAACATAAACGCAACCGCCCTTTTCACCGTCGCGACGCCAGCCCGCATTGATGATAGTGTTGTTGTAGGCTTGGATGAGGGCTTGTCCGCGTTCGCCGCCTTGTCCGGAGCTGGAAAGTTTCAAACCGTTGGTGTTGGGTGCGAACATTATGTTGCCTGCCACGTCGACCTTGCAACCAGCTTTCACGTTTACAGCCTCTGCTCCGTCGAACCCGTTGCCTGCAAAGATATTGTTGGCAATAATTGCTTCACCGCCCATAAGATAGATGCCGTCGCTCCAACCGTAGCGGAGTATGGAGTTGGTGATTACATACTTGCCGTTGATGTTGTTGGTGGTTATTTGGGGATATGCGTCATCGCCGGCTTCGTATACCCCGTCCAAGGCTGCGGGGGAGTCCTCGATTACTTGTCCGCCGGTGTATTCGATGATGGTGTTGTCGATGAGCATCTCACCGCAGCTGTTGTATGCCACTATGCCGCCCCACATGCCTTTCAAGGCATTGGCTTCGGTGCGCTCGTCCTCTGGAATGGAGAAGCGCACGGGGTTGGCTTCCGTGCCGTTGCAGTAAAGGTTGCCGTCTACTGAAAATTCTATGGCCGTTCCATTGTCGCCAACTCCTTCTGTGTTTACAATCACTTGTACGCCTTCTTCGATTACCAAGGTTTTGCCTTCGGGTACCGTGTAGTGTGTGTTAAGGTTTACGACCGAGTTTTTCGGCCATGTCAATTCGTCCACATCGTTCCACAAGGCAGGGTCTGCCAATTCGGATGTCGCGGGAGGATTGCCGCCGTCACTGCCGGGGCCTTCGGGTCCTTCGGGTCCTTTGTTTTCGCAAGCAGCGAAGAATAAGAGGGCTGTTGCAGCCGCTCCCATCAAAAGATACTTCTTTACATTCATGGTTTAAAAATTAAAGTGTTGTTAGTAAATAAGTTATGTGTTAAAGATATTTCTGCTCCGTTTCGTTTCTTGTCAAAGGTTATATCTCAAACCCACCATTATCGATTGCCCGTGCCATTCCCTGCGTTCTATAACACAGCCGTCTTTTGTGCGTTCCGACTGCACGTCTTCCGACATGGGGCCGTTCTGTATGAAGCGCAGCAGCGGCATGTCCAACAAGTTGCTGGCTTTGGCGAAAATGCTCAGGCCGAATTTGAAACTCTTTTCCACCGAAAGGTCGAGTTGGAAGTAGCCTTCTTCCCAAATATCGTCGTCAATCCATTGGGATATTTCGCTAAGCCGCTTGCCAGTGTAACTGCCCGCTATCTGTCCTTCCCAACCGTATTTCGTGCTTTTGAACAGTAGCGAAAGGTTGGCCACATGGGCAGCCTGCCCGTACAAGGGACGGGTTTGGGTAGTCTCTTTCGTCTCGTTGCCGTCCATGTATAGCTTCGAGGTGGTAATTTCGGAGTGGGTATAGGTATAATTGGCTTTGATTCCGAACCAACTGAAATATTTTTGGATGTCGATTTCCACTCCGAGGTTGTTTGCATTACCGAAGTTCATCGGCATGTACGTAAGGTCTTGCCCGCGTTGCACCAACCCGTATTCGATAGGGTCTATCAATCTTTTATAGAAGAACCCTACCATGAATTGTTCCGACGTGGCGGGAAAAAATTCATATCGGAAGTCGATATTGTCGGCAACAGTGTGCTTCAAATCCGGATTGCCTTCTTCGGGATAATCCTCGTTCACGATGTGGTAAGGCACAATCTCGAAAAAGCTGGGACGGTTTATGGCACGGGCGTATGAAAAACGCAGGTTGGCATTCTTGTGCACCGTGTATTTAGCGTGGAAGCTGGGTAACACGTCCGTATAAACCTGATGGCCTACCGGATCCTCGTTGTTGCCGGGAAATTTCAACACATACCCTTGGTCGGTGTGTTCCACGCGGACGCCGGCTATGAATTCCCATTTCGGACGTGTGTATTTTACCATGCCGTATCCAGCTCCGATTTGTTCGCTTGCATCGTAGTTCAGCGGACTGTTGATTGCGCGGCTCTGCACGTCGAAAAGCAGTTGGTCGAAATTCGTCCAGTCTTCCCCGTAAACTTGCGGCGTATATGAGGAGGCGGTAGCCGATTGGAACCAGTATTCATTGAAGAAGCTGTCGCGTTTTTTGTCGCGGAACATTCCTCCGGCTGAAAAGTCGAACCTTGACCCGTCGTAAACTTTCAGCGTGTATGTCAAGTCCAAGTAGCCCGCCAAATCGCGGTCTGAATTGTGTTCCCATCGCCTTTTTGCCGAGTTGGTGTTCGACAAGTGGTTTCCGAGCAAATAAATCTCGGCGTTGTCCGGCGTTTCGTTGTATGCCGTGGATGCCACGGCCGACCATTCGAGTTTCAAGGCGCGGTCGTGCAGGAAATAATGTTCGCCTTTGAGGGTGGAGTTGAATATGTACTGGTGGTTCCACTTCATGCGCACTGCGCCATCCTTGTCGTCTTTCTTGTTGCGGACTTCCGCCTCGCGCATGTCCATATAGCCGTTGTACCACATCAATTTGTGGTTCGGGTTTATATGGTAGTCCAATTTCAAGTGTGCGCCTATCTTGGTCTGTTGCGCCGAATAATTGCGGTATTCGATGCCGTTGTGCGTCGTTCCGGGTTGGTAAATCAACTGGCTTTCCTTGCCCCTGTAAGTGTTGAGGAAGCTGGCGGCGGCCATGATGCCCAATTTGTTTTTGAAGAAACGGTCTCCGTATGAAAAACCTGCTATCAGGTCTGGCAGGGCGGCTCCCGAATTCATGTGCAGGTTGTCCATCGTGAAGTCGTCCATCGTTACCTTGCTGCTTTGCATACCCTTGGCCTCGTATGGGGATTGTTTTTGTATGGCGCGGTAGTTGAACGATTCGAAATCGCGGTCGAAATACATCGCGTTGTAGCCCGATGACAGGTTTACCGTGAATTGCCTTTCGGACGGGGCGTCTTTCATTACAAGGTTCACCGCTCCTCCTATGCCGTCGCCTTCCATGTCCGCCGTAAGCGATTTGGTAACTTCGAGGCGGTCGAGCATTTCGGACGGGAACATGTCCAATGGCACGAAGCGGTTTTTGTTGTCCGGACTGGACACTTTCACGCCATTGATTAATGTGTAGTTGTAGCGTTTGTCCATGCCTCGCAGGATGGCATATTGCCCTTCGCCGCTGCTGTTGCGTTCCACAGTAACGCCGGACATGCGTTGTATCACGTTGGCCACGGTTATGTCCGGGGACAATTCCATGCTGCGTGCGCTCATCACGTTCACAACGTTCATGGACTGCCGTTCAATGAGGCGCGCTCCTGCGTCCCTGCGACCGGTATTGTCGGCGGTAACGGTGATGTCGTCCAGCATGAAGTCGTCGGAGTCCAACGCTATTTCGACATTCTTCATGCCAGGGTACACGGAGAGTTCGCGGTCCGAGTAGCCCATGTATTTGCAAACCAAAGTGTAATTTTCGAGATTGGTGGACAAGGAGAAACTTCCGTCCATTCCCGTAACCGTGCCGTTGCTTGGTTCTTCTTGAATTACAACGTATGCACCGATGATTTCTTCGCCTGTTTTAGCGTCTTTGACAGAACCCTTGATATTACCGGCCGATACGCCTGCCGTTGCAAGCAAAAGGGTGGCTGCCAGCCATAGTTCCCGTGACATTGTCAATCATTCTTCTTTTGTACATTCTTTCGGTTTTTCCCGTTTCATCAAGGCGGAGTTGTCCACGTCGCATTGTAGGCTTTGCACGAATACGACAATCCTGCAAAACAGACGGCAGATATTTTGCCGTACTTTAACAAAAACATGAAAAAACTCCCCAAATGAAGCGGGGAAGATTGCTTGGCGAGAGTTTCCGTTTCTTTGTCAAGTAATCGTTGTTGTTTCCGCTGCAATATTACAAGATAAAATTCTCCGTTATATCGCCCGGCAATAAAAAATTGCAGTATTAAGCAAAAATCCGCGAAGCAGGTCGATTTTTACGTAACGGTTTTGTAATAAGCCGCTTTTGGTTTGCCAATGGTTGGAAATAAAAAAGACCCGCCGAAATCGGCAGGTCTTTTAATTTTAAGTCGGGGTGACAAGATTCGAACTTGCGACCACACGCCCCCCAGACGCGTACTCTAACCGGGCTGAGCTACACCCCGAACTTGTTTTGTGGCTGCAAAGGTACTACAAATTGTCCAATGTTGTACTGTGCGGCACACGAATTTAACTGCAATTTTTCAAAATTTCAGCTTCGTCGGGGTGACAAGACTCGAACTTGCGGCCTCTACGTCCCGAACGTAGCGCGCTACCAACTGCGCCACACCCCGTAAAAGCGGGGACAAAATTACTTCCTTTTTTTAATTCTTGCAATAGGCAAACAAAAAAACGCTAACTTTGTCAATTCTCAAAGCAGGTTTCATTCACACGATAGCATATATGAAAAAGGTTTTGCCTCACGTAACCGCCGTTTTGGTGTTCCTGATAATCACTCTTGCGTATCTTTATCCGGTTCTACAAGGAAAGACGATATACGGTGCCGATACACAAAGTTACATCGGCATGAGCAAGGAGGCCCATGATTACAACGAAACCCACGACGACCAGGCGTTGTGGACGAACTCCATGTTCGGCGGCATGCCGACGTACCAGATATGTATGGACCAGCCCGATACGGTACTGAAATACATCGACTCGGCTTTGCGCATCCTTCCGGGGCCGTCTTACAGGGTGTTCCTTTATTTGGCCGGTTTTTATGTCCTGCTGTTGCTGTTCGGAGTCAATCCGTATATGGCCATAGCCGGCTCTATCGCGTTCGCATTCGGCTCGTACAATCTCATAATAATAGTGGCGGGACACAATACCAAGGCCGTCGCCATCGCGTACATGGCTCCCATCATTGCCAGCATTTGGTATGCCTTACGGAAAAATCCGTGGACAGGTAGTGCGCTATTGGCCTTTTTTCTCGGTATGGGGCTTTATGCCAACCATGTGCAGATAATCTACTATACGTTATTCGTCGTCATAATTCTCGGGATTTCCGAATTGGTGTTCGCGATAAAGGAAAAACAGGTTTCCGGATTTTTCAAACGCATCGGTATCTTGTGCATAGGCGCATTGGTGGCCGTTGGGCTTAATGCTACCCGCTTGCTGACCACTTCGGAATATGTAAAGGCTACCATGCGCGGTGAAAGCAACGGTCTCACTTTGGAAAATTCGGATTCACACGGGTTGGACAAGGATTACATTACGGCTTGGAGTTACGGAGTTGGCGAATCCATGACATTGATGATACCCGATTTTATGGGCGGTGCGTCTGCCGGGCAATTGGACGAGGCATCCAACACTGCGCAGGCGTTTGCCGAGCGTACCGGCTTGCGTGAATTGGGGCGGGAACTTACGGATTCGGAAAAAGCACGGATCGACCGTTATGTCCGCAACGACCCTGAGTCTTTCCGTCCGCGCAATCTTGCCGAGTTCATGTACTCTTACTCCATGCCGTTGTACTGGGGAGACCAGCCGTTTACCGCAGGGCCTGTTTATGCGGGTGCGATTGTGTGTTTCTTGTTCGTGCTTGGCCTGATGGTAGTGCCTCAACGCCAGCGTTGGTGGCTTTTGGCTTCTGCGATATTGGGCTTGTTGCTGTCATGGGGCAGGAACTTCATGCCGCTTACCGACTTCTTCATTGATTTCGTCCCGATGTACAATAAATTCCGGACGGTATCCATGACGCTGACCATAACCTGCCTTGCAATGTGCATCATGGCGGCTCTGGCTCTTAAAGAGATGTTCTCCGACAGCATCGACAACAAGCGCAAATTGAAATACTTGTATATTTCAGCCGGAATAACTGCTTCCGTGTGCCTGCTGTTCGCGATATTCCCGTCGCTTGCCGGCGACTTCCGCGCTCCCGGCGATGCCGCCTTTACCGGTGATTACGCATTTTTGCAGGATACGCTTCCGGCAGACCGGAAAGACATGCTTTCGTCCGATGCCATGCGTTCATTCTTGTTCATAATACTTACGGCAGCCGTGTTGTATGTGCATGTAAAAGGATGGCTCAAAAGCAAGGCAGTGTCCGTGTCTTTGTTGGGAATGCTTGTCGCTGTCGATATGATAGGTGTTGCGGCACGCTACCTGAATGCCGACAGTTTTGTGGACAATAAAAACGTAGTAACTGAAAGGAAGCCGTCGCCGGCCGATGATTATATACTCCGTGACAAATCTTTGGATTACAGGGTTCTCGACCTTACGGTAGACATTTTCAACAGTTCCGCCCCGTCGTACTTCCACAAAACCGTCGGGGGATACAGTGCAGTAAAGCTGCGCCGGTACCAGGAACTCATTGACATACAACTTGCCCCGGAGATTGCCGCGTTCACGCAGGGCTTGCGTGAAATAGCAAGCGAAAGCGGCATCGACAGCCTTTTTGAAAAGTCGGGCGTATTGAACATGTTGAATACGAAATACGTTATTTTCCATCCGTCGGCTATCCCTCTGATGAACAAATACGCATACGGCAACGCATGGCTTGTTGATCGCATACGTTTTGCGGAAAACGCCGACGAGGAAATATCCCTGCTTGACGATGTTGACCTCCGCGAGGTTTTGGTAATGGACAAGCAATTCGCCTCGGAAGTGCCGGAAAACCGTTTCGAAACCGAAGGTGCCGACATACAACTTGTTTCTTATGAACCCGGAAAATTGAAATATTTGGTAACCGCCCCGACACCGCAGATGGCGGTATTTTCGGAGATTTTCTACTATAAAGGGTGGAAAGCGGTGCGCGATAACGGGGAAGAACTTCCGATTTTGCGCGGCAACTATCTGCTGCGGGCCGTTTATCTGCCGCAAGGCAGCTACGAGCTGGATTTCCGGTTCGACCCCAAGTCTTATTCCATTGGCAACGTGTTGGAGATTATCAGTTCCGTGCTATTGACTTTGGCTTTTGCTTGTATTATCTTTGCGAAATTCAGAAAAAACAGGACAGCTGCATGAAAAACGTCAAATCGACATCCAATAATCTGTTCAATTCGCGCCTAACTTCGATAATAAGCATATCGTTGGTTATTTTTCTGATAGGTCTGACCACGACCCTCGTCCTGTTTGCAGGCGATTTGTCCGTGGCAGTAAGGGAAAACATTACCCTTTCTGTTGTCCTGAATGAAGATGCCAAAGCTTCCGACGTGCAGAAATTGCAGAAAAAAATCGATGCCGAAGAATATACCAAATCCACGGAATATATTGACAAGGAACGCGCGATTTCCGAACTTACCGAAGAACTCGGGCACGATCCTACCGAGTTCCTAGGTTATAATCCGTTGTTGGCATCGCTTGAACTCAAACTTGTGTCGGAATATGCCAACAATGACAGTATTTCCAAGATAGAGAAAGCTTTGCGCCGCTTGCCCGAAGTGAGGGAAGTAATTTATCAAAAGAATCTGGTACAGGCGGTAAACGACAACGTGCAACGCATCTCAGTCGTATTGCTGGCATTGTCGGTTTTGCTTTTGATAGTTTCCTACGCGCTTATAAGCAATACGGTGCGTTTGAGCATATATGCCAAAAGATTCCTGATACATACCATGAAACTCGTAGGAGCTACGGGACGTTTCATCCGCAGGCCGTTCCTTGCCCAAGGCATGTTGATGGGGCTTTTGTCGTCGTTTATTGCCATGGGAATGCTTTCCCTGTCAATGTTCTGGGCACAGTCGGAGGTGGGCAACATGCTTAGTACCGAGTTCATAGACAGCATCTTGATTTCGTTTGCGGTCATGATAATAGCAGGATTGCTCATAACTTTTGTTTCAACGTACATATCCGTGTCCAGATATTTGAGGCTGTCGTTGGATTCAATGTATTATATTTGATTCAGATGAATAAAGAAACAATTAAAAAAGAAGAGAATAATACATCGCTCAGGCTTTCCAAGCGTAACTTGTATTTCATAGCGGCCGGGTTGGTTGTCGTGATAATAGGATTCGTGTTGATGGCGGTCGGTCCTGATTCCGGTCTGCATAATTTCGAACCCGATATTTTCAGCACAAGGCGTGTAATAGTCGCGCCCCTTATAGTTTTCATCGGATACGTGTCCATATTGTTCGCGATTTGGTACAAACCGAAGAAGTCCGAAGACAAACATAAATGACATCCGTATAAGACAAGTATTAACAATAACCGCCCGGACACGAAAGCGGGAGGAAGAAAAAAGTTTTGAGAAATGGAATGGTACGAAGCCCTTATACTCGGACTGATACAAGGACTGACGGAATTTTTACCGGTCAGCAGCAGCGGACATCTTATAATAGGACAGACTTTGTTCGGAACTAATTCCGATGAAGATCTCTTGTTCGCGGTCATTGTCCATGCCGCCACGGTTTGCAGCACGCTTGTGGTGTTGCGCAAGGAAATTGCCGATTTGTTCAAAGGATGTTTTTCGACGAAGGCATGGAATCCCCAGAAAGATTACGTAGCCAAGATTTTCGTTTCCATGATTCCGGTTTTTATAATTGGAGTGTTTTTTAAAGATTATGTGGAAGCGATTTTCGGTGAAGGCATGATAGTCGTCGGATGTTGTTTGATAGTTACGGCGTTGCTTCTCGGGTTCTCTTATTATGCCAAGCCACGTCAAAAGGAAACGATTTCTTATCGCGACGCTTTCATAATAGGACTGTCGCAGGCGGTGGCGGTGCTTCCCGGTCTTTCACGTTCCGGCACAACCATTGCCACGGGCTTGCTTCTTGGCAATAAAAAAGAGCAGGTGGCGAATTTCTCTTTCCTCATGGTGATTATTCCGATACTCGGACAGGCATTGCTCGATTTGCTCGACATGGTAAGCGGCAATATTCCCCAAACTCCGGTCTTATCGTTGGTTTTGGGCTTCCTCGCCGCCTTTTTGTCAGGATGCGTGGCCTGCAAGTTCATGATAGGCATAGTGAAACGCGGCAAACTGATATATTTTGCCATTTACTGTCTCCTGATGGGTGCGTTTTCAATCATTTATTCGCTTTGACGGGTATAGATGGATTATAAGGAGGGAGAAGTTTTATATTTCGACAAGCCGCTTTACTGGACTTCGTTCAATTTGGTGGGGCGGGTGCGTTGGGCTCTTTGCAAATATCTTGGAGTCAAAAAATTAAAAGTTGGTCATGCCGGCACGCTTGACCCGATGGCAACCGGGGTCATGATACTTTGTACGGGAAAGGCCACAAAGATGATAACCGCTTTGCAAGCCCAGGACAAGGAATACGAAGCGGTGCTGCGTTTGGGCGCGACCACTCCGTCATACGACACCGAACATGAGCCGGATGCTTTTTATCCCACGGAACACATAACCGAAGACAAAGTCTTGGAAGTATTGCGGAAATTCCAAGGAACCGTGATGCAAGTGCCTCCGGTTTTCTCGGCAGTCAAAGTAGACGGCCGTAGGGCGTATGATTACGCCCGTAAAGGCAAAGACGTGAAAATAGAGGCGAAGCCCGTGGAAATATCCGGAATCGAGCTGTTGGAATATTCCATGCCCGAAATAAGAATCCGCGTGGTATGCGGCAAAGGAACATATATCCGTTCCCTTGCCCGTGATATAGGCGAGGCGTTGGGCAGCGGGGCATATCTCACGTCCTTGCGCCGCACAAGGGTAGGCGGCATCAGGGTCGAAGATTGCATGACTTTTCCCGCGTTCAAGGCCATGCTCGGACAGTACGACGACAAAGAGGAAACACAAGAAGAATAGGAACAAAAAAACATACTCTGGCATGAAACTTTCGCAATTCGATTTCAAACTTCCCGAGGAACTGATAGCGCAGCAACCCGTGGAATTCCGTGACGAGGCCCGTTTATTGGTGTTGCACAAGGACACAGGCGAGATAGAACACAA
>JADIMR010000006.1 GCA_017694565.1 Candidatus Enterocola intestinipullorum | reverse complement strand
CTTTTAATTATTAATTTGAAAAAAATGGATGCGAAACGCATATTGGATTTTTTAAACGAGCTGCAAGCCAACAACAACAAGGCGTGGTTCGATGCCAATAGAAAGGAATACGAAGCCGTCAAAGCAGATTTCCAATCGTTCACACAAGAACTCATCGACGGGGTCGAACGCTTCGACAAACGTGTATCCGGTGTTACGGTGTCCGATTGCACCTACCGCATAAACCGCGACATTCGTTTTTCAAAGGACAAAAGTCCATATAAGACCCATTTCGGGGCGTTTATTGCTCCAAAGGGCAAGAAATCCGGCTATGGCGGGTACTACTTCCACATACAGGCCGACGGGGACGAGTATCTTGACAATAACATGCTGGCAATCGGCATGTACTGCCACTCACCGGCCGAATTGGAAAGCATACGGACGGAAATTTACGACAACCCACTGCAATTCGAGAAAGCCCTCAAAACAGCGAAAGGGTTCGATTTCGACATAACGGAGAAATTAGTCAAAGCCCCGAAAGGCTTTCCCTCCGATTTCGAATACGTGGATTATCTGAAATACAAAGCTTATTGCATTTCCATGCCTCTGAAAAAAGAAACATTGTTCTCACCTGATTTGAAGGATTTTGTCCTGCAAAGATTCAAGACAGGACACGCATTCAACGAGATAATAAACAAGGCAATCGAATATGTACGGACTGAGGAATCCGTTTGAAAGATTTAAGGCCCTGCATTGCCAATGCAGGGCCTTGTTTGATAAATGGCTGCCTGTTACTTTTCAAAACGGGCTTCCACTTCTTTCCAATTGATGATTTTCCACAATTCCGACAAATGGTCGGCACGCCTGTTTTGATAATCCAAATAATACGAATGTTCCCATACGTCGAAGCCCAATAAGGGGACAAGCCCTTTCGCAACCGGATTGCTGCCATTCGGTTCTTGTGTTATGATTAGTTTGCCGTTGCTGTCTTTGGACAGCCATACCCATCCTGATCCGAACAATGATACACCGCTTTTCTCGAATTCTTTCTTGAAGTTTTCAAAACTGCCCCACTGCCCTGTTATGGATTGTAGTAATTCACCTGATGGTTCCCCTCCACCGTCGGGAGAGAATTGCGTAAAATACAAGTTGTGGTTAAGTACCTGTCCCGCATTATTGAACAAACCGCCATCCGACTTTGCCACAATATCTTCCAAGGTCATGTTTTCGTATTCCGTCCCGTTTATCAGGTTGTTCAAGTTGTTCACGTATGCAAGCAAATGTTTTCCGTGATGGAATTCTACCGTTTGTTTGCTGATTACAGGTTCCAATGCCTCTGCCGGGTAAGGAAGAGGCAAAAGAGTGAATTTGTTGTTTTGTGCATTAATTGTCATGGCCGTAAATAAGATTATAAGTGAGTAAATGATTTTTTTCATAACTGCTCCGATGTTTTAATGTTAATACTGCAATATACGAAAAAAACGTCATGACACAGCATGCTTTCTAACTTATTTTCATACGCTGCTTGGATTTCATATTGAAAATATCCAAACAATGTGTAACTGTAAAATCGAAACAAATAAAAAAGGAAGTTCCAGCATGGAACTTCCTTTTTTATTTGTTTCGATTTTCTTATTACTCTGCGACAGTTGATTGAACAGCCTGTACAGATACGTAAGAACGATTTTCTTTTTTCTTGCGGAATACAACTACTCCGTCAATGAGGGCGAACAAAGTATGATCTTTGCCCATACCTACATTCTCTCCCGGATGATGTACGGTACCACGTTGGCGCACCAATATGTTACCGGCCTTTGCAAATTGGCCTCCGAAAATCTTAACTCCGAGTCGTTTGCTTTCCGACTCACGTCCGTTCTTTGAACTACCGACGCCTTTCTTATGTGCCATGAGTTTATTCTCCTTTCTTTTAGAACGTTGATTTAAGCAACGACATCCTTAATCACCAACTCGGTAAAGCATTGACGATGACCGTTCTTTACTCTGTAACCTTTGCGACGGCGTTTTTTGAATACGATTACCTTGTCGCCTTTTACATGAGAAACGACCTCTGCCGTTACTTTCGCGCCCTCCACTACGGGAGTACCTACCTTTACTTTTCCGTCTTGATCGATGAGCAATACATTGTCAAATTCGACAACATCGCCACGCTCGTTATTAAGACGGTGAACAAATACTTTTTGGTCTTTCGTAACCTTGAATTGCTGTCCTGCAATTTCAACAATAGCGTACATAATTATATTTTAAAAGTACCTCCGACAAGGTGGAAAAGCCGGGCTTTTCACTTATTGAAACCTGTGCGGAACAAATTAATTGTCTTTTATCATGCTTCAGCTGCCGGAGCTTCAGCTTCGACTGCCCCTTCTGCTTCTTTTGCTGCTGCGGCCGCTTCCTCGGCAGCTGCTTTCGCTGCTGCTTCTTCCGCTGCCATTTTCTCAGCCCGTTTCTTGGCTACTTCGGCTGCTTTGGCACTGTTTGCCGCTTTTTCCGCAGCCAATCTCGCGTCAGCTTTCTCTTTCGCGCTCTTCGCACGTTTGTCAGCTTCCAAAGCCGCTTTTTTATCTCTTTCAGCTATCCATGCCTGGAATTTCTGCTCTGCTACTTCTTCGGTGAACGCGCCTTTCTTCACGCCGCCGAGCAAGTGTTTTTTCAACAGGACGCCTTCTCTCGAAAGCAAACTGCGTACAGTATCAGTGGGTTGTGCTCCCACATTCAGCCACTTCATGGCTGCATCGAAGTTTATGTCCACCGTAGCGGGATTGGTGTTGGGGTTGTACGACCCTATCCTTTCGATGAACCTGCCATCACGTGGCGCTCTGCTGTCGGCCACCACGATATGGTAATAAGCATATCCTTTGCGGCCATGTCTTTGCAATCTGATTTTGGTTGCCATTTCTTAGATTTTTTAATTTTAACTTCCTTGCATTTCTCGAATGCGGGCGCAAATATACGTTTAAAAATCCAATAAACAATGACTTATGAAATAAAAAAGCCGGACATGGAGGCAAAAACGTATTTTTTCATACTAATACGACAGAAAAATCCAATAAGGGAAAAACGGTACTTCATGCTGCCGGTATACGCGAATCTCCGAAAATATCATTATTTTTGGTGAGTGGTTGATTTCCCGGGCAACAGTCTACGGCTGCCGCTGCCGCTTGAATCGACCTATCCCACCACATCGCATATTAATATGAATACGCAAGAAGAACAAAAAATCTCAAAAGTCTGGTTTACCGATTTCCGTTGCAAACCGGACGAAAGTCCTGTGGACAAGTTCAAACGACTGATGAAAGCCGCAGGTTTGGACAAAATCGAAATGGATGGCAAATTCGTGGCCATAAAGATGCACTTCGGCGAAAAAGGCAACATGACGTTCATCCGGCCGAATTATGCGAAAGCCGTTGCCGGATTCGTGGAAAAATGCGGGGGCAAACCTTTCCTCACCGATTGCAACACATTATATCCGGGAAGCCGTAAAAACGCGCTCGAACATCTGTATTGCGCTTGGGAAAACGGTTTTTCGCCGCTTAGCGCGGGATGCCCGGTGATTATCGGCGACGGGCTGAAAGGAACCGACGACATAGCCGTACCTGTCGAGGGCGGGGAATACGTGAAAGAAGCGAAAATCGGACGGGCGATAATGGATGCCGACATTTTCATATCCTTGACCCATTTCAAAGGCCACGAACTCACAGGATTCGGAGGCACTATAAAAAACATAGGCATGGGCTGCGGGTCTCGCGCCGGCAAAAAGGAACAACATTGCAACGGGCAGCCCGTAATCGATTCCGTGGCTTGCCGTGGTTGCAAAAAGTGCATGAAAGAATGCGCCAACAACGGTTTGGTGTTCGACAACGAACACAAGAAGATGACTGTCGATTATGACAATTGCGTTGGTTGCGGACGTTGCATAGGCGCATGTAATTTCGATGCGATAAGTTTCGGTATGGATGCGGCCGTAAAAGAACTAAACTGCCGCATGGCGGAATATACCAAGGCAGTGTTGCAAGGGCGTCCGAATTTCCATCTCTCTTTGGTCATGGACGTTTCACCGACATGCGACTGCCACTCCGGAAACGATACGCCCATTATTGCCGACGTGGGCATGTTCGCGTCGTTCGATCCGCTTGCACTGGATCAAGCCTGCGTGGATGCCTGCTTGGAACAAACTCCCCTGCCCGGCAGCCAGCTTACCGATGAAATGCACAAGGATAATTTTTGCGACCATCACGACCATTTCGACAATGCCAACCCGAATACGGAATACAAAACCTGCCTCGCCCACTCCGAAAAAATCGGTTTGGGAACACGCAAGTACGAGCTTGTGGTGGTAAAATGATTATTCGGAAGGCAAATTTCCATACAAATCGTCCCTGACCCAATCGAAGTCGGGGGCGATTTTCAATACGCTGTCGTAGCAGGTTTTCACTTGCGCATAGTCGCGCAAACCCTTGCAAGCATCCGCAATCGTAAGCCAAAGGTTGAGATATAGCCAGTTATGGCGGGCTTTCGAGTCGAACCCGGATTGCATTATGTCCCTTGCCTGCTTATAAGTTTCAATGGCTGTTTTTTTCGACCCGCCGAACAATGCCGGAAGATAATAAAGCACGTTGCCTCTTTGGATATAGGCGAAATAATCCGTGCTGTCCGCTTGTACGGCTTCGCGGGAAAGCTTCACGCTCTTTACCCCGATGAAAGGCGTGCGCATGGGGTGCAATTTCATCTCGTAGGCGATGAATGCCGACCTGTAAGCCATCACACGCGATTCGCGGCAACTGTCCATATCTTCGTAAAGTTCCAAATCTTCCACGGCATAATCCAAGTATTCCTGTGCCAAATCACGTGTCTTGCCCAAATCCGCAAGGCACCATGCCACAAAACCGTATTCGTAATTTATGGTCTCCTCCATATATTCCTTGGACGGATTTTCGATATTGCGCCGTCTGTCTATAACCTGCCGCCACGACTCCATATCCTTTTCGATGTAGGCACGGTATATCGCATAGGAATCGCTTTGCGCAAGGCACGCGACAAGCGGGATTGCGATAAGCGATAAGGTGAAGATTGTTTTCTTGTAACACATAATACACTAACCACTGACATTAGAACCTTACCTTGCATTTGACACCTACGGAAGCGTCTAACGGTTCTTGGGTAGAGCTTGGGATTATGGCCGGCGAAACATTGACGGACAAGTCCGGGGAAATGTCGTAATCGAACAATTGTGCATCCACGTAAGCGTCCACCATAGTAAGGATGTATAACACTCCCGCCACGATTATGCTCAAATCCCTGTACCGGAGGTATGTTTCTTGTCCGTTTTGGAATGTGCGCTCGTATGTGGACCTGTTGGAATCGTCTATGACTGTACCTTCGGGCAGGAGGTTTTCGTATGAACGGGTATCAGGATCGCTATCAATCAAATCGAGGTATGCCTTACGGTAATCGACGTACATCTGGTTGTTCCACGTTATCGCATACGCGACACCTAACGCCCCGCCGTAGATTATCGGCAATTTCCAATATTGCCGGTTGTATATCTGTCCAAGGCCCGGAAGCACTGCCGAAAACCAGACTGCCTTGTCCGCATCAGGTTTGCGGCCACGGTAATAAAGGGTCTCGTTGAATGAAGAATCGATTTTGGCGGTAACCACGCTTGCTTCTTCCGGTTTGTCGAACACCGGCCATTGCGAAGTATCCACGGAATCGGCAGCGACCGCACCGTCAGTCATTCCTTCGGACATTGTCGAATCTGCCGCCAATGCCAAAGAGCCGGATTTGTCCTGAACGTCGGGATTGTTTTGCAAACTGCCGACGCTTGCACTGTCATTGGCAGACACGGACAGAATCGAAGCTGCAACGCTGTCTGCCGGCGCGGGGTAGATACCGGCGGCATTAGACAGGACCGCAGGCAATGAAATTCCTATTGCGAATAACAGGATTTTGCGCATTTCCCTTTTTAATGGATTTTGTCGAGGATGGCCAGTAGGTTTTCCAATTCTTCATCGGAAGAAAACTGCAGGCTGATTTTGCCCTTTCCTTTGGCGTTCCGGGAGATGCTCACTTTCGCCCCCAACACTTGGGACAGTTTGCCGCACAGAGGTTCGAAGTCGGCATTTTTATCTTTGTTTTCCTGGTTTTGTTTGGATTTTGCAGGATTTCCGCCGTTAAGGGCGGAATGTACCATTTCCTCCACTTGGCGGACCGAATAACCGTTTTTCGACGCTTCTTCGTATATTCCGATCATGGCGGCGGCATCATCGAGCGAGGCCAACGCCCTTGCGTGGCCCATGTCGATCTGCTTGTTCTTTATGCCAAGCTGTACTTCGGCCGGAAGTTTCAGCAAACGGAGATAATTGGCGATAGTGGCGCGTTTTTTGCCGACTTTCGCGCTCAATGCTTCCTGTGTGAACTTGTATTCGTCTATGAGCCTTTGATAGGACAAAGCTATTTCAATGGCATTGAGGTCTTCGCGTTGTATGTTCTCCACCAAGGCCATCTCCATCACGGATTCGTCATCCACGGTTTTGACATACGCGGGGATTTTTTCCAACCCTGCCATTTTCGCGGCTCTGAACCTGCGTTCTCCCGCAATTATCTGATACTTGCCGCCATCCGCCTCCCGTAACGTGATAGGCTGCACTACTCCTATCTGTGCAATCGACGCCGACAATTCCTCCAAAGCTTCCTGGTCGAAATGACGGCGCGGCTGATTGGGATTGGCCTCTATCAAATCCAAATCGATCTCGTTTATGGACGACCCCCCGCCGGTTTGTACGTTGTCAAGTTCTATCAAGGCGCCCAAGCCTCTTCCCAATGCGTTCTTTTTCATATTGCGTTTTTTTGTTTATAAGGGACGGAGCGGCAGTATGCCTGTCTCATTTGCCGTTGTTTTTTTCCAACAATTCCTGCGCGAGCTGGATATAATTTTGTGAACCTTTCGATCCGGCATCGTACAACAATACGGGAACCCCGTAACTTGGAGATTCGCTCAATTTGATGTTGCGCTGGATCATGACGTTGAACACGAGTTCGCGGAAATGTTGCCGTACTTCTTCCGCCACTTGGTTGGCCAATCTCAAACGGGAATCGTACATGGTGATAAGGAATCCCTCGATTTCCAAAGCGGTATTCAAACGCCCCTTTATTATCTTGATGGTGTTAAGCAATTTGCTTATGCCTTCCAAGGCATAATATTCGGCCTGTACGGGAATAATCACCGAATCGGCGGCAGTGAGGCAGTTTACCGTGATAAGTCCCAATGAAGGAGAACAATCTATGAGGATGTAATCGAAATCGTCCTTGACCGGCGCCAGTACGTTTTTGAGGAACATCTCGCGATTTTGCAGTTTCAGCATTTCGATTTCAGCTCCTACGAGGTCGATATGCGACGGCAACAAGTACAAATAGCCGCCCAACCCGTCCAAATCCACTTTCAGAACGGCCTTTTTCACATCCACGCCTCCGATAAGGCATTCATAAATGCTGTTCTCTATTTTGGACACGTCGACGTTGAGTCCTGATGAAGCGTTCGCTTGCGGATCGGCGTCCACTATGAGCACTTTTTTCTCCAAGGCGGCAAGTGATGCGCCAAGATTGACGGTAGTGGTTGTTTTTCCCACACCGCCCTTTTGGTTCGCTATTGCAATAATTTTACCCATTTAAATAAATTAAGGTTGAAAACGAAGCGCCCGCATTCCCTGTATTTTGCGAAAAAACAAGCGTTCCGGGACGTGCAAAATTACTCAAAAATGCAGAGAAGTACAATATAAATTAGTAATTTTGCCACCCGTATGAAACAAAGCCGGTTATGAAAGAGACCATAGAAAAACTGATGAAGGAGCTGCAGGACATGGCTCCGTCCAACAAAGAAGAACTGGAACAATTGAGAATAAAATTCCTTAGCAAAAAAGGAACGATTGCCAATCTTTTTGCCGAGTTCAAAAATGTTCCGGGAGAAGAAAAACGCACGGTGGGACAGATGTTGAACACGTTGAAGACAAC
>JADIMR010000053.1 GCA_017694565.1 Candidatus Enterocola intestinipullorum | reverse complement strand
AGACAATGCCAAGGCGCTTGCCGCGCAAGCGCAGGTTCGAGTCCCGTCCGCACCGCAGGAAAAAAGAGGTTTGGAATCAAAATCCCGACCTCTTTTTTGTTGTCGGAACCCGCGACCCCATGCCCCCTTTGGGGGCGGTCAAAATGGCGCAAGCGATTTTGACGGGGGATAAGACAATGCCAAGGCGCTTGCCGCGCAAGCGCGGGTTCGAGTCCCGTCCGCACCGCAGGAAATAAAGAGGTTGAGTTGCACGAGGCTCAACCTCTTTTTTTGTGGCAGTCGAACCCGCGACCCCGAGCCCCCTCTGGGGGCGGTCAAAATGGCGCAAGCGATTTTGACGGGGGATAAGACAATGCCTCCCATATA
Organism: Candidatus Enterocola intestinipullorum; assembly: GCA_017694565.1. Classification (GTDB taxonomy): domain Bacteria; phylum Bacteroidota; class Bacteroidia; order Bacteroidales; family Paludibacteraceae; genus Enterocola; species Enterocola intestinipullorum. The sequence continues at coordinate 14,763 of JADIMR010000053.1, read as the reverse complement.
ACTAATCATGAAAAATTTATATATTGTTCCACGGTTTGAAACACTATCGCTGTTTTTTTGTAACTGTTCCTTGACGGAAGCGTTGCGGCGTAATCACGTCTACCGCAACAAGCAGGTGGAGGTGCGCGTTGGCAAATTATTGCGGAAGCCGCTGCGCAATCCGAAAACGAAAGGGTAGGGGGTTATGGAACGGATTTATCTGACAAAAGACGAAAAGCGGGCTTTGGCGTTTGGCGGCATCTATAAGAAGAATTTGTCCATTATTTCAAAACTTTCTTCCATGCTGTCCGTCCATCTTAATTTGCCGTCTTTATAAAGTATGAATTGCGGGATGCCGATAACGTGTGTCTCGCCATCGGTAAATATCGGTTCAAGCACAACATGGCCGTTTATCTTTCCAATCCGCTTTACATCATGGTAAGCGGCTTTTCTTGCCATTTCTTGCGCTTTTTTGAAATTTCTTATCGCTTAACCTGTTATTGTCGAATGCAGACGTTAAGTGCGATTTATTTTCATTTTTAGAGAATATCTTCCTTTGTATCGCGTTCGCTTTTGGCGCAGAGGCAGATGAGCCAGCCTTTTTTACAACACCCCTCACCACATCGGCATTTGGCAAAAGGTCGTCCACCCTATACGCGGCTATCCCCGCTTTCATGTCAACGCGACATTTTCGGTCTTTGAAGAACCACGGAATGATGTTGGTCGCTTCCAATCCGACCTGCGGGTCGTAAAACCTGCGTTTGCCGTCAGCAAAAGTTTCCATCGTGATTATGTGTCCTTTGTCTTTGTTTAACCATCCCCATTTTAGGTGGTATCGCCCTGGCGTACTGGTCTTGTTCATTAATTCACCCCATACCTCGCCATTGTCGGTGTAAGTTCTGCGTACATATCCGCGTTTGTCCACCGTCTTGTTTTTAACAGTGGATTTGCAAACAATCAAGTCGGGAATTTTGCCATCTTTTGTAAGCCATGCCAATTGCGTTTTAAGCGACAACAAGAAAGGAACGCAGTCTCCAGCTGTGTTGTTTCCGAATGCTTCAACATCGAACCCGCGACGGCGCATTTCGTATGCAACTACGCAACTTTGGCAATTCACACGATATATTTCATCTTCCTTATAATGAGGATTTCCGCGCAGAGCATCGGCTTCCTCAAATGTCATTGGGTCGCCTTGTTGTATTTCTAAAACTTTTTCAAGCGTTGTAAACTCTTTTTGTTTCGGATTAAGGATTTCATCAATCGCGTATGAGTTATTGCGAATAAAATAGGGTTCTGTGCCTCTGTTGCGGGATTTGCAATGTCGGTCTTGTGGGCTTTCACCCACTTTTTAAACTCCGCAGGGTATTCGGTTATCCGCTCGCCTCGTGGAGTGTATGAAGGCAAGAATCCGGATTTCTTGATACAAGGCAAGCTGTTCGAGGGTAAAAGCCTTTTCGGACTTAAAAATTATGAAAGAGAATACGCAAGACAAGCAATATTCAACCATATCAAGAAAGCCAAGAAGCAGGCTGACAATGTAATCCTTGAAATCCCTGCGATAGTCGATAGAAAAACTGTTTATTCCGCAATAAAAGGCTATAGAATGATTAGTTCCTCAAAGAGGGAGATTTGGGTTATGTGGAAAAACAAATTGCTTAAATATTAAAAAAAGCGCCAGATAAAATCTGACGCCATCGGAGGCACATGCCATTCCTTACGGAGTTGACAAATACCATTACAAAGGTACAAATAAGTTTTATTTAAACAAGTTGGCAGATATAAAAGAATTTAATCGCGACTATGTACACAATGCAATATTTAATAGAATCAAGAAAGCAAAGAAACAAGCAAAAAATGTAATACTTGAGATTCCAGCGATGGTAGATAGAAGATATATCAATTCTGCTATTGAATCCTATTTTACCACAAGTTCAAAAGATCGAGAAATATGGATAATTTGGAAAAACAAACTGTTGAAATATAAAAAGCGATAGCCTTGTTTTTACAAGGCTATCGCTGTAGCTGGTACATGCCATTCCTTGCGGAGTTGACAAACACCATTACAAAGGTACAAATAAATTTTATTTAAACAAGTATTAAATGCAAGTATGGCCACAAAAAAAGCACACAAAAAAAGCGGTAGAATAATCTACCGCAGCAGCCACGCCGTAGCGCACCTAAGTCCATCTCTGAACCTGATACAAAGCTACGAATAAAATTCATTTAAACAAGTATTAAACGCCGATGGCAGATTCAACAAGCAAGTGCAATTTCAACTCCCTTCTTTGAAATTGCACTTGCTTGTTGAATCTGCCTGCTCAAATATAAAAAACGATAGCCTTGAGAAATCAAGGCTATCGTTATAGGAGGTTCCAATCGGGGACGTAACCTTCGAATGGTACCGCAACAAAGGTATATGTTTTTTACATCAACAGCAAACAAATAACTCGGATTTTTCCAAATTCACATGAAAAACTGGTATTTTAAACGCATTTAGAACGCAATTAAAGCAAATTTTAAACTATGACACCCGAACAATTCGAACAAAAGCTGCGGCAGAACCGCGAGGCGTTAAAGCAGGCAATTCGGCGCACGATACCCGTAAAGATGGGCAATGCCGCGGAGCGTCATTTCAAGGACAATTTCCGCAAGGGCGGCTTCGTGGACGGCAGCCTGCACCGTTGGAAGCCGTCCAAACGCATAGGCAAGGCGAAAGGGGCGGCAGGAAGCTACAAGACGCTGCTCTCCGGCCGCAACCACCTGTACAACTCCGTAAGGCACCGCGTGGAACCGGCAAGGGCTGTGGTCTACAACAAGGTGGAATATGCCGCCGTACACAACGAGGGTCTGCGTGCAGGCCGTATATCAGGGTGGGATATTATTCTGAAGTGGAGTCGGATGACATGTATTATGTCATGGAGGGGTCGGATTTCGCTATATACTACGGCACTCGTGATTGGAAACCTGAATATCAGAATACTGTCTATTCAAGGGGGACGTACTACGGCGATTACGTCATAATAGACGGGACAATGTATTATCTTGAATGATTCATATCACCTTGAGATGTTTCAAGGCGTTGTAAATCCCGTTGTCATCAACAGAATCGGTAACGTAACCGGCAGCGGCCTTTACTGTTTCGGAAGCGTTTCCCATTGCGATGCCTATACCGGCTTTGCGTAGCATGGGAATATCGTTGCCTCCGTCCCCGAAAGCTACTGTTTCAGACATGTCTATTCCGTAGTATGAGACAAAAATGTCCATGCCGGTGCTTTTATCCACGCCTTTTACGTTTATGTCGGCGAAAATCGGATGCCATCTCGAAGCGGACAAATGCGGAAGTTGCCGCATTATCTCGTTTTCGGTTTCCTTGTCGCAATAAAAGCACAGTTGGCAGCATTTGCTTTCAACGAACATTTTCTCAATATCCACTACCGGAGGCACAGGGTGGTTAACGTGTTCTGCCAATGCGATTACTTGCGGGTCGCGTCTGTTTACGAATATGCCAAGGTCGTTTTCCACTGCAATTGGAAAACCGTATTCTTCGGAAAGTGCCAAAGCTTTGCGGAAATCATCCAAAGGAATCTGCCGCCTTGCTATCGAAGTCCCGTCGCGCAGGACGCAGTCGGACCCGTTAAGGGCGATTACGGCATTGTAGGGGATTTCTTTCAAATCCTCCAAGTCGGTGTAAGCCCTGCCTGTGGCGATAATGATCTCACAGCCGTTCTCACGCGCTTTTTGCAACGCATCGATTGACGAATCCGGGACTTTGTGCGATGTGAAGCTTATTAAAGTTCCGTCCACGTCAATAAACAGGACCTTGTTCATTTGCTTGTTGTTTTTGGATTCTTGTTTATCCGAACACGATATTTACTTCCAATTTCAAGTCTATGCCGAATTTGTCCCTTACCGACTGGCGTATTTGGTCGGAAAGGTTGATGATGTCGAGTCCGTTTGCCCCGCCTTTGTTTATCAGCACTAATGCCTGACTGCCATGTACGGCCACTTTGCCGACCGAACGGCCTTTCCATCCGCATTGCTCGATGAGCCATCCGGCGGGAACTTTGACCATGTTCCTGGAAACCTCGTAGCACGGCATGTCGGGATGCTGGTCTTTCAGTTTTTCGTATTTGGTGCGCTCTATGACGGGATTCGTGTAAAAACTGCCGGCATTTCCCAACACTTTAGGTTCGGGCAGCTTGCGCTTGCGTATGTCGAGTACCGCAAGGCGGATGTTTTGCATGGTCGGTTTGTCGTATTTTTTAATTTCAGTGGACAAGCTTCCGTATTCCGTGCATGGTTGCCATGAAGATTTCTTTAATTCGAACACTACGTAAGTTACGATGTATTTCCCTTTTAAACGGTGTTTGAATATGCTGTCGCGATATGCGAAATGGCAATCTTCGGCCGAGAAAGTTTTTGCCCTGCCGGACGATGCGCTTATGCATTCCACTTGTTTGATTATGGATTTGACTTCCGCGCCGTATGCCCCGATGTTCTGGATAGGCACTGCTCCGACGCTGCCGGGTATGCCGGACAAATTTTCCGCGCCTCCGTATGAATTGTCGCAGCAGTATTGCACGAATTCGTCCCATATTTCTCCTGCACCGACCCTTAGCGTAACCTTGTCTTCATCTTCTTCCAGTTTTTCTATGCCTTTTATGCACGAGTGCAGGGCGACTCCGTGGAAATCGTTTACAAACAATATGTTGCTGCCTCCGCCGATATTCAGGAAGCGTCTTTCACGCAGAAGATCGGTATCCAATAATTGTTTGAGCTCTTCCACGTTGTCGTATTCCATGAAGTAGTCGGCTTTTACGTCTACTCCGAAAGTATTGTTGTCCAACAGCGAATAATCATCGTGTATTCTCATATATGCGGAAATTTGCTATAAAAGTACGTTTTTTTGCTGAAAAAAGTCAAACCTTGTCATGCTACCGTCACAAAATCCATGAAAATGTCGTGCGGTTCCACAATCAGCTCGTCCAAGATCTGTTCCGAAAAACACAATCCCATTTTGGAGGCTTTGGTTCCGGCAAGAAAACGGTCGTAACAGCCTTTGCCCCTGCCAAGCCTTGCGCCTTCAAGGGTGAATCCGAGTCCGGGAACGATAATGCAATCTATTTCGTCAACCGGGAAAGGTCCGCCCTCGGGCTGCATTACTCCGAAATCGCCGCGAACAAGTTGCGGAACGTATGTTTTTGGCACAATCAAGCCGTTTTCCATGGCAGGTAAAAGCAGTTCCTTTTCATCTGCCCAGCGAGGCAGGGCGGAAGATATGTCAATTTCATCAGGTAACGGGAAAAATGCCATCACGCTGTGTGCTTGTTTGAAAAGCGCGTTATCTTCTATCAGCCGTATGGCTTTTTTCGCACGTATGCTTTTTTCCTGTTGCGGGATGGCGGCAACGGCGGCTTTCAACTCATGTCGTAAATCGTGCTTGTCCATTGTGCCTGTATGAAGATGGGAATTGGAAACCCGCATGATTGCTTCATTCTTCCATTTGCAGGAACCGCAGTTCCCTTATGCCGTTTTCCAATTCCCTGATTTCAACTTTTACGGTGTCGTCAGGAAGCAGCCCGTCGATTATTCCAGGCCATTCCATGAGGCATAGGCAGCCGCTGTCGAAATATTCGTCAAGTCCGATATCCATCGCTTCACGTGCCGATTTCAGACGATAAAAGTCGAAATGGAAAATTTTCCCGCCTTCTGCCGTTTCATATTCGTTTACTATGGCGAAAGTAGGGCTGTTCACCATGTCCTGAACTCCGTACTTGTCGCAAATCGCCTTGATGAAAGTGGTTTTTCCCGCTCCCATCTGTCCATAAAATGCAATCAACCGCTTGCCGCCTATGTTGTTCAAGAAAGCATTCGCGGCTTCGTCTATTTTATCAAGAGAGAATCGTATGTTTTTCTTTTTCATGATTTTGTCTAAGTTGTGTTTCCGGTAATAGGTTCAGAACAAGCTGAACTCCCCGTTTTCGTTTTGATGGATTTCCCCATCGGTATTGTTGCCGGAAGCGTTTCCTGCTTCGTCCGCATTGTCGGATGCCCCGTTCTCATCGGCAGGTTCTTCATCTACGTATGCGGGTTCCAATTCTTCTATGCCTTCCACGTCGAACGTGCTTATGCGCTTGCCTTTGGCCTTGTAACTTTTGACTCCGATGAACTCGTCGCAATCTATTACTACCGGGCCTTTGTTGGCGTTTTCCCCGGCAAACGACACTTGCAGCCTTGCGTGGGGAGTTCCTGTGAGGAATAATAATTTCGAAGCGGGGTTGTCTCCCGGCAGGGAGACGGTTTTGTTGCTGTTTTCGATGTTGAACCGTTTCAGGTAGGCGAATCCTTGGTCGGCATCGAACAACGCGAGAGTCCACGTCTTTTCGGGATCGTATTTCTCTATGAGCATCAAATCGTCCGGATAGTGGTTTTCAAGGCTGAAATCGCTCAAAGCGCATTGTCCGTTCTTGGTTATGTACACCAATTTGTCTTCGCCCATGAATTCTCCCAGGTATTCGCCGCGTCCGTCGTAATTAAGGCGCAATATGTCGAAGTCGAACCATACTTTGCGTCCTCCCAACGTAGACGCGCCTTTGTGTTTGAGGGTTATTTTGAGTACGTCGAATTTGGTCAACAAATTGCCCATGGAACTGCGCCCTTTTATGGCCAAAGTCTGGAAATCCCTTTCCATTATGTTCGATTTCACCCTTGGCCTCGGTTTCAGGAACACTTTGATTGTTTCGGCTTCGCCGTTGGGGTTCGCCGAGAAATAAAGCACTTTCGTGCCGGGTTCTCCTTGCGTGAGGTCGTATTCCTTGTCGCGGGAGATGCCGTTCACGTAGAAGCGTTTCATGTACGACGCCCCGCCGTTGCCGTTCCTGTATACCATATTGTAAATGGTCCGGGTATCGTTCTTTTTGAATACGGCCAAGTGGATTATGTTCTTGCCCACATATATTTTTTCTCCAACTTTCACCACCTTGAACTTACCGTCCTTGTAAAAGATAATGACATCGTCGATGTCGGAGCAGTTGCATACGAATTCGTCGCGTTTCAACGACGTGCCTATGAAGCCGTCGGCACGGTTTATATAAAGCTTTTCATTGGCATCCACCACTTTTACGGCTTCGATGTTGTCGAAATTCCTGATTTCGGTCAGTCGGGGGAAGGCGGCTCCGTATTTTTCTTTCAAATGTTCGAACCAGTTGATGGTAAAGTCGATTATATGGTCGAGGTTGTATTGCACGTCCTGCATTTCCTTTTGCATGGCGGCGATGTCCCTGTCGGCCTTGTCTGCGTTGAACTTCAATATGCGGCGCATCTCTATGGCAAGCAATTTGACCAGGTCTTCACGTTCGATCTCCCTGAATAACCTGTCCTTGAAGGCTGCCATGCGCATGGCAATGTGGTCGATGGCTTCGTCGGTTGACCCCGCGTTCTCGAATTCGGGATCCTTGTACATCCTTTCCGATATGAAAATCTTTTCCAAAGACAAAAAGAAGATGCTTTCCTGCAATTCTACTTTGCGTATCAGCAATTCTTCTTTCAAAAGCCTGACCGTGTTGTCGGTAGAGAATTTCAGCACGTCTGAAACTCCCATGAATTCCGGTTTGTCGTTATAAATGACACAGCAAACAGGCGATATGCTGACTTGGCATTGCGTAAAGGCGTAAAGCGCGTCTATCGTCTTGTCCGACGAGCGGCCGGGTGCTATATGTACCAATATCTCGACGTTGGCAGAAGTGTTGTTTTCCACTTTCTTGATTTGGATCTTGCCCTTTTCGTTCGCTTTAAGAATCGAATCAATCAGGCTTTCGGTAGTGGTGCCGTAGGGGATTTCGCTTATGCAAAGCGTCTTGTTGTCCAACTTGCCTATTTTTGCCCTTATCCTGATTTTCCCGTCCCGTTTGCCGTCATTGTATTTGCTTACGTCTATGTACCCGCCAGTCTGGAAATCGGGATAAAGTATGAAATTTTCCCCTTTCAGGTATGAAATCGCGGCATCGGCCAATTCGTTGAAATTGTGCGGCAGTATTTTCGTGGTGAGCCCTACGCCTATGCCGTCGGCCCCTTGTGCAAGCAGCAAGGGGAATTTTACAGGCAATACTATCGGTTCTTTGTTACGTCCGTCGTATGACAGTTGCCAGTCGGTGGTTTTCGGGTTGAACACCACTTCCATCGCGAATTTGCTCAGACGGGCTTCGATGTAACGGCCGGCGGCTGCGGAATCGCCCGTGAGGACATTGCCCCAGTTGCCTTGGCAGTCCACCAAAAGTTTCTTTTGACCCAATTGCACGAGAGCTTCGTAAATGGAGGCGTCGCCGTGCGGGTGGAACTGCATGGTGTGTCCCACTATGTTTGCCACCTTGTTGTAACGACCGTCTTCCATGCGTCTCATGGAATGGAGTATGCGTCGTTGAACGGGTTTGAACCCGTCGAGCAAATAAGGAATGGAACGGTTCAGTATCACATACGACGAGTAATCCAGAAACCAGTTCAGGAACATTCCGGACAATTGGTGCTTTATACTTGCGTCGTTGGCATCGGGAATTTTGTAATGTGTTGCAGGAAGAGCTTTGTTGTCTTCTTTTATGTCATCTGTTTCTTCGTTGCTTATGAAATCCTTGTCCATATTTGATTTTAAAGTGGGGAATGTATATAATCGATAGTTTCGACGTAAAATTACAAAAAATCCTCCAAAATGCTTAATTTTGCTCCCCGAATTGGTAAACGGTGCCTTGCGCCAGTAGCGGCTTCGCCGCTTTGATTTACCAGCATGTATGATAGCACTGTAACCTGAATTTTCGTGCAAGCGAGAGCATGAACAAATTCATTTGTTCATAGCCGAAAAGCTGAGCAAGCGAGAGCATGAACAAATGAGTTTGTTCATAGCCGAGTGCAGCCTGCTTTGGATAAAATCAGCGCAGCCGAAAATGGACGAAGTCACACCTGAAACCTATAATAAAAAGATATGGCATCTCAAGAAGAAGTTTTTAAGAAAATCGTCGCGCATTGCAAGGAATACGGTTTCGTTTTCCCGTCGAGTGACATATACGACGGTTTAAGCGCAGTCTACGATTATGGACAGAACGGCGTCGAATTGAAGAACAACATCAAGAAATACTGGTGGGACAGCATGATATTGCTGCATGAAAATATCGTGGGCATAGATGCCGCCATATTCATGCACCCTACGACATGGAAAGCCTCCGGACACGTGGATGCCTTCAACGATCCGTTAATCGACAACCGCGACAGCAAGAAACGTTACCGTGCCGATGTGTTGATCGAGGATTTCATAGCCAAGATAGACGAGAAAATAGAAAAGGAGGTGCAGAAGGCCGCGAAACGCTTCGGCGGGAATTTCGACGAAGCCATGTTCCGTGCGACCAACGAAAGGGTATTGCAACATCAGAAGGAACGCGACGAAATCCACGAGCGTTATTCAAAGGCAATGAATGACAACGACCTTGCCGGGTTGAAGCAGATAATACTCGATTGCGGCATTGTCTGCCCGATAAGCGGTACCAAGAATTGGACCGACGTGCGCCAGTTCAACCTGATGTTTACCACTGAAATGGGTTCCACGGCGGACGGATCCATGAAAGTATATCTACGTCCGGAAACCGCGCAAGGCATCTTCGTGAACTATTTGAACGTGCAAAAGACCGGCCGCATGAAAATACCTTTCGGCATCGCGCAGATAGGCAAGGCATTCCGCAACGAGATAGTGGCAAGGCAGTTTATTTTCCGCATGAGGGAATTCGAACAAATGGAAATGCAGTTCTTCGTGCGTCCCGGCGAGGAATTGAAATGGTTCGCATATTGGAAGGACCTTCGTCTGAAATGGCATAAGGCTCTCGGATTGGGAGATGGGAAATACCGCTTTCACGACCATGAAAAACTTGCCCACTATGCGAATGCGGCAACCGATATCGAATTTGAAATGCCGTTCGGATTCAAGGAAGTCGAGGGCATACATTCGCGTACCGATTTCGACCTCAGCCGCCATGCGCAATTCTCTGGCAAGAAAATAGAATATTTCGATCCGGAACTCAACAAATCCTATACTCCGTATGTGATAGAAACTTCGATAGGCGTGGACCGCATGTTCCTCAGCATAGTATGTTCCTCGTATGAAGAACAGCAGTTGGAAGGAGGGGACAGCCGCGTGGTTTTGAAATTGCCTCCCGTGCTTGCTCCCGTAAAGGCCTGCGTAATGCCTTTGGTCAAAAAAGACGGGCTGCCCGAGAAAGCACGTGAAATAATGAACATGTTGAAGTTCGATTTCAAATGCACATACGATGAAAAGGATTCGATAGGCAAACGTTACCGCCGTCAGGATGCGGTAGGCACGCCTTTCTGCATAACTGTGGACCACGACTCGTTGCAAGACGGTTGCGTTACCGTGCGTTACCGCGACGACATGAAACAGGACAGGGTCAAGATTGACGATTTGCGTGGAATAATATCCCAAGCGGTAGACATGAAGAACGTGCTCCGCAAAATCATGGACTGATTATTCCACAGGCGATGCGCATAGGTAACAAAACGTTCCATTATTTGTTCTGCGTGGCTACCGTCATTGCGGGAGTGTTGCTGATGGATTCCTGCGCGAACAGGGGCGGAGGACCGCAGGGCGGGCCGAAAGACGAAACCCCGCCCGTGCCATTGACCTATTCGCCGCAGAACGGCGCACGCAACGTAATGCCGTCGCGCATTGAAATAAATTTCAACGAGAATGTTTCCGTGGAGGACGCATACAATAACGTGGTGTTCTCCCCCCCGATACCGGAGCGTCCCGATGTCAGGGCTTCGGGGCGCAAATTGTCAGTGGTATTTTCCGACACTTTACCCAAAAATACCACTTATACCATAGACTTCGGAAATGCCGTAGTGGATTATAACGAAGGCAACGTACTGGAAAATTTCATTTACGAGTTTTCCACAGGCGGCAAAATGGATTCCTTGCGCGTCAGCGGTGTGGCCGTGGATGCAAGGACATTGGCATTCAAGAAAGGGCTGAGCGTGGGGCTATACACGAACTACAACGATACCACTTTCGAGAAGACACCTTTCGAGCATGTGGCGAAAACACGCGAAGACGGCACGTTCACCATATACGGGCTTCCGGACGGCAGTTACAAATTGCTTGCCCTCAACGATGCGATGCAGACATACAAGTACGAAATGCAGTTCGGAACGGATGTGGCATTCTGCGACAGTCTGATAAGCCCCGACATGCATTTCCACGGCACAATCGACACCTTGCAATACGATTCGGCCGACTCCACCAAAAACAAATTGGAAATAAACTCGTTTGCCGCTTACTATCCTGACGACATCCTGTTGAGGACGTTCAAGGAAACACGTACGCGCGAGTACCTGAAAAAGTCGCAGCGTCCCTTATCCGGCAATTTCGTGCTTACTTTCGGAGCGAAACCGACGATGGAGCCGGAAATCACTTTGTTGGATTTGAAAGACAGTACTGCTGTCGATTCGACCGGCAACTGGTTTGTCAAAGAGTTCAGGACAAGGGCGGATTCATGCGTGTATTGGATAACCGATACGACAGTGTTGGCAAACGACACGTTATTGTTGCGGGTGGACTTTTTGCGTACCGACAGCCTCATGCAGTTGGAACCGTGCGCCGATACCGTGCGTATGGTAGTGCCGCGCAAAACCCAACGCCGGAGCCGCAGGGACAAGGAAGACGAAGAGAACAAGCCGCAGGTGAAATTCTTGGAAATCGCCCACAATGTGCAAAACCGCATGGAAGTGTACGACACCATCACGTTCACTTTCAGCGAACCTCTTGCCAAGATAGAATACGACAGCATACACTTGGAGATAGAAGTGGACAGCGTGATGTATCCCGTACCCGTGGACGTTACGATAGACGACAGCGTGTGTACCAAAGAACTGCGCCTGTTCTACAAAAAGGAATACGGAAGCAAATATCGCGTAAGTATTGATTCTGCAAGTATAACGGGCATTTACGGGAGCATAAACGACGTGTTTTATAAAAATTACGAACTTAAACCATTGAGCGAGTACTCCAATTTGTACGTCCGTTTCCCCATGCCTCCCGAGAACGCCGTTGTGGAATTGCTTGATGCCAACGAAAGGGTAGTGCAGGTGAGCACGATGGACGAGGAGGCCGGTGCGGTGCCTTTTCAGGACATAACTCCCGGCATTTATTATATCAGGATGTTCATAGATGCCAACCGGAACGGAAAATGGGATACGGGCGACATAGCAAAAGGTGTCCAACCCGAAACGACGTACTATTATCCCAAACAGTTGGAATTGCGCGCGAATTGGGATGTCGAAGAAGAATGGCCGTATCAAAACATTCCCGTAACGGAACAGCGTCCGAAAGAACTGCGCGAAAAAGATAAATAAGATGTTGCCCGTTGGTATACGTTTGCTTCATTTTAACATTCTACTATTAAAAACGCGCTTAAATCGTATTATTTGGAACAAATTTTTTATAACGAATGAAATTATTGATAACTTTGGGGCGTAAACGAATATTTGTTTAATTTTTAATTATCTGAAAATGAAAAAATTTATTTTGTTCGCTGCCGCTGCGGTTGCATTCGCATTTGCCGCTTGCAGCAATAATAGCGAGAAAACTGAAGAAGCAGCTGAAGTTCAAGAAGTTGCAGTAGTTGAAGAAGCTGTTGTGGATTCTGTTGCTGCAGATTCCGTAGTTGCTGATACAACTGTAGTTGTTGAAGAAGCCGTAGCTGAATAATTCTTTCAAGCTAAAAAAAAGCTCCGATGTCCTAGACATCGGAGTTTTTTTGTTTATGGCCGAGGCAGGACCAGCTCCTGATGCGGTATGTAAAAATAAAATAGCCGATGCCGTGATATATCCCGGACATCGGCTTTGTATGTACAAGGGCGCAAGCCTTTAATGTGTCTCCTTTTTCTTATCCTGCATAATTCGTATACAAGAATCTCTTTATGCTGCGTTTCGGTGTTTTCTCGAATTCGTTAGGATAAAGGATGATTTTTGTTACGGCTTCGTAAGAAGCTACCTCCTTGTTGAGTTCCTTGCGGTTTTCTTCCATTATGAGGGCGAGCGCGTCATTGTTCATGCTGGCCGCGTCGACAGCTTCGTAATCCGGATATACCAAAGCAATCAGCTTGCTGTCTTTTTCTATTACGAGGCTTTCCATTACGAAAGGCATGTTGTTGAGTTTTGCTTCGATTTCCTCGGGATATATGTTTTGTCCGTTGGCTCCGAGTATCATCGTCTTGCAACGTCCTTTTATGTAAAGGTTGTTGTCCTTGTCAAGAATGCCCATGTCGCCGGTGTGCATCCAACCGTCTTCGTCGATTACCGCCTCGGTCGCTTCGGGGTTCTTGTAATAGCCGCTCATGAGGTTTTCGCCGCGGACGAGTATTTCACCTACTTCTTCTTCGGGGTTGGCGGAGTCTATTTTGGCCTCCATTATGTCTAAGATTTTACCAGCCGAATACGGTTTGAACTCGTTCCATGGAGCATAGCTTATAAGGGGGGCGCATTCGGTCATTCCGTAACCCACGGTAAAGCGGAATCCTATTTTGCGGAAAAATTCTTCAATTTCCTTGTTCATCGGTGCCCCGCCTATTATCACCTCTTTGAATTCGCCGCCGAAAGCTTCCGTAAGTTTCTTGTTTATTTGTTTATAGATGGTGGAATCTACCATCGGTATGCTCAATGCCAGTTTCATGGGCATCTTGTTAAGCATAGGCTGGATTTGCTTGCGGTATATTTTTTCCAGTATGAGGGGAACCGTGAAGATAACCGAAGGCTTCACGTCCTGGAATGCCTTTATCAATACCTTGGGGCTGGGAATCTTGTTCAGCAGGTTGGTGTGCGCTCCGGCGCAAGTCGCGGTAAGGAAGTCGAATGCCATTCCGTAGGCATGGGCCAAAGGCAGGAATGTCAGGACCCTGTCGCCTTTTTCAAGCAGGTGGGTGCGGATGCCGAAAGTTACGTTGCCGGCCAAGGCATTGCCGCTTATGAGCACGCCCTTGCTGAATCCGGTAGTGCCGGAAGTGTAGCTTATCATGGCCAATTCGGAGTTTTCCCTTTCCGCATATTTTATATCGGCAGGCTTGAATCCTTCGGGGTATTTCGCATTGAAGTCATCGTTTATGCCAAGCATTATTTTCTGTATGCCGGCTCCGTCCTTTTGGTAGATGCAGCGGAAATCGTCGAGGGAGAATACGGCTGTGAGCTGGTCCATTTTTTCTTCTTCGAGATTGTCCCAAATCCTGTCGCTGCAAAACAACAACGTCGAGTCGGAGTGGTTTACGATATGATGGACATCGTTGGCGTTGAAATCCTGCAATATGGGAACGATAATCGCACCGTAGGTTACGGTTGCGACGTAGGTAATGGTCCAATGCGGGGTATTTTGTCCGATAAGGGCGATCTTGTCTCCTTGTTTGATGTTGATTTTGTCAAAGAGCAAATGAAGTTTCGCAATTTGGGTAGCGGCTTGTCCGTAAGTGAAGGTCTCGCCTTTGGAATAATCGCTGTATGCGGGAAGGTCCCAATTTTGCCTGAAACTGTTTTCGAATAATTTGATGAAGTTCTGTTCAATCATAATCCGATAATTTAAAGTTGCACACTTTTTAAAATTCTGTGCAAAGATACGTGCCTTTTCGACAATAAAAAATATTTTTGCACATAATTATCGGTTTTGTGCAAAAATTAGTACGAATGCAAGCTGTTTTGGGCGGACGGCAGGTAATTCACACCGTACCAACACATTTGCAGGGCGA
>JADIMR010000052.1 GCA_017694565.1 Candidatus Enterocola intestinipullorum | reverse complement strand
ACCCTATAGAATTACCACATTTCAGTCTTGTTTTTGTACTTTAAAAAGCATTTTAACCCGGTATTATTAACTGAATAAAAATTTTAAAGAATGAAAATAAGAATCAAGCACATACTGCGGTGCTACCAGTCAGGAATGAGTATCCGTAGTATCAGTTCTTCTCTTCTGATTTCACGTAATACTTTGTGGTTTTATGTTGTTTTTTTGTAGAAAATACCTGCAAAAAAATGGTGAATTTCCATGCGAGATTATTTGACTTCAATAAAATTCATAAAGTATATAAATCCTTGCGCATTTGTGATTATGTCTCAAATAAAGAGAAGTGTAAAAGATAATGGGGTTGGTCAAATTTGACTAACCCCATTATCTTTTACACCGATATTTCTATGTTTAGAATATGATTATGAGTTAATATAATCTTTGATATTTTTACGGTAGGTGATACAAAGCATAATAACCAAGCCCAATAATGTAAGCGATACAGTATGTCTAATTCCGTCCGAAACAATATTGTATTGCAATTTCACTATCGGGGGATTTACTATTTCAACAGGTTTATAGTCCGAAATCTTGTTTTTCAGTTCTTGCAACGTTGTGTTTACGTTGATTATTTCGTCTGTAAGCAATTGCTTGTTCGTAGTGGAAATTTCATTGCCGCCGGAAAGAATCGTTGTAGGCGAGAAATACAATATGTCGCGTACAGAATCCAATTTTTGCGATTCGGTGGCATATTCGTTAATCTGGGTTTGCAGTATACGTGTCTGATCTGAAATTCTCGTACTCAAATAACTGGATTTTGATAGGTAATCTATTATGGCACTGTCTATGCCGTCGAGTAAGTGTTTGTCCCGGGCTACAACTATATCAACATAAAACTCATTTATATTTGCTCCGTATTCTGCAACCTCGGAATCATTTCCTTCCCCGGTTCCGAATTTGTTATCTTTGTCTTTATATGAAAAACTATGATTACTGTCTCCATATAATGAATACAATGCTTGTGATTTTTTCAAATAGTCTATACTATCAGCCGATATTCCCAATTTTGAGGCCAAATATTCACGATTGTCGCTTTGAAACAGAGAGTTTGTCGCATCTATAAAATATTGCGAAGATAGATACTTGTTGGCAAATTTTATAGACATTTCGTATTTGGGATTAATCCACATATTATACGAAACGGATAAGACAAATGCCACAACTATTATAATCGCAGTTTGCCACCAATGTTTAAGAGTAAAACGAATGCAGAAATTTATAGGTCTGCAAATATATTTTACAAAAGCCCGCCAGCAAATACGGATGAGCTCTATCAAATCAAGATCGTCTGAATTGTTGTTTTTGGTAGCAGTCGGTTGGATTTGTCGCGTTTCTTCCATTATTGAATAATTGTAATAAATTAATGCAAAGATAATACCATTCGGTTGTTGTCACAATATCCCGCCGTCGGAAATGTCTTTGCCCCGCCAGTCGAAGCCGGGATCCTCGTCGGGCAGGGCGTTTGTCCCGTCGTCCTGCTTTCCTTCGCAAAAAACGAGCGCGCTTGTTATTCCCGATATCGCTCCGGCCAAATGCCCTTCCCATGAAATATGCGGCAATACGGTTTGCGGGAACATGTACCAAACCATGCCTCCGTACAAGAACACGACAATAAGTGACAAAGCCATCATGGAACGTTGGCGGTTTATTACGCCGGCGAAGAATACGAACATTACCATGGCGTATATGATACCGGAACATCCTACGTGCCAAGCCGGACGTCCTATAACCCATAGTATCGTACCAGTGAGTACCCACATTGAAACCAAGGATTTGCCAGCAATCCGCCTGTATCGTAAAAAAATCAATACGGAGAGGAACAAAAAAGCCGGCGTGTTGGCCATGATATGCTCGAAATCCGAGTGGACGAACGGCATTGTGATTATGCCGGCAAGGGATACTGCCTTGCGCGGATATATGCCCAATGCCCTGAAATCGTAATGTCCGAAGTGTTCCATCGCGAACACGAGATACATCGCGAAGACTATCAACAACGGTACGACAAGCGCGTGGTACAACATGCGCTTGCCTTCGTCCATATTTGCCTTGAAAATCAAAGGGGTCAATACAGCATTAATACTTGTCCAACGTATGGCGTGCTGTCGTAGGACATGGAATTAAGATCATAGAGGCTGTGGATTTTTATGCCGTATTCCTGCGAGATGGAGAACATCGATTCGCCTTCTTTTACCGTATGCGGAGGGCAGCCTTTGCAAGACGTGTTTTTGGGACGCAGGTAAACTTTGTCTCCCGGTTTTGGTTGCCTTGCCGTCTTTTCCACGTCATTGTACGAGTAAATGAGGTTGAACGGGATTCTGTATTTCTTGGCTATGGTAAAATACGATTCTCCTTTTTGTACGATTACGAATTTGAGATTCTTTTCTTCTATTCTTATAGGTTCGGCCTTGGGCGCGGGTTCCGTTGAGGGAGCCATGTCGTCGAAGCGGTACAACTCCAAATCTTCTATAAGCGTGACAAGCCTGTCGGCATAATTCTTGTCCGTCGCGTAACCGGCTTGTTTCAAGCCTTTTGCCCAGCCTTTGTAATCGCGGCGGTCGAGTTCGAAAAGAAATGAATAACGGGCCTTGCTTTTCAGGAATTGGGAATGGTCTATGAAAGATTCTTCGGCATTGTCGTATTTGCGGAAACATTCGCGGCGGCGGTCGTCATCGTGGGTTATGGTTTCGCCCGTCCAATCGTTGTGGCATTTTATGCCGAAATGGTTGTTGGCTTCCACGGCGAGGCGGCTTTTCCCGACCCCGCTTTCCAAAATTCCCTGCGCGAGGGTGATACTGGCGGGAATGCCGTAATCCACCATTTCGCGAATGGCAATATCACTGTATGTGTCGATATAGTCGGCGTATAAATCCTGGTTCTTTTCTGCAGCGGTCGATCCGCAAAAAGGGATAGCCACCGCCAAAAACAAACTTGCGAGTTTCTTCATCTGTCGCTTTTCTTTTATTTCCCGCAAAGATAGGCTTATTCAATGTAAAATTGAAAATTAAAAATTGAAAATTAGTGATTCCACCGCGAATGCGCTACGCTAAATTCGCGGTCAGGCACATAAAGAAACCTGACTTCAATTTGGCTATGCCGGGCCGGGCAAATCGATATTGCCATAGAAAAAATCCCGCATGTATTGTTGCAATAAAAATATTTTCTATATTTGCAGCAATATTTCGGACATGAAGTGCAACAACATCATAGTACTAAGCATTATTCTACTCTTGCGCCGCTAAGGGGAGGTAAGCTTGGTGTGTTTTTTGATGTTCGATTATACAGCCTTTCTTACTTCCCGTTTGAAAGGTTTTTTTTATGTTTTGTAACTACTAAAAAGACAGTGATATGGCAGACAGGTTATATGTATTCGACACGACGCTGCGTGACGGGGAACAGGTTCCCGGTTGCCAGTTGAATACCGTGGAAAAAATCCAGGTCGCCCAAGCTTTGGAAGAATTGGGCGTGGATGTCATAGAAGCGGGTTTTCCCGTTTCCAGCCCCGGAGATTTCCGTTCGGTGGTTGAAATTTCAAAGGCGGTTACTTGGCCGGCGATTTGCGCCCTTACCCGCAGTGTCCAAAAAGACATAGATGCGGCTGCGGAAGCCCTGCAATATGCAAAACGCAAACGCATACATACGGGTATCGGCACTTCCGACTATCACATCAAATACAAATTCAACTCGAACAGGGAGGAAATAATAGAAAGGGCGGTAGCCGCCACTAAATATGCAAGGAACTTGGTAGACGATGTCGAGTTTTACTGCGAGGATGCTGGCAGGACGGAAAACGAGTATCTTGCCCGCGTTGTGGAAGCTGTGATTGCTGCCGGCGCGACCGTGGTCAATATTCCCGACACCACCGGATATTGCCTCCCGCAGGAGTACGGCGCGAAAATCAAGTATCTGATGGAGCATGTGCAAAACATTGACAAAGCCATTTTGTCCACCCATTGCCACAACGATTTGGGCATGGCCACGGCCAATACGATGGCAGGCGTGCTGAACGGGGCCCGCCAAGTCGAGGTAACCATCAACGGGGTCGGGGAAAGGGCTGGAAACACGGCTCTGGAAGAGGTCGCGATGATCCTTCGCTGCCATAAAGGTATCGGAATAGATACTCAGATCAATTCCCGCAAGATTATTTCAATGAGCCGTTTGGTATCGAATCTGATGAACATGCCCGTACAAGCCAACAAGGCCATAGTCGGGCGCAACGCATTCGCTCATTCTTCGGGCATACATCAGGACGGCGTTCTGAAAAATATCCAGACATACGAGATAATAAACCCGAAGGATGTGGGAATCGAAGACAATTCCATCGTGCTTACCGCCCGCAGCGGCAGGGCCGCCCTTAAACACCGGATGCATGCGCTTGGCGTGGAATTGGACGAGGAACAATTGAATGTGGTTTATCAGAGATTCCTTGACCTTGCAGACAAGAAAAAAGAAGTAAAAGACGACGATTTGTTGGCTTTGGCAGGCGTGGATACTTCCGCGAACCACCACATACAGTTGGATTACCTGCAAGTTACTTCCGGCAAGGGACCGCGCCCCGTGGCATGTATATCGCTGCTCGTGGGCGGAGAACGTTTCGAGGCCACTGCCAGCGGAAACGGACCGGTAGATGCGGCAATCAAGGCGCTTAAAAACATCATCCATCGCGAAATGACCTTGCAGGAGTTCACCATACAAGCCATTAACAAGGGTAGCGACGACATGGGCAAGGTCCACATGCAGGTGATGTACGACGGCAACATATATTACGGATTCGGGGCGAATACCGACATCGTGGTTGCTTCGGTCGAAGCTTATATCGACGCGATAAACAAATTCGTGGATAAGAAATAACGGACAAGCTGTTACAGCTTTTCACTTTCAACTAAACAAAAGATATGGGAAAGACATTATTTGACAAGATTTGGG
>JADIMR010000051.1 GCA_017694565.1 Candidatus Enterocola intestinipullorum | reverse complement strand
TGCACATTTTTTCCAAAGCTGGATTGAACTTGGCATCGTGGTTTTCCGATTCCGGGCGCAAAACCAGACTTTCCTTGTTCGGGATGTTTTTCTGTACGCGGATGGTACGGATGGCCGAAGTCAGCATCTTTACTTGGTCGAAGGCTTTAAGCAAAGCGTTGTCTGTTTTTCCGGCTTCCGGCCATGACGCGGTCATGATGCTTTCGTTTTCGCCGCGTTCTTTCAGGTTGTGCCATACTTCTTCGCTTATGAACGGCATGAACGGATGCAGAAGCACGCACAATTTTTCAAAGAATGCGATTGTGCATTCGTAAGTTTCACGGTCGATCGAGCTTCCGTATTCGGGTTTCACAAGTTCGAGATACCATGACGAGAATTCATCCCAGAACAATTTATACACGGTGAGCAAGGCATCGGAGATGCGGTATTTAGAAAACAGGTCGTTCATTTCTTCCACAGCCGACGACAACATCGAATCGAACCATTCCACTGCCACCGCTGCCGCGCCGCTTTGCTCCTTGTCTTCCACCGTCCAGCCTTTCACCAAACGCATTGCGTTCCAAATCTTGTTGTTGAAGTTGCGTCCCTGTTCGCATAGTGCTTCGTCAAACTGCAAGTCGTTGCCTGCGGGGGCGGCCAGCATAAGCCCCATGCGCACGCCGTCGGCACCGTAGCGGTCGATGAGTTCGATGGGGTCGGGCGAATTACCCAAGCTTTTTGACATCTTGCGCCCGATCTTGTCGCGGACTATGCCGGTAAAATAAACGTTGCGGAAAGGCATGTCGCCCATGAATTCGTAGCCTGCCATAATCATTCGCGCTACCCAGAAGAATATGATATCCGGTCCGGTAACCAAATCGTTGGTCGGATAATAGTATTTTATTTCTTCGTTATCCGGATTGCGTATGCCGTCGAAAAGCGAAATCGGCCAAAGCCATGACGAGAACCATGTGTCCAGGCAGTCGGGGTCTTGACGCAAATCGCTTCCCTGCAAATTTTCATTACCGGATAGCTTGCGGGCTTTGTCCAAGGCGGCATCGGCGTTTTCAGCCACCACGAAACGGCCGTCCGGCAGGTAGTACGCAGGAATGCGGTGTCCCCACCAAAGTTGGCGGCTTATGCACCAGTCCTTGATGTTCTCCATCCAGTAACGGTATGTGTTTTTGTATTTGGAAGGATAGAAGTTCAACTTGCCCGACATTACGGCATCCAAGGCGGGACGGGCCAAATCAGCTGTTTTTACAAACCATTGCATGGAAAGCTTCGGTTCAATGACAACGTCGGTACGTTCCGAGAACCCTACTTTGTTGGTATAGTCTTCGGTCTTTTCGAGCAGACCTGCCGTTTCGAGGTCTTTCGCTATCTGTTCGCGGACATCGAACCTGTCCATCCCCACGTACATGCCGGCAGCTTCGCTGATAGTGCCGTTGTCGTTGAATATGTCTATCGAAGGCAGGTTGTGCTTCTGCCCCAACATGTAGTCGTTAATGTCGTGGGCGGGGGTTACTTTCAGGCATCCGGTACCGAATTCAATATCCACGTACTCGTCTTCGATTACGGGGATTTCACGGTTCACCAAAGGCACGATTACCCTTTTGCCTTTCAAATGCGCGTTTTTGGGGTCGTTCGGGTTTATGCACATTGCGGTGTCGCCCATTATGGTTTCCGGGCGGGTAGTAGCCACTACCGCATAACCGTCTTCCCCGGCTATCTTGTAACGCAGGTAATAAAGTTTGCCATGTTCCTCTTTGTAAATCACTTCCTCGTCCGAGAGAGCCGTGAGGGCTTTCGGATCCCAATTCACCATGCGGACGCCTCTGTATATCAAACCTTTGTCATATAAGTCGCAGAATACTTTGATTACGCTTTCGCTGCGCACGTCGTCCATGGTGAAAGCTGTACGGTCCCAGTCGCACGAAGCCCCGAGACGGCGCAACTGCTTCAATATTATACCGCCGTGTTCTTCTGTCCATGCCCATGCGTGCTTTAAAAATTCCTCACGGGAAAGGTCGGTCTTTTTTATGCCTTCTTTGGCCAATTTTGCGACTACCTTGGCTTCGGTGGAAATTGAAGCATGGTCGGTTCCCGGCACCCAGCAGGCGTTTTTGCCCATCAGCCTTGCGCGGCGCACCAAAATATCTTGTATGGTGTTGTTCAGCATGTGTCCCATGTGCAAGACCCCTGTAACGTTGGGCGGGGGAATTACAATGGTGTATGGTTCGCGTCCGTCCGGTTTGGAGGCGAAAAGTTTGTGTTCGATCCAATATCCGTACCATTTGGCCTCCACGTCGGAGGGGTTGTATTTGCTTGCTGTTTCCATCAGGAAAATATGTTTTGTATATTATCTTACTTTTTTTTATGTGTGTAAAAGGTTTATCGTACCGAGATGAGGCTGTCGACCACGAATTCGCTGACACCGCGCCAAGGGATGGGTGCGATATATTCCTTATAATGAAGTTCTACCGAGCGGCCCGTGAGACGCATCAGGGAATCCGCAAGTTCCTTGTCTTCTACCGAAAACTTGAATTCGTATGATTGCAGCGATCCTTTTTGCATGCTGCCTTTGAACCCTTCCTGTATCACCACGCCCTCGTAGGTTTTGAAGATGTAACCTTTATAGGTGCAGTAGTTCAATGTGCCTGCTTTAACGCCTTCTCCGAATACGAAATAATACCTGTAATAAAACAGTCCGCCGAGAACCAACACCACGACAGCGCAGATTATGGCAATAATTTTTTTCATGTTATCAGTAAAATCGCTAAAAAAGTTTCAAAAGTCCGCAAAGTTATGCTTTTTGTGTGATTAAGTAAAGATTCCTATCAAAAAGCTGACAAAAATTCAAATTTATATATATCTTTGCCCCCGCAAACGGACTTGCAAATATAGTCTTTTAATATCATAAATCTGTTTCATTATGAATGCAAAAAAAGTAGTCGAGGATTTGAAAAGACGTTTTCCCAACGAGCCGGAGTATATCCAGGCAGTTTCGGAAGTCCTTGAATCCATCGAAGATGTTTACAATGAACATCCCGAATTTGAAAAAGCCAATTTGATCGAACGTCTCTGCATTCCCGATCGCATCTTCACTTTCCGCGTATCGTGGGTAGACGATAAAGGAAACGTACAAACCAATATGGCTTACCGTGTTCAACACAACATGGCAATCGGTCCGTACAAAGGCGGTATCCGTTTCCACTCTTCGGTCAATCCCTCCATCCTTAAATTCCTCGCTTTCGAGCAGACTTTCAAGAACGCTTTGACCACTTTGCCCATGGGCGGTGCCAAAGGCGGTTCTGATTTCTCTCCCCGAGGCAAATCGAACAACGAAGTGATGCGCTTCTGCCAGGCTTACCTGCTTGAATTGTGGCGTCACATAGGTCCCGACACCGATGTCCCCGCCGGCGACATAGGCGTAGGCGGCCGCGAAGTAGGTTACATGTTCGGCATGTACAAGAAATTGAAACACGAGTTCTCCGGCACTTTCACCGGAAAGGGCTTGGAATTCGGCGGGTCGCTCATCCGTCCCGAGGCTACCGGTTACGGCAATATCTATTTCTTGCTCAACATGCTCAAAACCCGCAATATAGATCTTAAAGGCAAAAAATGCCTTGTATCCGGTTCGGGCAACGTTGCGCAATATACATGCGAGAAATTGATCCAACTCGGAGCAATACCCGTTACCTTGTCCGACTCCAACGGCTACATCTACGATCCGGACGGAATAGATGCGGAGAAATTGGCATACGTAATGGAGTTGAAGAACGTACAACGCGGTCGTATCCGTGAATACGCCGAGAAATACGGTTGCAAATATGTCGAGGGAGCACGTCCTTGGGGTGAAAAAGCCGACATCGCGCTTCCTTCCGCAACCCAGAACGAAATCGACGGCGACGACGCAAGGACTTTGGTTGCAAACGGCGTGATCGCTGTTTCCGAAGGTGCCAACATGCCTTCT
>JADIMR010000005.1 GCA_017694565.1 Candidatus Enterocola intestinipullorum | reverse complement strand
GCGCCTCGGTCCCGCCGCGATGATTGGCGACGGCATAAACGACAGCGCGGCCCTGGCGACCGCCGACCTCGGCATCGCAATGGGCAAAGGCAGCGACATGGCAATGGAAGCGGCAATGGCGACCATTTTGTCATCGGACCTTATGAAAGTGCCGCAATTGTTCCGGTTGTCGCAACTTACCGTGCGCACCATCCGGCAAAATTTGTTCTGGGCATTCATTTACAACATTATTGCCGTCCCGATAGCCGCCGGCATCCTGTACCCGGTTTGCGGATTCCTGCTCAACCCCATGATCGGAGGCTTGGCAATGGCATTCAGCAGCGTAAGCGTGGTAAGCAACAGCCTGCGCCTGAAACGGCGCGGATTAGGATATGGAGACAACTCCAAGCGCGTATGCGAAGCTGCATGCCCGGTTAAGAAAGGAAATGCCGGTAATGATGGCACGGAAAATGGCAAGATGGAAGAAAAAACATTCGAACCAAACAATAAAACCATGAAAAAAGAGTACAAAGTAGAAGGCATGATGTGCAACAATTGCCGCAAGCACGTGGAAAACGCATTAAACAGTATCGAAGGAGCAAAAGCAAGTGTCTCGTTGGAAAACGCGACGGCTACCGTTGAATTTTCCGGCACAGTCCCCACCCTTGACGAAATCCGTAAAGTCGTTGAAGAAAAAGCAGGAGAGTACAAGATTAGCGAATAGCGGATGGAAAACTTTTCCCTATCAGATAATCCTTGCGGGAGAAGATTGCAAACGGTCTATTTCGCCTTCCTTGAACTGTTCGGGATACATGACTATGAAACTGTTCTTTTGGAAGCTGCGGCATAGTATTTCGGGAAGCTGCTCGAACTGTTTCTGATAAGATATACTCTGTTCACGGGCGGTGATTACTATGAACAGGTCGTTTATCAACAGTTGTTCCGATATGCCTTCCACCCTGTCCCACTCGTCCATTACTATGAACGACGGACGATTGCTGATCTTGTTGGATGAATAAAAATGCCGTATGGCAGCAGCCGTTTCGCTATTGCAGTGGAAAATCAGCTTTGCGTCCACCTGCGATGCCAACGTGGTGATACGGCTGCACCAAATGCGGAAGCCGCTTTCTTTCTCGCTCAACGCCGGGGCAGCCACCTGTATGCGCCTTATCGTGTTCAACGGCTGCACGGGACGATAAATATATATGGTGCGGTTGACGTTGTCGAGCAACGATGAAGTCATGTTGCCGAAAAAGCTGTCCGACGCGGCCGATTTTTGGTGCAATCCCATAATCACGTCGGATATGTTCTTTTCCTTTACCACATTGCTGATACCAGTTGCCACATTCAGGTCGTAACGCGCTATCTTCTTCACCTTGTTATCCACGGAAGCCCCGATTTCAACGGTTTTATCGAGAAGTCTTCGGCGTTCCGCCATTTTCTTGGAATCGTCATTCACCTCGTCCACGACACACAGGGAATATATGGGCTGCCGTTCTTTCTGGTCCTTTACCAACACTGCCAACTCCATCAGCCGCTCGATATTCGCCGGATTTGAAACGGGAATCAGTATACGCAACTCGGGGCGGTACACATTGTCGTCAGGCTTTGAAAATTCAGGATCCGCAGCCATTATCTTGGAAGCTTTTTCCGTGGCTATGGAGCTTATGGTACATGTTACCAAAATCATTATCACGATTCCGTTGAGGATTTCGGTCGGAAGCAGGCGCACCGGCTCGCCGGTGGATGTATAGCCTAACACTACGTGGTAGGCTATCATCGCGGCGGCCAAGGTCGCCGCCGCCTGCGCGTTGGTGAGTCCGAATATCATCGTGGTTTCCACCTTTTTCATCTTGTATGTAACCTCTTCGGCTTTGGCGGCAAGCCATTTGGCCACGGTGGCCACCACCGACAACATTACCGCCGCGATTACAGTGGGAATATCCTTGAACAATATCGTGAAATCGACTATCATGCCCACGCTTATCAAAAAGAACGGGATGAAAATGGCATTTCCTACGAAATCTATGCGGTTCATCAACGGAGAACGCTTGGGTATCAATTTATTCAAGGAAATTCCGGCAAGAAAAGCCCCCACGATGTACTCGATTCCGGCAAGCTTGGCAAGGAACGCGCCCATGAACACCATACCGAGCACGAAAATATATTGCGCCACATTATCGCTGTACCGCTTGAAGAACCATCTGCCCACAAGCGGGAATATGAAGCCCAAAACCAAAAGGAACATCGTCAGGCCGACCGCGAAACGGATCCAGAATTGCGCCGTCAATTCACCCTTCACTATTTCGACAACCACGGCCAAAACCAACAAGGCAAGTACGGTAGTTATCATGGTGCCCGCCACCGATATGCTTACCGAGCGTGTGGATGAAACGCCGTAACGGTTCACGATAGGATACGACAGTAACGTATTGGAAGCATAACAACTGGCCAAAATCACTGCCGAATAAAAACTGTACTTCCATACGGTAGCCTTGGACACAGGCTCGCCGAATACCCATGTAACCTCGCCTGAAGCCCCAATCAGGTTGTCATAAATCAGATATATGAGCCCCACGCTCGTAAGGACTCCCAATATCATAGGAATCCAGAAAGTATACATCCCGAACACGATGCTTTTGCCCCGGTTTTTGCGGAAATCGTTCAAATCCACATCAATGCCTGCCAAAAACATTATGTACAACACTCCCACCTGCCCGAACAATTCGAAGCTTTTGTCATAATCCAGCACTCCCAAACCGTTTGGACCGAGCAAAGCACCTGCTAAAATCAGACCTACGATGGTAGGAATGCGCAATTTTGTGAAGAGGATGGGAGTGAACAAAAGGATGGCCAGCACCAATGAGAATATCAGTACCGAATCCTGTAAGGGCAAATCCAGATATTGGACAATCCTATCCATTTCAAGCAGTCAAGAGAGAGTATGAATAATCAAATTAAAGTTATATCCCCGCCGTGAGGCCGGAACTGGCCTACAACTCGCCGGGCCATGCCGCATCATCAACTTCTTACCTGTCCGTTGCCGCGTATAAGCCATTTATAACTTGTAAGTTCCGGCAAGGCCATCGGTCCGCGTGCATGGAGCTTTTGGGTGCTTATACCGATTTCAGCACCCATGCCGAACTGCCCGCCGTCGGTAAAGCTGGTCGGGGCATTCACATAAACACATGCCGCATCCACCTCGCGCAAGAATTTATTTTGAGCCTCCTTGTCCTCGCTGATTATGCACTCGCTGTGTTTGGACCCGTAACGGCTTATATGGTCGATTGCCTCGCCAATCGACGACACTGTACGCAACCCCATGCGGTAATCCATGAATTCCTTACCGAAAGTATGCTCGTCGGCATGGTGCAGCAACCCTGCTGGGTAATGTCCGGTCAGGAAAGTCAGGGATTTGGGATCGGCTTCGATATGGACGTTTTTTCCAGCAAGCGGCGCACATAAGTCCGCAAGGTCGTGCAGGCGTTTCTCATGGACCAATAAAGTGTCCAAGGCATTGCATACGCTCACACGGCGGGTTTTCGCATTCAGTATTATGGCCTTTCCTTTTTCCAAGTCCCCGCTTTCATCGAAATACGCCTGGACAACTCCCGCGCCGGTCTCTATTACCGGAACTCTGGAATGGTCGCGGACGTAGGATATCAATCCTGCACCGCCCCTCGGGATTATCAAATCCACATAACCGACCGCATCCATCAGCTCTGCCGTGCTTTCCCGACCCGCAGGCATCAGATGCACGAAATCGGGATCAAGGCCGTTTTCCGTCAAGACCCGCTTGATCAATCCCACTATCGCGGCGTTCGAGTTGTAGGCATCGCTGCCGCCTTTCAACACGCAAACATTGCCGCTTTTGAAACAGAGCGAAAACACGTCGAAACTGACGTTCGGACGGGCTTCGTAAATTATGCCTATCACGCCGAACGGCACGCTGCGTTTCTCCAAATACAAACCGTTGGGCAAAGTGCGGCTTTCAATCAGCCTGTCCAACGGAGACGGCAACGATGCCACCTTGCGTATGTCCGAAGCTATGTCTTTCAGCCTCTTTTCGCTAAGCTGCAAACGGTCGTACAACGGGCTGGACTTGTCCATCTTTTGCAAATCCAAATCATTGGCCTCCAATATGGAAGCCATGTTTTTCTCGGTTTCATCGGCAAGTTTCAACAAAAGGGAATCCTTAGCTTCCCCGCTCACCAAGTTCAATTTTCTGGAAGCCGCAACCGCAGCCTCGCGCCATGAAACACAATTCATATCTTAATCGGATTAGTGGTTGGTATCGCTTATAAACATGTAATCGTAATGCACAACGGGTTTTTCGCCTTTTTTGCCCGCAAGCTGCCGTATTTTCCTGCTGTCGTAACGGCTCAGTCCCACTCCTATGTAATTGCCGTCTTCGTCGCAAATACGCACTATGTCGTTTTTCTCAAACTCGCCGGTTACGGAAACCACGCCTATCGGAAGCAACGACCTCGCGACATCGGCGGCGGTTATCGCTTCCACGGCCTTGGGACTTATACGGAGCTCCCCCTTTGCAAAACCTTCACTGTGTGCAATCCATTTCTTGACATTGGACGATTCCTTTTCCGCAGGCTCGAAGCGCGTACAAAGCACGTCTTTTTCTTCCAAAATCAAATCCGTCAGTATGTCGTTGCGCTTGCCGTTGGCAATTATCACCTCTATTCCCTCGTCGGCCACTTTCTGCGCTGTCCCCGCCTTGCTGGACATGCCGCCGCGCCCGAATTTGGATTTGGTTTCCTGTATATACTGCGAAATGCTTTTGCCGCGTCCTATCTTGCGTATCACCTGCGTTGAAGGATCGGAGGGATTGCCGTCGTATATGCCGTCTATGTTGCTTAAAATCACGAGAGCGTCCACATTCATCATGCTTGCCATCAAACCTGAAAGCTCGTCGTTGTCCGTGAACATCAGTTCGGTAAGCGATATTGTGTCGTTTTCGTTCACGACCGGGACGATGCCTTCGGCCAGCATCTGCGTGATGCAGTTCTTTTGGTTCAGATAATGGCTGCGGGTCTCGAAACTTTCCTTTGTGGTCAGCACCTGCCCGCAATGTATGCCTTCGGCAAGAAACAACTCGTAATACCTGCCTATCAGTTTCGCCTGACCTACCGCCGAATACACTTGCCGCGAGGAAACCACGTCCAAATGCTTGGCAAGGCGCAATTCGCTGCGTCCCGTCAGAATCGACCCCGACGACACTAAAATAACCTCGATGCCGTGGCGGTGCAACTCCGCCATCTGATGCACCAAATGCCCGAGACGCTGCAAGTCTATGCCGCCGTTCGCATCGGCAAGCACGTTGCTGCCTATTTTTACCGTAATGCGTTTGTACATTGTCAGTGGTTAGTGATTAGTGGTTAGTGGTTAGTGAACAGTATTAACTATCCACTATTCTCCAACCACTATCCACTATAAATTAATCTACCAGCGATGCTTTCAGGCCTTTTATCACCGAATTTGTAAATCCCTCGGCTTCCATTTCGTTAAGGCCTTTTATTGTTATGCCGCCCGGTGTCGTTACCTTGTCTATCTCAACCTCCGGATGAGAATTATTTTTTTCCAACAAAGCCACACTGCCTTTCAGCGTCTGCATCACTACCTGTTTCGCCACTTCGGGATATATGCCCATTTCAACGCCTCCCTCCATAGCTGCCCTGATATATCGGAAAGCATAAGCTATTCCGCAACTTGAAAGTGCCATGAAAGCCCCTATCTGCTGCTCGGAAACTAAAAAGGTTTTTCCTAATTTGCCGAACAAATCCAAAACGTATGCCGTCTGCTGTTCGTTCCCGTTGAACTTGCAAACGGTATTCACGCTTTGGCTTACGTCTATCGCGGTATTGGGAATCAATCGGAACAAGACCGGCAAATGCCCGTCCTTGTCCAGCCATGCCGCCAACTGTTCGAATTTCACCGTAGCTGCTATCGAAATAAGGATGAGGTTGCCATAGTCCAATTCCGATTTGATTTCCGCCACGACGCTCTCGACAAGCCATGGCTTTACCGCAAGCAATACCACGTCGGCATCCTTGACTGCGGAGATATTGGAACCGGCTGCTTCAATCTTGTCGCTGTAATCCTGCAACTTTTGCAATGCGGCTTTATTTATATCAGAAACGGCTATCCTTTCGAAAGCGTCCGTTGCCGACAAGCCGCGGGCTATGGCCCCGCCCATGTTTCCCGCTCCTATTATTGCTATCTTTTTCATGGCATTAATAATACAAGCACTCTTTGAACTTGGTTATGAAAGACTGCGCTTCCTGCATCGAAAGGCAGAGAGGCGGCAACAAGCGTATCGTGTCGGATCCCGCGACACCTGTAAACACATGCTTTTCAAATAACAGTTTCTCGCGGATTTCCTTGATTGGACGGTCGAATTGCAAGCCGATCATAAGACCGCGGCCGCGAACCTGCATACCGCCTATTTTTTTCAACTCTTCCAAGAGGAATGCTCCGACCTTGGCGGCATTCTCCACGAGATTTTCCTTTTGCATGATGTCCAACACGGCTATCGCTCCCGCACATGCCAAATGGCTGCCACCGAAAGTAGTTCCGAGCTGCCCTGGCACGGCTTTGAATTCCGGGCTTATCAGAACCGCCGACATGGGGAAGCCGTTGCATATCCCTTTGGCCACGGTAATAAGGTCGGGACGTATTCCTGCATACTGGTGGGCGAAGAATTTGCCGCTACGCCCGTATCCCGACTGTATCTCGTCCACGATAAGGCAAACTTCGTTTTTCTTGCACTCGGCAGCCAAATCGCGCATGAATTGGTCGTCGGGAACTTGGATTCCGCCGATGCCTTGGATGCCTTCGATTATAACCGACGAATAAACGCCTTTTCCCAACTCGAAACGGACTGCTTCAATATCGTTCAAGGGTACGAAAGTCACATCCAACGCCTCGCTTACCGGCGCGGTGTATTTCGGGATGTCCGTTACTCTTGCCGCGTATGCGGTACGGCCGTGGAACGATTTTTTGAATGCAAGCACTTTTTTCTTTCCATTGTGGAAAGATGCCAATTTCACGGCATTTTCATTGGCCTCCGCACCGCTGTTCACCAAAAAGAGGGAATAATCGTCATAACCGCATGCTTCCCCCAATTTATGGGCGAACTTGCTTTGCAGCGAATTAATCACCGAATTCGAATAAAAGCCCAATTGCCGTACCTGGTCGCAAATGGCCTTGACGTAATCGGGATGGGAATGGCCTACGCTTATTACGGCATGGCCGC
Source organism: Candidatus Enterocola intestinipullorum (assembly GCA_017694565.1). GTDB lineage: Bacteria > Bacteroidota > Bacteroidia > Bacteroidales > Paludibacteraceae > Enterocola > Enterocola intestinipullorum. The sequence continues at coordinate 38,170 of JADIMR010000005.1, read as the reverse complement.
CATACAAGTCCAAATATTCCGTCCCGTATGAATCATATACCTTGCAGCCTTTACCCTTTTTTATTTCTATGGGAAAAACCGAATATACTTTGAACAAATCCATTTCTGTCAATGTATAATTAACAATTAAAAATTATAAGTACAGGAACCTATTACTATATTATCGTCATATTCATCGCATGACATAAATCGATCTCTTGCCACTTAGGACACTAAAAAGCAGAACTTTTCAGATTAAGACCGCATTTCTCGTCCAATCCGAACATCAGGTTCATATTTTGCACGGCCTGCCCGCTCGCGCCTTTAAGCAGGTTGTCGATGCACGACAGGATCAAAAGTTTGTCCCCGTGCTTCTCCACATGGACTACTGCCTTGTTGGTGTTCACGACTTGTTTCATGTCGGGATTGCCTGCCATTGTAAAAGTGAACGCCGCCGAAGCATAATAATCGTCATAGAGCCTGCGCGCTTCTTCTTCGGACAAAGCGCAGTCGGTGAACATCACGGCAAAGATACCCCTTGCGAAATCCCCGCGCACCGGCACGAAGTTTATCGTACCCGGCACACTGCCTTGCAATGCCGACAAAGTGCGGTTTATCTCCAACAGATGTTGGTGCGTGAATGCCTTATATACGGAAATGTTGTTGTTCCTCCAACTGAAATGGCTCGTCTGGGACGGCTTCACTCCCGCCCCGGTAGACCCCGTGATGCCGGTAACCGCGACTTCGTTTTTAAGCAATCCCGCCGATGCCAACGGCAACAGTCCCAACTGTATGCAAGTGGCGAAACATCCGGGATTGGCGACCAAGCGCGCATTCCTTATCCTGTCGCGTTGGTATTCGGGCAAGCCATACACGAAACCGCATGACTCGTCCCTGAAATCTTGTGCCAAATCCACCACTTTCAATTTACCGGGCAAAGGATTGGCCTCCAAAAAGACCTTGCTGTCGCCGTGGGCGGAACAAATGAACAAGACATCTATGCTTTCCAAATCCATGTAATCGGCAAACTCCATTTCGGTCTCGCCTATCAAACCCTCGTGAACGGAGTAGAGCTTTGCACCAGCATTGCTTTTACTGTTCACAAACGAAATTTCAACTTCGGGATGATTGATGAGGATTCTCAACAATTCACCGGCTGTATAACCCGCTCCGCCGATTATTCCTGCCTTTATCATCTTACAAATTCTTTTCCAATTCGTCGGCTTCGTCCTTGTGGTTGGCGTAAAAAGCCCTCAACGGAGTCGACAGCACTTTAATGAATCCTTTGGCATCCTCGGCCGTCCATGCCTTTTGCATCTCACCGTATTCGCCCAATTTGTTCTTTACAAGGTCGTCGGGAGTATCCGCCCCTATCATGCTGAAACAATACGGACGCAATTCAATACCCACCGTGCCGTTCACGTGCCTTTGGGAAGATTCCAACATGGCTTCGATGTCCCGCATTACGGGTTCGAAATACTGGCTTTCGTGCAGGAACATTCCATACCAGTTGGCAACCTGGTCTTTCCAATATTGTTGCCACTTGCTAAGGGTGAACTTCTCCAAGAACCTGTGTGCCCCGATTATCACCATCGCGGCAGCCGCTTCAAAGCCTACACGCCCCTTGATGCCTATGATGGTATCGCCGACGTGCATGTCGCGACCGATACCGTAAGGGGCGCAGATTTCCTCGATCTTTTGTATGGCTGCTATCTTGTCGCTGAATTTCTCTCCGTTCACGGCGGATATTTCACCTTTTTCAAAACTGATATCCAAGCGTTCGCTGCCGTTTTTAGTAACCTGCTTCAAATACGCGCTCTCCGGCAGTCCTTGTGTCGAATCCAAAATCTCGCCGCCGCAAATGGAAGTTCCCCAAATGCCCACATTATACGAATATTTCAGTTTCGTGAAGTCCGCATAAAATCCGTGCTTGTTCAAATAGTCGACTTCTTCCTGCCGGCTCAAAGCCCTGTCGCGTGTAAGCGTTATTATTTCAATGCCGGGAGCCATCACCATGAAAGTCATGTCGAAGCGCACCTGGTCGTTGCCCGCGCCCGTTGATCCGTGGGCAATGGCGGATGCGCCGATTTGCTTCGCGTAACGTGCTATGGCCATTGCCTGGAATATCCTTTCGGACGATACGGAAATGGGGTAGCAATTATTGCGCAGCACGTTGCCGTATACCATATAGCGCAAACTCTTGTCGTAATATTCTTTGGTAACATCGAGTGTAACGTATTCTTTCGCGCCGAGCTTGTAGGCGTTTTCTTCATTGGTTTTGAGTTGTTCCGCGCTGAATCCGCCCGTGTTGGCGCATGCGGCGTAAACTTCATATCCTTTTTCCTTGGCAAGATACATTACGGTGTATGACGTATCGAGGCCTCCGCTGAACGCGACTACTACTTTTTTCTTTTCCATGATTATGTTGTTTTATTTCTATTTCTATCCACTAAAAATGCAGTTTGTGCAGGAATTTGGAAATACCGTGTTTTTCTTCGTGCTTTTTGAGTTCTTTGGCGGCGGTTTCCACGCAAACCTTCTTTTGGGGATCAAAAAGCATTCCCGTACAAATGCAATAACGCCTGTTGGTTCGTGTAAGGATGTCGTAATTGATACAGCCCTTGCATCCTTTCCAAAATTCCTCGTCGTCGGTAAGGTCGGCAAAGGTAACAGGCAAATAACCGAATTGCGTGTTCAATTTCATTACGGCCGCACCCGATGTCAAACTGAAAATCTTGGCATCCGGCCATCTCTTGCGCGCAAGTGTAAAGGTACAATATTTTATCCTGCGGGCAAGCCCCAAACCTCTGAATTTATCGGCTACGATTAATCCGGAAGTTGTTACATATTGCTTGTTGCCCCAAGTTTCAATATAACTGAAACCGGCAAACTCGTCCCCGTAAAGGGCTATGACGGCTTTGCCCTCGCGCATTTTCTGGGCCACATATTCGGGCTTGCGTTTTGCAATACCCGTACCTCGTACTTTTGCCGCATCCTCAATGGTTTTGAGAATGATGTCCACGTATTTCAGATGGCTTTCATCAGCCACCATGACTTTGATGTCGTTCGCTTCCACTTTTTTATGCTTCGTTTTTCAAACTTTCCAACAAAGATTTAACCGCTGCGCGGTCGCTGTTTTCCCTCAGGATAATCAGTATGGTATCGTCCCCGGCAAGCGTGCCGAGAATCGAATGGTTCGCAATCCTGTCGATTTCGGAAGCTATGGCCCCCGCATATCCGGCACGGGTTTTCATGACAGCGAGGTTTCCTGAAAATTCAAGGCTTCCGTCGCCCGTGAAATTAAGCGCGAATCCGGGTTCGGGAAGATTTTTCCCACCGGGAAGAACGTAACGGTAGCTGCCGTCTTCGGTAACGCTGCGCACGATTTTCAACGCTTTTAAATCGCGGGAAAGCGTCGCCTGCGTCATGTTTATGTCGTGCTCCGACAATGCTTTGAGCAAATCATCCTGATTTTCAATATGTCTTTCGGCAACTATCCGTTTTATCAAACCAAGCCTTTCTATTTTGTTTTTCATGACGATGTGTATAAATATTCCTGATTGGGCTATGTCGTTGCAAAAATATGCAATTAAGGAGAGTAAAGCAAAAAAAAACAGGGATTTTTTTGCTTTACCTTCCACAGTGGTTTGTGCTTAGTGGTTGGCAAAACGGCAAAAGGACGCGAATCGCGCCCTTTTGCCGTTTTAGAAAACAAGCCGTGCTACTACTTCTTTGTGAACAGCCTTACTATTTCGCCAATCCACAAAACTATGGAAGTGCCGGCAATTATTGCAATCCAATCCGAACCGTTAAGCGGCGTTACATTGAACATCGCGCCGCCGAATTCCACTATCAACACCTGCCCCAACAATATTATGAATGCTATGGCTATGAACCACGTGCAGGAGCCGAGACCTTTAAACGCCGACTTGCCTGTCATGAATGCCTTTGCGTTGAACATGTTCCAGAACTGCAACATCACGAAAATTGTAAAGTACAAGCTGTGTTCGTAATCGTTAAGGCCGTCATACGCGCCGAATGGCGGCAGGCCTCCTGTCAAGGAATTTATATCCGCATGTTGGAAATATACCAAAAGGGCGAGCAAGCCGGCCGTAAACAGGATACCCACTCCGAAAATGGACGCTGCCATCGTCGGCGAGATTATCGAATCGGTAAGCCTGCGCGGTTTCTCTTTCAAAACATCCTTCGACGGCGGTAGCGAAGCAAGCGCAAGCGCCGCGAAAGTGTCCATTATGAGGTTTACCCAAAGTATCTGCGTAACGGTAAGCGGGGATTCCGTGCCGAGGAACGCGCCGACCAGCACGATAAGGCAGGCCGATACGTTGATGGTCATTTGGAACGTGATGAACCGCTGGATGTTCTTGTACAGCGAGCGTCCCCACATAACGGCTTCCGCTATGCTCTTGAACGAGCTGTCGAGTATGGTCATGTCGCTGGCTTCTTTGGCAACGGCCGTGCCGTCTCCCATTGAAAGCCCGACATCTGCGGCATTCAGTGCCGGAGCGTCGTTCGTCCCGTCGCCGGTAACCGCCACTACTTCGCCACGGGCTTTGAGCATCCGCACCAAACGGTCCTTGTCATTAGGACGCGCACGCGACATGATTTTCAATGCTGACAAACGGGGTTTTACTTCTTCATCGGGAGTTTGCCCGAATTGAGGACCCGTAATCATCGCATCCTCGTTCTTGTCGTCGCTGTCTTCCCATAAGCCTACCTGCCGGCCTATTTCCTTTGCTGTCGCCGAAGTGTCGCCGGTAACTATCTTCACCTGTATACCCGCACCTATGCAATCGCGGATTGCGTCAGGCACTTCCTTGCGGACGGGATCGGAAATAGCAGCAAAGCCCATGAAACGCAGTCCGCCTATCGCCAACTTGCCATCGGCGAAAACATTGTCCTTGGCATTTACCTCGGCGTATGCGAAAGCAAGCGTGCGCATGGCCTTTGCCTGATATGAAAGCAGTTTCTCCAAGGTATGCTGTTTCTGCTCCTCGGTAATGGCAACCATTTCAAGTATGATTTCGGGAGCGCCTTTCACATAAACTACGGTTTTGCCTGAAAGTCCGCTTTTGACAAGCGATGCCATGTATTTCAACTCCGTCGTGAAAGGCAGGCGGTCGATAAGTACGGCTTTGTTGCGTACCTGCTTGTAATCCACCCCGCCGTCGTTGAGCGAAAGCAGCAATGCCCCCTCGGTAGGATTGCCTATGGGCTTTACACGGGATGGGTTGCTCATATCCAACTCGGCAGTCGTGTTCGCTGCAATGCACTCGGCCATTATGTCGCTGAAATAGTGGTTTCCCGTTCCTGCGGCATCGCCGGTAAGCTCGAATTTATAGACGCGCATCTGGTTTTGGGTGAGTGTACCGGTTTTATCGGTACATATCACGGTAGTCGCCCCCATGGTTTCGCAGGCATGTAATGTCCTCGGCAACATGTTCTCTTTCATCATCTTCTTCATGCTGAAAGCCAAACTTAGCGTTACGCTCATGGGCAAGCCTTCCGGAACGGAAACTATAATCAGCGTTACGGCCAGCATGACAGTGTCCAAAAGATATTTGACCAAATCGAGCATGTACGCCGAACCGTGCAAGCCCAAGAGGAAATAAAGCACGAATCCGACCGACGGCAATATTATGAACGCTCCCAACTGCCACATTTCCAATTTGGAATTGAAGGCTTTCTTTTGTTTGGCGACAGGAACATCATCACCGGGGAGGGATTTTTGTTTCTGTTTTTGCAACAGTACCAATATGCCGACCGCCAACAAGGTGGAAATACCGAAATACAGCAGGAACAACGGCAGATTGAAACTACGGTTCACGGCATAGAGTATCAGGCGCCCGAAAATTATCACGACGGCTATGCTGTAACTCACAGTAGTGATTTTCTCCGCAAGCCAGTTCAATTTTTCGGACAACGGAGTAGGATTGCCTTCCTGCACCTGTGCAGCCTTGAACACCTTTCCGCTTTCGGTTTCGTTTCCGACACGTATTACCCTTGCCGTGCAATATCCTTCGGTAATCGTAGTTCCTTTAAGTACATGATTCGACGGATATGTGGCTTCCTTGTCGAATTGGGCGGGATTGGTTGTTTTGGAGCAAACGGGTTCGCCTGTCAGCGAGGATTCGTTTACGCTGAGGTTTTTGGACTCCAACAATTCGCAATCGGCGGGAACTTCCTCGCCCGTTTCCAAAATCACTATGTCGCCGACAACTATGTCCTTGCGCGGGACTTCCATGTTGTTGCCGTTACGGATGACTTTGACACCTGTCTCGTCATCGACTTCGTTGAGGCTTTGGAACGTCTTCTCGTTGTTGAGTTCGAGCACGAAGCCGACCATGGTCGCCAACAACACCGCAACCAAGATACCGACCGGCTCGAAGAAAACATGCGAACCTTCACCTCCCCAACCGAATTGGTAAACCGCAATGCCTATTGAAAAGACAAGCGCGACAAGTAAAATCTTGATAATGGGGTCGTTGAAACATGCAAGGAATTTTTTCCATACACTTTCCTTTTCAGGAGGGGTGAGCACGTTTTCGCCGTGCACTACCCTGCTTTCGGCAACCTCTGCATCTGTGAGACCGGAGTACTTGTTTTTCTGTTCCATAAAAAATTTTGAATTAGTGAATGTGAGTGATCAAATCAATCGCAAAAATAAAAAGTATGGGCATACAAAGCAAGAAATACCCGAACTCTTTCGTATTGTAAAAAAGAGTATTCAGGATGGATTGTACCATGTTGCCTGACTACGTATGCGGAACCCGAAACAAAAAGAAGACCCGTGTCCGACGCTTCGGCACGGGTCTTTCCATCTTAATTCTTAATCTCTTAAATATTGTAATTACAATAGATAAGCAACTTAAATCTTTGCCATTGAACGCTTCTTGCGCCACAAGGCAAAAGCCAAATACGCTCCGGCAAACATAGCCATCAACGCGACATCTGTCGAAACAGGGGCCATGAAATATCCAATGAATGAAGGATTCTGACCCAAAGAATATGCAAAATATGGCAATGCCAAGTTATACACGTCTACCGCATAATTTTGGCAATCCAACTCGTCTCCTCCTTTTCCAGTACATTCCGCAGTTATATCCGCAACTATTTGTTCAAATGTACTCTGGTAGTCGGGAGGTATCGGCGTTCCATCTGGGAGATCATAAGATGAAGGATACCATACATGATGTTCAAACTTGTCAAGATTGGCATCCAAATAGGCTGACGGAGACATTCGCATAGCTTCAACCGCCGATGTTCCTCCTCCACCTGTGGTGTCCCAAGTTCCTTCCCATGTCTCTGCTATTTCACCAGTCGTACCGGGTTTAAACGGACTATTTCCGACTTGATCCATGGAACGCAACCCTATTCCTTCAAAATAAAAATAGTTATCGGAAAAATTATCTTCCGTACCCAAACCACCGCCGGGTATAGACACTGCAAACACCGATGAGGTGAAAAGCAGGAAAAGCGATATTAAAAAAGTCTTTTTCATACAGCGGTAACGGTTTACGGTTGCAAATATACGGTTTTAAATAACAACCGCAAACTTTCGACAATATTATTTCAGATTTTAGTGAAAAATCTACAAAAAGCCGGGGCATGTTGATTGCCCCGGACTTTATAAATTACTTGACTACTATCTTCCGCTCCGTGCTTTCCTTATCGCCCACGGCATTGACCACATACACACCGGGAACAAGATCGGTAACTATGCGGACATAGTTGCCGGAAGCTTTATAACTGCGGGTTCTGCCCGCCATGTCGGTAACATAAACGGCCGACAAGGCAATATCGGATGTGGAACTTACAGTTATCACTTCCGCCGTATTGAATATGTCTATGCCGCTTGCTGCCGTTGTTTCTTCAACGTCAGTCGGAACGTCGATGTCGGGATTCTCTTCTTCATCAGGATCTTCTTCCTCCGAATTTGAAGACAGGTGCAAATAGAAGCGTCCTTGATAATCGGCAGGTTCCAAACCACGTATCGTACCTTTATAGTTTGCCACATCATAGAAAGCGGCAGTCGCACGGTCTTCCAACCATACTTCGTTTATTCCATCGATATATCTTACATAGAAACTCAAATCCATTTTTTCGCGCACACGCACACCCAACGGAATAACCGTTTCAGCATCCGGCACGGAAACCACCTCATCGTAACCCTCGCCCATCATTATGTAAACATCTGGCACGTAAGACATTTCAGGTGTTCCTTGGAACAACTTGTCTTTGGCAAATTCTTCGAAATTATAGGAATTCACATTGGGATTAACCTCAACGGATATTTGAGACCCGTATGGAGTATCATCATTATTTGCTACCACTGACACGTATGGATATGTCTCCGCCATGTTGCGCAAGTTGTAAATCTGCGCATGCGAATTGCTTACCATATTGTCGGTTATCCGCAACTCGGTCAAATCCTTTCCTTTTACAAGGAATCCGTTTTTGGGATAGATAAGAGAATCGCCTTGCTGCACCGTAGCATCGGAAATATCCACGAACGACCCCATCATGCCGTTTGTTCCCGCAACATAATACTTGACTTCTTCCACATCAGGGGCTTTCAGTATCTCCTTGACAGAGAGGTTGGCCGGCAAATAGTTGTTCAGCAAGTTGTATTCCCCGGGTGCCAAATTCTTGTAATAAGGCAACGCGGCTTCCGCCGCAAACCTACCGTAGAGATTATACGTAATCGGAGTATTTGCATGGTCGATAAATTGCGTCTTACCTGTCCATTCGGCATATTCATTATCCGACATTCCAAATAAACCATACAATTGCGACAAGTATATTGCGAATTGCATTCCCGGCTCGATTTCCACATCCATGTCGGGGAAGGAACGAGTCCATTTTACTTGGCCTTCCGATTGCACCACATCAGCATAACGCATATAAACCTGCGGCTCTAAATTCAAATAATAATCGGAGGATTTCACCATGCGCACATCATCGGAATGCGTCCTGTCCGCACTGTTATAATCAACGAACGGTTGTATCATTGCACCCGTCAGGCCCCATACATTGCGTGGACCAAGATAAGAAGCAGATGCACCGTCATAATGACGTTTGCCAGTTTCTTTGTTGTACAAATAGTTGGCAAAGAGCAGCGAACCACCGTATTCAATATAAATCGTCTTGAAATACCAAGGTTTGTCTGCCATTACCGATTCGTAGTTTTTCATTCCGAGACCTGCCTGCACATACTCGTCGAGGGTGTAGGCATTGTTGGAAATTGTATCTCGCTCGCCACCGGCATTGTCGAACGCCGTAGGTATGCGCGGATAAGATTTCACGCCACCTTCGGGGACAGGGAAGCGGGTGGAGTTCGGAGCGGGAACTATGACCAACAAGGTATCGGAGAACGTATCCAAACAGTCAACCTGGCGCAAAGCCCGGGTTTGCATGTCGTAGCAACGCCAGTTGGAACGCAAGTCCCAAGCTTGGCCGGTGATGTCGTCGCTGCCGCCGAACCAATAGATTGTACCGAGCGGCTGACGTGCATCGCTTTGCTGGTATGCCCCGAGTGTCCAGCCTTTTTGCGCCTTATAGGGACGGACACCATCCTTCTCACCCACAGCCGGATAGAGCCGGTCATTGTTCAACTCTTCCGCACCTTGGCCGGAAATGTCGCCCTCGATTGTTTTACCGAGATTCAGGCCCGTACCGCGGACAACCAAACCGTCGGGGTTGTCGTTGGCGGTAGAGCACATCTGCGCGGGGACATTGATGTTGTAGACCACGTCGTCTTCCTTCTCTCCCGTTCCCTCGGGTATGGCATAAATCGAGAGAGAACTTCGCATTCCCTGCTCTGACAAATCGCCTTCGGCAACGGTCCAGAAGTTATTGTAACGTACATCCACATTTGTCGTGCCTTGACCATCCCACAACGGGTTTCCGCTTCTCGACAATTGGTCGGGATCCATACTGTAGCAGTTGTTGTAATTGAAATCAATCAAGCTATAAGAAGATGCACGACCGTTCTGTGAACTTACATCTCCACCGAACTTCAAGAAATCCGCACGCTCGGGAACATTGGTCGCCGAAATATAAAACGTATTGTAATATATGCCTATGTTGTTTACCGGCAGGGGGACATTTCCGCTACCCACGTTGTCTTGCGACATCAAACGTATCATTGCCACGGAGTTTCCGCCTGCGTCTATGGCCTGCTCGTTCTCTGTCCAGAACACGTTGTTCATTACAAGCACGTTTTCGCATTCTTGCAACCAAATATTGGTTATGTGCTGCCCTCGGAACGTATTACGCAGGAATTTGACATTGCTACACCGTATGAATTTTACGGACGAACCCCAATCGCGCTGGTTATTGGGATTGGTATAATCGGGATCGATGTTCGCGGTTATACGGTTTTCTTCGAAAAGCACATCGTCGTATGCCGACAAGTGCACACAGGTAAAGCCCATGGACGAAATATCGCAGAAGCGGATTTGTATTCGCCCATTTGCATAATCCCCGGCCTTGGGAGTTGCCAGCCACGATTTGGAACCATTATCTATGTCTATGGCATTGTCATAAGAAGTCGTATTCTTGGTATAACCTTGAATATCGAGGAACAATAGTTGGACGTTACGCGAATTGCGGATTACGACATGGTTTACGACAGGTTTGCCGACCTGCGGATTTTCATAATCGGCATTGCGCATTATGAACACCTTGTATCCGTCGGCGGGTTCATCCCCGTTGTTAATATCGGAAATCATGTTCACCTTTGTATTGACGTCGCCGCCGCTAACATCGTTATCGGTTTCCCCTACATAGTCGCCGTTACCGCCAACGATTTTGAACACTATGTGTTTAAGCAGGTTCTTCGAGCCGGCATCATAATAATTCTCGTCCGTCTTCAAGTCGGCCATTGCCGCACCGATGGTACAGAATTGCAAAGCGCAGGCATCATCATACGTCAGGGTGTTGTCAATGGTGTAATAAATCGTGTCGCCTTCGGGACGGAGGCAATTTTCCAAAGAAGCTTCATCCACGAGAGCCCCGCCGAACAATAATTCCGCTTTGAGGTTGTAGTTGTTCAGGTTTTCCAAAGGATCTACCGTGGTGAGACAAACTTGGCCACCGGCCGCGATGTCTTCTGTTTGCCCGTCGAACGGCATGGGGCGGCCCGTCTTGTTGTCGGTGAGCACCACGCTGTATTGATCGGCAAGAACCGAACCGCTTTCGTTGATGTTTTCAACACAGAGGGTTACTTTGTTGTCTTCGCCTATTTGGATTTCCTGCCCTGCCTCGCCTGCGAATTGCAAGCCGGAAATTTCAACTGTGAGGCAGTTGGCTGCAAGGTCGTATGTGAACTCTCCGCCGGTTATGCCCGAAACAGGGATTGTTGCAGCATGAATTGCTCCATAAGCGTTATTATTATATACCTGCATTCCGTAAACTGTAACGTTGACGGCATTTTCAGGTAATGTCTGGTCGCTTAAGTCATAAGTATAGACATGATTGCTTCCCTCTACTTTCACCATGTCGTATGAAGCTACTTGCGCTCCATCGGCGCTCAAGAACGTAAGCCGCAGCTTGGCAACATCGCCTTCCCTTGCAATCACATCCATATATGTCATGTTGCTGTTGCTATCATACCAATAGCATACATAGCCGTCTTTATTGCCATTGTTATAGCTCCATTGCGTATTCCACGACTGCAAAGGCTCGGAACTGTTACCGGTCCTGATCTGATAGTTTCCTACATCTATAGTGTTTTCAGGAGAACTCAACTGCCATATCAACGAATAATCGGCAGCTTGGCCTTGTTCGCCGTTTGTACAAGCCACGCCCGCCATTGTGTTTTCGGGAGTTTGCGTAGTTCCCGTTGCATTATCGTTGGTATATACCCACAAATCGCGCGATATTGAAAATTCTGGAGCAAGGTCGCCGCCCGTATAGGTAACGTTCAGCACCACGTCGGTGGAAACCGGGCCGGTAAAATCTTCGGGGACGGCCCCGCTGCCTATTTCGCAAGCCACATCGGGTTGATTCTTGTACACGCGCTCAACCCTGTATTGGGAACCCTCCGGAAATTGCGCGAATGTCCCGCTCAGCCCGCCTTTGATGGTGTCCGATTCGGCACCGGTAACCGTCATGACCAAATCACTGCGGTCTTTGCCTGTTACGGCCGAACCGTCGGCTTTTGTGAAATATACATTATATGTATAGTCCGCAGCAGGGACTTCTCTTTGTTCGGGAACGGAAAGCCTGGCATTGGCATACGCCGAATTGTTTTTGACAAGATCCGTACCGTATATGCGCACGTAACTTTGCGAGAACGTGGAAGGAATCGTCCCGCTTTGGCTGGGAACGTCTATCCATTCGTAAGTCCTGTCTTCGTGCATATAATTGAATTGCAGGCGGTATGTCTGGCTCGGCGTGCACGACAACCAATATTGTACGTAACCATTGGTGATATTATCATTCGACCCGTCGATTGCTTCGCCTTCGTATATGAAACCGTAATAAGTTTCCGTGCCTGCAACCGCATCATTGACGGCAAGACGGTAATCTCCCTCGTTGGTGGTGAAGTTCAACACGGCATCGAAGGTGGTTTGTCCGGCGGAATCTTTCATGTACCATATATAATAATAGGTGGTACCGGACATCAAACCGTCTACGGTAACTTTCAAATTATCGACCGGATCTCCAAACTTGACTCCCGTCACATTGGCTACTTGGCTTTTTGACATGTCGACCGTATTCGTCGCGCTATCGAAAAAGCCCGGGTCGGTCGAATAGTATACGCCGTACTCCTCAATGGTGTTACAACCCGTATACATTATCGCACCGCTTAACTCGGCTATCGACTGTGCGCGTACCGGCTCGCGGCTGCCCGCAATAAGCGGGGTAAACGAAGAAGCGTTGAAAATCACAGTAAGGGGTTCATCGTCCTTGGTCAAGGAAATACGATGCGTCTCGTTTGTAAACGACTTGTTGCTATTGGTTTCGTCGGGACGGAAACGGTAGGTAATCCAGCCGTCCGTGCCGTTGTTGCCTATGTCGACAAACTCAAAGAACGCACCTCTCGAACCGAAACTGATTCCCGCCTCGGTTTCGGTGTTTCCGCTCAACGGCGTACTTCCGTTATACTCGAAATGCACCGTGGACACCGTGTCTTTGCCGTAAGGCACATTGCCGAAATACATCGTTGTTTCAGAAGGATTGAAAACAGGACCTTGCTGCGGGATGGTGAAAGTGATTTTATAGTTTTGATCCTGGTTGTTCAAAAACTTGTCGCCAGCACTGGTGCTTGCCTTTAACCAAAATTCCAATGTATATTGACCTGGCGAACTTGACAAATTAAACGTTGTGATAACATCAATATTTATATTTGCAGCATATTCAATAGTTCCATCTTGCGCATAAGTCACATGATTACTATTCATGTTCCAGTCTCTGGAACTACCTCCTACGATATTATTGGACTGATCCCTTAACTGATATCGGAAACTTACAGAATTGATGGCTGTATTGTCATTCGCCCACATCGTTACTGCTGGACGGACAATAGTGAATGCTGTAACATCCCCAAGGTCAACAGGTTCTTCATACGTTTCTTGCCAAATTCCGTTACCTGTCTCGAACCGCTTACTATCAGCATTGTTTTCAGGGTAATACAACCAATACGCACCTTTGGCATCCGTATTGATTTTTAAATCCATTGTATTTGTATCCTGAAATCCTGCATCGGCATACGACACGCTATACCACGCCGTGGACAACAGCATTGCCAACAATACACCCAAGCGCCGTATGCTTGCAGCGCCTGCACCTTTAAATAAAGAGTAACGTTTACTCATCTTTGATATGTTTTTGTATTAATTTCGTTTAATAAGGTCCGGAAAAACCGCAGGAAAAGACATCTGCAATTGTTAAAAACTCTTCCGCCAACGTATTTGTACACAACGGACAAATACGCCAAAGGCAGCAACAATACCAGAAAACCAATCCAACGCAAAAAGAGGAAGGAATTGCTTCTTACATAGTACTTTGATTTTCAGCAAGTTGCCGACTGCGCCCATAAAAAAGGCACAACGTGCAATCAACCCTGCCAAATGTAAACATTATTTATAACTTTCGCAACAAGCAAGAAAGATTTTTTAGTAGAGGAGTATATCTATAAGTAAAGCGATAGCGCATTTGCGGTGGAAAGAGTGGCGCAGAAAAGGATGCCCCTGCCTTTCTTGTAACCGCAAGTGCGCAAACGTGCTTCGCCCATTTGCTTTACATGCGGTTACGCATTAGAGAACCTGCCCTCTATCGAGGCAGGTTCTTTTTTTGTAACTTTGCAGCATCTTAATTCTTAACCGTCATGAGCCATACTAAATTGCTATACCACATTGTATTCAGGACAAAGTACAGCATTGCTGCAATAAAACACGAAAGCGAAAAAGACTTGTACCGATATATATGGAATTATTGCAAGCGGAATGAATGCGTTTTATATCGCATTGGAGGAATGCCAGACCATATTCACATGCTAATCCAAATACCGGCAAGTTCGTGCATGGCGGATTTTGTACACAACCTTAAAATCTCAACTAATTATTTTATTAGAAACCATCCCGAAAGGTTTCCTGATTATCAAGGTTGGAACAAATCATATTTTGCAGCATCCTGCTCAGTCTCTCATGTTAACAAGATTACGGGATACATCGCCAATCAGAAGAAACACCACGAGACAGAAGACAGCATAGCCGAATTCAAAAGACTGACAGAAAGTATACTGACAGCGTAACTTGTTCATGCGTAAAAATATAACAATAGCGCATTGGCGGTGGATTATGAGAACAGCATAGCTTGTAGCACTGAAACTCACGCCGAAGTGCGTGAGTTTCCTTATGCGTAACCGCATGTAAAGCAGTCGGCCTCCGGACGACTGTGCACTTGCGGTGGATTAAGGAAAGCAGCTACTTCGTCGAAGATGGAGAACAATTCCGCCATGGTTTCGGCACGGAGCATCCTGATTTTTGTGGATTTGAAATTGGGAATGCCTTTGAAAAGCGGGGTAACAGCTATGTGGCGGCGTACATGGAGTATGCCGCGCCTTTCGCCCAAGAATTCAATGCTGTCGGCGACCTGCCGTTTGAGAATCTCCATCTGGCGGGCGGGCGTAAAAGCCTCCGGGGACGGATTGCCCTCCAACAGGTCTTTTATTTCACGGAAAACCCACGGACGGCCTATGGCTGCGCGACCGACCATGACTGCATCGACCCCGTAGCGGTCAAAGCATTCTTTGGCACGGGCGGGAGTGGTGATGTCGCCATTGCCGATTATGGGGATGCGTATGCGCGGATCGGCTTTAACGGCGGCAATAGGCGACCAATCGGCATCGCCCGTATACATCTGCGCCCGGGTGCGGCCGTGGATGGTGAGCGCTGCAATACCGCAATCTTGCAGGCGCGGGGCAAGTTCGGTTATTATGATTTCGGAAGCGTCCCAACCAAGGCGGGTTTTGACGGTAACTGGCAACGAAACTGCCTTTACAACCGCCCGGGTTATGTCCAACATGCGGGGTATGTCGCGCAAAAGCCCCGCGCCCGCGCCTTTTCCCGCAATCTTTTTGACAGGACAACCG
The DNA here is from genome assembly GCA_017694565.1 of Candidatus Enterocola intestinipullorum. Classification (GTDB taxonomy): domain Bacteria; phylum Bacteroidota; class Bacteroidia; order Bacteroidales; family Paludibacteraceae; genus Enterocola; species Enterocola intestinipullorum. The sequence goes on along the minus strand of JADIMR010000005.1, from coordinate 22,572 downwards.
AAATTTATGTCCAGGATGTCGGGACCGGCAGCCTCGGCGATTTTGGCGGCTTCGACCATGGAATCCACGTCCTTGCCATAAATCTGCACCGCGACGGGGCGCAAATCGCGCCCGAGTTCCAATTTCTGCCCGGTGCGCCCCGCTCCACGTATCAAGGCATCAGCCGAGACAAATTCGGTATAAACCATGTCCGCTCCGAACTGCCTGCACATAAGGCGGAAGTACGGATCCGTAACATCCTCCATCGGTGCAAGGAAAACGGGATATTCGGGAAATGATATGTTGGCTATCTGCATAATTAGTGGTTAGTGAATAGTGGATAGTGGTTAGTTTCGGGTTTCGATGTCCGGTGCCGGCTATCGCGGAAATTCAGCAATATGCAACGTTTTTTACAGTGGTTAGTGGCGTTTCAGCATTGGCGCAACGATAGCTCCACAGTATAATAAATATAAGGTGTAGCCTACTTAGGGGCGGTAATAAATCGCTAACGCGATTTATTACATGGGATAAGACAACCGCAGCCTGTAACAACTACATTGCCGCCGATATTTTCGACGCTATTTCGGTAAATTCGTCGGGCGACAGTTTGAGTTTAGGGTTGGAAAATAGCATATCTGCTTCGCTTTGCATGGGAATGAGATGGATATGAGCATGGGGAACTTCCAATCCGAGCACGGCCTGCCCCACTTTTTTACACGGGAAAGCCTTGCCTATTGCCAAAGCCACCTTTTTGGCAAACACCTGCATGGCCGCCAAATCGTTATCGGACAAGTCGAAAATATAATCCACTTCCTGCTTGGGAATTACAAGAGTATGTCCTTTTACCATCGGATTAATATCCAGAAACGCGAAAAACTTGTCGTCTTCCGCAACCTTGTAGCATGGAATCTCACCTGCCACTATGCGGCTGAAAATTGTTGCCATTGTTTTCTATGGTTTAAATAAATGGATAATGTAGCGGCCAAGTGCCGCCGGCCGGCAGGCCGTATAATTATTAGAATAAATAGATAATGGAAGCAGGTTTTTAGAAACCTACGCCGTAGGCAAGCGGCCACGGGCCGCCGGCCGATAGGCCGTATAATTAAATGAAGAGATAATGGAAGTAGTTTTTTTAAAAACCTACTTCCATTATCTCGAACTCCATTTGGCCGGAGGGTACGGAAACCGTAACCTTGTCGCCCTTTTTCTTGCCTATAAGGGCTTTGGCGATAGGTGTGTTCACCGCCATTTTCCCCTCACGGAGATTCGCTTCCGCTTCGGAAACGAGCGTATAGGTCATTTTTTGCTTGTTCTTGGTATTTTGTATGGTTACCTTGCTCAAAATCTGGACTATGCCGGCATTCAGCTGCGACTCGTCTATTATACGGACATTCGCCACGGTGTTTTTCAACTGTGATATTTTCAATTCCAATAACCCTTGTGCCTCACGCGCCGCATCGTATTCGGCATTCTCCGACAAGTCGCCCTTGTCGCGTGCCTCGGCTATCTGTTTGGAAATTTTCGGACGTTCGATTGTTTCCAGACGGGTTATCTCTTCCATCATTTTTTTGTAACCCTCTTCGGTCATGTAAGTTACTGCCATGTCTGTATCTGTTGTTTTAAGATTATATTTCCGTTTATACTGCTCATTGCCGTTATTGATTGGCAAAGACAATAAAAACAGAGAATTTCGGAGCTGTTAGTTCCGAAACTCTCCATTTGCCTTTCGATTATGACTTCAACGGCAAATGTAGCAAATATTTTGCAACCAGCAAATAAAAAGTCGAACGGTGATTGGGAAAACTTGAGGGGAAATAAATCTAAAAGGCTCGAACAAGACCTTTGTTGCCAATACAAGGCAAAAGTCCGACAGTTACGACGAAACACAAGAAAGATGATTTTCGAATAGGAAAAGTTTACTTATAAGAAAACTTTTTATAACTTTGCAGCATGAAATTAAAAGTGAGGATAGGTAAGCTGGCACAAGAATTCTTGGATGCCTTGGATACGAAAGTTCAACAAAAGATATACTTTAATATTTTCAAGGTTGAAGAAGGAATAATTGACAGCGAACTGTTTAAGAAGCTTGAAAATACGGAAATTTGGGAATTCAGGACGCTGTTTGGTGGCAAATGTTACCGCCTTTTTGCCTTTTGGGACGAAACACAAAGAGCGATAATAATAGTAACCCACGGCATAGTAAAGAAAACCCAGAAAACACCTTTGAAGGAAATAAGGAAAGCGGAAGAATTAATGAAAGAACACTATGACAAAAGGAGGCAGCAATGAAAAACGAACGTTCAGAATATAGGGACGCGGACGATATGAAAGATGTCCTTTGGGGTCCGGTGGGCACTCCTGAAAGGGACGCTATGGAAGCCGAACTCAAAAAGGAAGTACAGGCATACATGGTAGGCGAAGCGATACGCGAAAACCGCAAGCGGTTAAATCTGTCGCAAACCGAGCTTGGAGATAGAGTGGGAGTCAAGAAATCACAGATTTCCAAATTGGAACACGGACGCGGAATCATCCAGCTGCCGACAATATGCAAGGTATTCCAAGCCTTGGGGTTCCCAAGTGCGAAATTGGATTTGGGGAACGGCGAATCAATTCCCCTTTGGTGAATGGGCACTACCTTATAAACGATAAAGGTGGGGATTTGATATGACCCCCGCCTTTGTCGTTTGATTAACATACCTTGTATCCGGGAACAGTATGTTGTGTATCACGTGCTCGAATATGGCATCCTCGGCATAACAATTTCAAACAAGTTTGATTGTTCTGCCCTCATTTGCACTATCTTTGGCTTCGCCCATTTTCGGCTGCACCTCAGCAATATCAAACAAGTTTGCTATTGCTTTCGGTTTGCACGAAAATTCGGCTTGCACAAAAATTCGCCTTGCACTATCTTTGCACAGCAATAATCCAAACAACAAACGCATTATGGGAATCAAGGGACGCATCAAGGTTGCCGAGGCTTTGAAAAAAAACTCCTTCGGTGAAAAAGTAATACTCAAAGGATGGGTCAGGACCCGCAGGGGAAACAAAAACGTTGGGTTCGTGGCTTTGAACGACGGTTCGTGCGCTTCCAACATACAGATTGTGCTGGACATGGCCAAATTCAACGATGAAGAACTCAAACCTGTTACCACTGGCGCATGTATCGGAGTCGAAGGAACTTTGGCCCAATCTATGGGCAGCGGACAGAGCGTTGAAATCCAAGCCGATAAAATCGAAATTTACGGCACTGCCGACCCGAATACTTATCCCTTGCAAAAGAAAGGGCACACTTTGGAATTCCTCCGCTCGATAGCCTACCTGCGTCCGCGCACGAATACTTTCGGCTCGGTATTCCGCATAAGGCACAACATGGCAATCGCCATTCACAAGTTCTTTCACGAAAAAGGGTTTTATTATTTCCATACCCCGTTGATAACGGCCTCGGATTGCGAAGGTGCCGGACAGATGTTCCAGGTAACAACGCTCAACCTCTACGACTTGAAGAAAAACGAAAACGGGTCGATCGATTACTCGCACGACTTTTTCGGCAAACAGACGAGCCTCACGGTATCAGGACAGCTGGAAGGGGAACTCGGTGCTTTGGCTTTGGGCGAAATTTACACTTTCGGCCCCACATTCCGTGCCGAGAACTCGAACACCCCGCGCCATTTGTCGGAGTTCTGGATGATAGAGCCGGAAATGGCCTTCTACGACATCGAAGACAATATGGATTTGGCGGAAGAGTTCATAAAGTATTGCGTGCAATGGGCTTTGGACAACTGCCGCGAAGATTTGGAGTTCTTGTGCAAGATGTACGACAACGAACTGATCGGCCGTTTGGAATCGGTTTTGGATAAAAAATTCATCCGCCTGACCTACACCGACGGCATGAAGATTTTGGAAGAAGCAAAGGCTGCGGGACATAAATTCGAGTTCCCCGTAGGCTGGGGCATGGATTTGCAATCCGAGCATGAACGTTATTTGGTGGAAGAACATTTCAAATGCCCTGTAATTTTGACAGATTATCCGAAAGAAATAAAATCGTTCTACATGAAACAGAACGATGACGGCAAAACCGTCCGCGCAATGGACGTATTGTTCCCGAAAATAGGAGAAATCATAGGAGGCTCGGAACGCGAAGCGGATTACGAGAAACTCAAACAGCGCGCAGCAGAAATGCACGTGCCCGAAAAGGATATTTGGTGGTATCTCGACACGCGCCGCTGGGGATCTGCCCCACATTCAGGCTTCGGCTTGGGATTTGAACGCTTGCTGCTTTTCGTTACCGGCATGGCAAACATCCGCGACGTGATTCCTTTCCCAAGGACTCCGAACAATGCGGAGTTTTAATCTGCAACAAACCAATAAAAAACGCTCCAAGAATTTGGAGCGTTTTTTATTTATCATTCTGCTATTTCGCCAACCACAACTCGGGATTGTTAATGGACTTGTCTTTCCAGACTTGGAAATATAGTTCGGTCTTGTTGTCTTCCTCGGGGTCGGAATATACAGTGCCTATCGACTGTTTCGCGCTGACCTTGTCGCCGGGATGCACCGTAACCTTGCCAAGGTTGGCATAAACGGTACGATAAAGTCCGTGCTTTATTATCACTATGTTGTTGCTGCCGGGAATGGCGAAGCATTGGGTAACCTCGCCCTCGAACACCGCACGGGCTGCCGAACCGGGAGGACATTGTATGTATATGCCCTTGTTGTTTATCGTTACGTGCTGCAAGACGGGATGTTGCTGCAAACCGAAACTTCCCACCACGACCCCGCGTTCGACGGGCCAGGGCAAACGCCCCTGGTTTTTCTCGAAATTGCCGGAAACGAGTTGTTCTTCTTTCGTGAGAGCGTACTGTTTTCCCCCGTCGCTTGTTTTTTTGCCTCCGGCAGATTTCTCCGTTTCCTGCGCGATTAGTTTTTCTATGCGGCGGTTAAGTTCGTCGGCCACTTTCTGCTGCTTTTTAAGCTCGGCGCGCAATTCCTTTTCCTTGCTGCGCAGTCGTTTCACAAGTTTGTTTTGCTTGTTTTTCTCCGATTGCAATTTCGTATTTTCGTTCCTGCGCTGCGACAGGACTTCCGTGCGGGCCAAACGGGTCTTTTCAACCTCTTCCAATTTTTCGTCCAACTCGCGACGTGCCTGTTCTATTTCCTCCACTTTGCGGGTGCAATATTCGGTATACTGCTGCATATAACGGTACCGGCGGTAACTTTGGGCAAGGTCGTCGGCACTCAATATGAACATCAGCCAATTGAAATCGTTTTTGTTATAATATTGATGATATACCATCTTGGCATATTCCTCCTTCAAATAATCCAACTCTTTCTGCTTGGCTGCGGCATCGGCCCTAAGCTGGGAAAGGTTGCGGTTGATCGCGCTCAGTTCTGCATTAAGCGAATTGATAATGACCCTGCGTTCTTTTATTTCGGCTGTAAGCAGATTGACTCGCGACAAAGTTTTTTTTGTCGTCTCCTGTGTCTCGCTTATAAGCCCCGAAGTCATTTTAAGGTTTTCTTCGGCCTGCTTCTTGCGCTGTTGCAACTCTTCCATCGACTGGCAGAAAACCACGGACGGGAAAGCCGCCAGCACGGACAATAATATTATGAGCTTTAATTTCATCGTTGTCAGAAGGGTAAAAGTTTCATCAGGTCTTCCAGCCCTGCCTTTTTATAGCCGGAAGGAATGGATATGCCGACATTGACTTTCCTGTCGAAGGTAACACTTGAAGTCCGTACCGAAACCGTTATGTTGTTTTTACCGTCGGAATATACGAGTTTGGTTTGCAATGGGTAGTCGCCCCTTTGCTTTACCGGCATGAAATCCGAATATTCGGCAAGAAGGAAGAGGTTCCTGGCCCTGTTTTCAACCGTGGTACGCAATACGCTGCCCTCGTCATCGATAAGGAAAGTGCTTTCTATCCCGCCGTCGGACGTTACCACGTAACTGTTACGGTCGTAACGGGACATGGAAAAATCTCCTTGCGACAATCCCCACGGCATATTGCAGAACAGGCCTTGTATCATCTGCAAGTCAAGCCCGCCTTTGGAATATATATCGCTGTACGATGCGGAAAAATAGTTCTTATTGAATTTGTTCACCACGAAAATACTGTCCTGCGTACACAAAACCCTCGCCATTTCGATACCGAAAACAGGTTGCACCGAAATCATCATGGCACTGTCGGGTACAAGCCGCAGCGTCCCCGATAACGAAAATACCGACCCGCCGAAAGACACTTCCGCCTTTGCGGTCAGATTCCGGAAATTCTTGTGCCTTTGCTCCAATGTAGTCAAGTCGGAAATTTCCTGCTGCCCGGCGGCCGGTTCCGCTGCCGGCTGCTTGGTCTTACACGACTGCAACATCGCGAACGGCAGGACAAGGCATATCACAAGACATGCCCTTGACAAAAATCTTTTTTGTTTATTCGACATATTGTCCGCTGTTTATCTTATCATCCAATTTCGGGTTGGGGCTGCCGCTGTCTTTTGCCTTGCGCCATGTGGAAACGGCGTTTTGAACCTGTCCCATAAAATACTGTATGTCCCCCAAATGCTCCAATATCTCTGCATTGGGATTTTCCTTGTCGTCGTACTCCAACGCCTGCATGATGTAAAAATACGCGCTCTTGTAATCCCCGCGCTTCATCATGATATATGCGTAGGTGTCTAAAAATGTGGGATTCAGTGGCTCGCGCTTGACAGTTACGAAACTCAACTTTTCAGCGTCGTCCAATTTGCGGTTGTAAACGGCCAAATAATAAGCGTAATTGTTCATACTTACGAGGTCGTAAGGATTGTAAAGCAACGCCTCGCCCATGTAGTACAACGTTTTTTCCTCGTCGCCGCGATTATGATATATCTCCCCCAGCAGGCTGTACATGGCGGCAGCGTCCAACGAGTCGATATGCGTCCGCGATTCGGTATTTTTCACAAGAAGGCTGTCGGCCAGCAATAAACTTTCCAAGGCGGAATCGGGCTGTTGCATGAAATAAGCCAGTGTTCCCTTGTAAAAATGGAATAACGGGGAATCGGGAATCGCGTCGACAGCATCCGACAACACCTCGGAAGCCAGTTTCTCGTCATTTTTGTCTATCGCGCCTTTTAACAAAAGCTTCCAGCAATCCATGCACGACGGTTCGAGATATATGGCGGTCCGCAGCTCGTCTATGCTTTCATCCTGCCTCGAAGCCATGTTAAGAAAGCGGGCGTATGCAAGATGCGTCAGGTAATTCTGCCTGTCGGCCTCGACCATCGCCTTGTATGAAGATTCCATCTTGCTTGCCGCAGCAGTGTCTCCTCGCCAATATAACACGGCAGCGCGCATGTATTTGTCCTTTGTTTCAAAACCGACATCCTTGGAAGCGAAGATTTTTGCCAAATATTCCTCCACCTTCCGGCTATTGCGCTGGACATCGTAATAATTGCAGAGGGACATGAGGGCTTCCCCGTTTCCGGGGGAAATCTCCATTGATTTTTCAAAACTCGAAAGAGCCGCGTCCATCAGCCCGAGTTCCATTTCCACATCGCCTTTGTACACCCACATGGAATAATCCAGCGGGTTGTCTTCTATATAGTCGTCCATGATTTTAAGCACGGATTTGTCGTCTCCCATGCTTATGAAATTGCGGGCTTTCAGGAAGAACAACTGCCGGCTCCATCCCATGCGGCGCAGCAACTTGTCGGCCATGGCATTGGATTTGCGGTACTCGCCCATGCCGTTGTACAGCAAAGCCAAATCGTATATGGGCTCGTCGCGGTCGGGAAATTGCTTTAATATGCGGTTATACACGGTAACCGCATCGTCCGCTTTACCGTATTGGTAATAAAGGCGGGCAAGGATGGTCAAGTAATAATAATTGCCGGGGTCGTTATCCACCGCCCTTTTCATGTATCGCAGCCCTTCGTCGGCATGTTCTTTTCCGCCTTGCAATTTCAGGCTGCCTATTTCGTAGTTTACTGCCGCGCTGCCCGGATTCAATTCATAGCAACGTCGGAATCCTTCCAATGCGGCACTGTCATTGCCGGCCATACGCAGGCACACGGCATCTACAAACAGGCTGTCGAACTCGAAAGTATACAGACTGTCCGCCCGCATTTGTTTTTTTACGGCAAATGCTGGAAGAGAAAACAACAGGGCGATAAAAACCGCCGTTATTTTATGCGATGCGGGAATCTTCATTTTCCTCCGGTGTGTCCGAAACCTCCTTCTCCGCGCCCGGTGGACGACAAGGTTCCTGCTTCTTCCCAACCGACAACGGCATGTGGCGCGACAACCATCTGGCAAATGCGTTCCCCGTCTTCTATCTGCACCGTCTCGGAAGAAAGATTTATCAATATCACGCAAATTTCTCCTCTGTAATCGGCATCGATAGTGCCGGGGGTATTCAAAACGGTAACGCCTTTTTTCAGGGCCATGCCGCTGCGCGGGCGTATCTGCGCTTCGTAACCGGCGGGCAGTTCGATGAATAATCCCGTGGGAATGAGAACCCTCGACATGGGAGATATTTCTATCGTATGCGCCAGATTCGCTCTCAAATCCATACCGGCCGACAAAGCAGTAGCGTATGAAGGCAACGGATGCTTGGACTTGTTCACTATTTTTACTTTAACTTCCATATTCCGTGTTTTTCTGTTGCGAAACTAACAAACTCATGGATTTACTATCACAAAATCCATCTGTTTTTTATCCAAATTAACTTTACTTACCATAATATTGACTTCGTCGCCCAAACGATACCTGCGTTTACTGTGTTTGCCCACTATGCAATAATTCTTTTCATCGTAAACGTAATAATCGTCGTCCAAATCGCGAAGCGACACCATGCCCTCGCATTTGTTGCATGAAATCTCGACATACAGCCCCCACTCGGTAACGCCGGAAATGACTCCCGCGAAAACCTGTCCTTTTTTATCGCCCATGTATTCGACCTGCTTGTATTTGACAGAGGCCCGTTCTGCAGATGCCGCAAGTTGCTCCTGCGCGGAACAATGTTTGCAATACTCTTCGTATTCGGCTTTGGAGACACTTTTGCCTCCTTGGTCGTAAAGAGCCAGCAAACGATGTACCATCATGTCCGGATAGCGGCGTATCGGTGAAGTGAAATGCGTGTAATAATCGAATGAAAGACCGTAATGGCCTATGTTGTCCGTGCTGTAAATCGCTTTGGCCATTGAGCGGATGGCGACGGTTTCTATCAAATTCTGCTCACGCTTGCCATCCACACTGTCCAAAAGGCGGTTGATAGACGAAGACACCTCCCTGCGTTTGCCAGATGCCTTCAACTTGTAACCGAACTGCTTTATGAATTGTGCCAGATTCGCAAGTTTGGTCTGGTCGGGTTCGTCGTGTACGCGGTAAACAAACGTCTTGTCGTGCAACTTGCCTATATGCTCGGCTACTGTCCGGTTTGCCAACAACATGAATTCTTCTATCAGTTTGTTGGCATCCTTGGATTCTTTGAAATAAACATCGACGGGCTTGCCGTTCGAATCGAGTTCGAATTTCACTTCGGAGCGTTCGAATGCGATAGCCCCGTTCTTGAACCTGTCCTTGCGGAGTTTTTTTGCCAATTTGTCGAGTATCAGAATCTCTTCTTTCATGTCGCCCTCGCCTGTTTCTATGACTTCTTGCGCTTCGTCGTATGTGAAACGGCGGTCGGACTTTATTACCGTGCGCAAAATCGCGGACTTCAGCACCTGCGCTTCTTCGTTCATCTCGAACAACACGGAATAGCAGAGTTTTTCTTCGTCGGGACGCAACGAGCAAACCATGTTGCAAAGTTTCTCGGGCAACATGGGAACAGTGCGGTCCACCAAATAAACACTTGTGGCCCTGTCGTATGCCTCTTTGTCTATCGGGTCGCCGGGTTTCACATAATAAGAGACATCGGCGATATGCACACCCACCTCGAAATTGCCGTTTTCCAAACGGCGGCACGAAACGGCATCGTCGAAATCCTTGGCATCTTTGGGGTCGATGGTAAAAGTAGGCACGGCGCGGCAATCAAGGCGCGACGCGATTTCTTCCTTGCTTATGGAAACATCGATTGTGTCCGCGTAAGCGGCAATGTCCTCGGGATAGGAAAACGGCAATCCGTATTCCATAAGTATCGCGTGCATCTCGGTATCGTTGGACCCGGCATCGCCGAGTACTTCGATTATCTCGCCTATGGGATTTTTTACATTGGCGGGCCACGAAACTATCTTGACAAACACTTTCTGTCCGTCCTTGGCCCCGTCCAACTTATCCATCGGCACATATATGTCGTTTGTGAGAATCCTGTTATCCACAACCACGAACGCCACGTTGTTGTGTATGCTCAGCACCCCGACAAACGTTTCGCGGGCGCGTTTGATTATTTCTACCACTTCGCCCTCGCGCTGGCGTCCGCTCCGGGAAGCGTATATGACCGCTCCAACCGTATCGCCCTTGATGGCCCGTTTAAGATTACGCTCGGCCACAAAAATCTTATCGCTGCCGTCTTCGGGAATGATATGCGATTTGCCATTGCTGTTGCGGTCGATTATTCCGACAACGTAGTTGCTTTTTACGACATTCACGTATTTGGCGCGTCCGTGTTTTTCAATTGCCCCGGAGCGTTCCAATTCCGACACTGCTTGTTCTATCAGTTTTTTGTCAATCTGTTTCGACAAGCCGGCGGCTGCCGCCAATTGTTTGTAATTGAACGGGCGGCTTCCGAACTGGGCTGCCGCTTTCGACAGCATTTGCTTGATGTGTTGTTTCAAATTTTCCATTGTTTCCGTTTTTATCATTCTTGTATGTTTCCCATAATCTCCACGGCAACCATGTCATGCGAACCCACGGACTTCCTTTATCTTGTGGTACGCCTCGTTCACGGCCTTGAATTTTTCGGCAGCTGAGGCCTTCACGTCTTCGCCAAGGTTGTTGACTTTGTCGGGGTGGTATTTCATGGCCATTTTCCGATAGGCTTTTTTTACCTGCTGTTCATCCGCCCCCGGCTCTATTTCCAGTATCTGGTATGCAAGGTCGAGGCTCATCCCCCTGGACGATGATGCGGACGAACCGGAAGAATACCCGTTAGAACCGTAAGAACGGGAATTTCCCGAAGAATAATACATGTACGCGGCCTTTATGCTGCGGTAATCGGCCGGGGAGATGCCTATACGCATCGATATGTTCAGGATAACTTCGGATTCCGAGGCGCTCATGTAACCGTCGGCCGCCGAAATTTTCAGAAGCAGATGCAAAAGTTCGAGTTTGGACGAATAATTCAGCCTGTCCCTTATCTGGGCGCAGACAGGTATGTAGTCGTAATCTTGTTTCAATATCAATTTGAGGGTTTGCAGGCAATCCAAGCACGATTTTTCGTCTCCACGGAAATATTGCAACAAGAATTTCTTCACTTCGTCCAATTCGCCCTTGGTAACCTTCCCGTCCGCTTTCATTACTGATGCCACGAGTATAAGCAGCACCATAGTAAAATCGCCTTGCGCGGTATCGGGTTTCTTCTTACCTCTGTACGAAGCGAACCCGTCGCCGGAAGGTTCATTGTCCGCCTTCCCGTCGCCCAAGCTTATATTGGCGTTCATACCCAATATGCCGGCCACTATCGCCCCTATCGGACCGAAAAGCGTCCACCCCAAAGCACCGAGAAGCAAACCCAAGAAAAATCCCATATTACACAATCTTAGCTAAATGCAAAGATAGTGCAAGGCGAGAGCAATAACAAATCGAGCTTGCTCGAATTTGGGATTGCCGAGCCGCAGCCTATCTTGGGCGAAGCCAAAGATAGTGCAAATGAGGGCAGAACAATCAAACTTGTTTGAAATTGTTATGCCGAGTGCAGCCTATCTTGGACGAAGTCAAAGATAGTGCAAGGCGAATTTTTGTGCAAGCCGAATTTTCGTGCAAACCGAAAGCAATAGCAAACTTGTTTGATATTGCTGAGGTGCAGCCGAAAATGGACGAAGTCAAAGATAGTGATTAACGGATAGTTTTTAGATTAACTGCTATCAAAAAAGGTTTCCCGCCTCTCTACGGGAAACCTTTTTGTCGTTTAACCATTAAAAATCCTATGCTATGACATATCATAGTCAATCAACAACTACCTTGGCGGCGTTGTCCCCGCATATCACGACATAAACGCCTTTGAGGTTACCGTTTTGTGCCGTAACATCTTGACCGGCAATATTTATAACAGTAAAATCTCCATCGCAATAAATACGTCCGTTTTCTGCAAAAACGACAGGAGCAGAAGTCTCGTCTACTGCTGTTGGTTCGGGAAGGTCGTTCAAATCGAAGCCTTTTACAATGCCAGTAACCTGCACGGTCGCAACTTGCCCGTCAGATCCGCCCGTATGTGTCTTAACATACATTTCTTGGATTTCCTTTTCTTGATATTCATCGCCCAATTCCCACAAATTGAAAACAATGTATTTCCAGCCTTCGCTGGGATCAACCCATGCAAAACCGGAATTCACATTAGTACCATCCGTGAATTTAAACTCCACCTGTACATTCTCGGCAATGTCCTTTTTAACCCACATGGCTAACTGATTGCCGTCCGTGAATTTTGTATAGAGTCCCGAAAGGTCGAAACATATACCATGCCATCCCCATCCGTCATTTTGGACACGGGTCATCTCCAAATATTTGGAAATTCCGGATACTCCGCCATCATAAGGCATATCCATTTCCCTCAAGGTTTCGGATGGTTCGTTCCCGTTATTTATCCAATAATTGCACTGCTGACCATTCCCGTCATATATAACGGACGTAACATTGTATTCGGCTTTTGCCAAAAGACCGAAACAAACTAATAAAGTAGTAAAGAAAAGTTTTTTCATATTCATAATATTTAAAAAGGTTAATATGCTGCAAACTTAAATTTTCGCTTTTTAATCGGATATCACAAATGTTTCATTTCGTTGCAATTTTGTATCAATACACCAAAACACGCTTGCTTTGCCCGTTGGCTTCCACAAGGTATATGCCATTGCAATTCACAAGTTCGTCAACAGTTCCGCCAACGGGTATAATTCCCTCATGATATTCGCCATCGGACAATCCTTGTATCTTGTATTCGCCTATGGCGTTTTCGATTATTACGCGCTTGTCTTGGACACGAACTGACATCGCGGATGTTTCCTCAACCAATATATAAGGATAAGCACGGGAGAAATCCACCGATATTTTGTAAGTTACTCCTTCCGCGCCGCCTGACAAGGACATATCGGGAGTTTCGAACCATATATCCTTGACCGGGTCGGCATACTCCCCTTCTATGTCGTAACTGTTCCTGTATGCCAGTTTGCAAGCTCGCCCCAAGTCGGATTGCGAAAATTGGTAGGCATTTTCACAGCTTTCGTTCACGGATACGGAAACAAAGCTCGGCTCCCATTCCGACAACTGTCCCGTGGATATTTTGAAATTATATCCGGCCGGCAAATATCTCGCCACCACGAACTGCCCGTTGCCGTTATCCACAAAAGGTATCAAGTCTTCCATGGAACTGATTCCGTCTCCTATGATATACAGGGTTTCAGGATATGGATTCAAAATCAGCCTCGTTTCATTCTCGATTGAACAATCGAGGGTAACCATGACATCCGTCTTTTCGCCGAATTTTACTGCTGCTCCGCCTGTTGCGCCGGAAGATACGAGTTGAATGACATCGGGTTTGTTTTGTGGATTATACCTGTGCGGGCTTCCGGCAACAAGCCTCTCTCCCGACATTGTTATATGCAACTCGCCCGCTTCCATACTGCCCATCCAGAAGAATATTCCGGGCTGGGTTTCTGTCATAGCAAACTCTTGAGCCCCTGCCGCCTCGACACTTATGACGGGAACAGTACTTGACGGCGGTGCGGGACGGTCGTTCAAGTCGAACCCCTTCACTATTCCTGTAACCGAGATTGTGGCCGTTTGTCTGTCATTGCCGCCGGTGTGGACTTGCACGAACATGTTGCCAAGTTGTTTGCCTTGAATATCCCCGCTTTGTCCTGAAAAGTCGAAAACGAGGTATTTCCAACCGTCCTCCGGGGCTACCCACTGCAAATCCGAGTACACGGCAGATGTGCCGTCGGTGAATTGAAGCTCCAATTGCACGTTTTCCGCCTTGTCTTTCTTCACCCACATGGCTATCTGGTTGCCCGCCGAAAGGGTAGTGTTCAATCCCGAAAGATCGAAGCCTATGCCATGCCATTCGCGCCCTCTTTCCTGCACGCGCTTCATTTCCAAATATTTGGCGTTCGTTGTGTAAGGTACTTCGTTTTTTTCGGGCAACATGGGCTTTTCGACAAGCGGTTCGTCCTGCGCCCCGCCGGTATTGGCCCAATAGTTGCTCCGCTGCCCATTGCCGTCATAAATGACGGCTGTTGCATTATATTCAGCACGGACAGTCATGCAAAAACATAATGATACGACAAAAACCAATAATTTTTCCATTTTGCCAAATATTGTCATACCTGTTAATTGCATGAAACCTGATTTACTCATCATACGGGTGCATTGCCCCGGGCTTGGTACAAATATATGCCGAACGCCTGACCGCGTCGGAATGAGCCTCGGAAAGAGGTTTGCCCTGCAAAAGCGAAGCCACGAAAACAGCCGTAAAAGTATCTCCGGCACCTACCGTATCAACGACCTCCACTTTCGGGGTGGGTTGGAACAATACTTCGTCTTTTCCGAACACATAGCTTCCATGCGCGCCGCAAGTAAGAATCACGTTCTGCAATTTATACTCGACCAACAGCCGTGTTGCTATTTCGGGCAATTCATTGGTTTCATATCCGAAAAGATTGCCTACGGTAACTATTTCTTCGTCGTTTATTTTCAATATGTTCGATAACAACAACGATTCCATTATGGTTTGCGCGTCATAAAAATCACCGCGCAGGTTTATGTCGAAAACCTTCAACGAATCGACCGGCATCGAAGATATGAAGCTGCGGATTGTCTTTCGCGACACGGGACCGCGCTGCGCCAATGTACCGAAACAGACAGCGTCCGCATTTCGCGCCAAATCACGCAATTCGTCCGTGAAAGGGATATAATCCCATGCTACATCGCGTTTTATGTCGTAGACGGGTATTTTGTCTTCCGAAAGTTCCACGCTGACTATGCCTGTGGGTTTGTCAACGCGGGCAAGACAACTTTGCAGTTTTTTTTCTTCCAACATCGAAATTATGTCGTTTCCCAAATCATCGTTGCCGACAGCACTGACGACAACGCCTTTACACCCCGACTGTGAAACGTGATACGCGAAGTTGGACGGAGCGCCTCCCAACTGCCTGCCTGCGGGCAACATGTCCCACAGCACTTCTCCTAATCCTATGACTGTTTTCATTGATGTTTGATTTTAAAGGTCAACAATAACAAATAAACAACTCCTATCATCATGACCATGACCGAACCGGTCTGTGTGGCCATTGCATCGGAAGCCAAGCCCATGCAGAGCGGGAACAAGGTTCCGCCGAACAAACCCATGATCATCAAGCCGGAAACCTCGTTTTTATTATCCGGAACAGTGTTCAAGGCCTGCGCGAAGATAATGGAGAACACATTGGAGTTTCCAAAACCGATAAGGGCAATGCAGACATACATGGCCATTACGTCGGACACGAAAAACAACCCCGACATGCCCGCAACCATCATCAGTACGCTTACCATGAAGAAGTTGCGCGCCGAAAAACGGGCAAGCAGGAAAGAACCCGACAAACAGCCCAAAGTACGGAACAAGAAGTACACGCTCGAAGCGAACGCGGCATCCTCGACTGTCATGCCGGCCCTTTCAATCAGCAATTTCGGAGCGGCGACGTTCGTCCCCACATCGACTCCCACATGGCACATTATGCCGAGGAACAGCAACAATACGGGGAGTTTTCCCAATAACCCGACACATCCGGCGAATCCTGCGGGTTTTGCGACAGGCTCCTCATGGATGGATGTGGAATACAAGGCAATGAATGCCAATATGTTTATAACGGCAAATATGGGAAACAACATTTTCCAGCCAAAGAAAGTAACCGCTCCCCACGACGCGATTATCGGAGCCACGAAAGAGGCTATCGCCTTTACGAATTGCCCGAGGGTGAGCGAACTTGCTAAGCGGTTGCCTGAAATAATGTTCGACACGAGCGGATTAAGCGATGTCTGCATTATGGTGTTGCCTATGCCCAAAAGGGCGAATGCCGTCAGCATGAGCCAGTAGCTATTGCCCAAAAGCGGCAATATCAAGGAAACAAAAGTAACGGCAAGGCTCACCAAAACGGTTTTCTTCCTGCCTATCTTGTTCATCAACAAACTTGACGGTATGGAAAAAATCAAAAACCAGAAGAATACCATTGAAGGTATTATATTGGCCATGGTGTCCGACAACTGCAAATCGGCCTTTATGAAATTGGTGGCAGCTCCCGTAAGGTCCACGAAACCCATTACGAAGAAACACAAGAATACAGGTATTAGTTTTTTGTAATCCATTTTATTTCGTATTTGATTTAAGTTCATATTCCACTTTGACCGATTTGTCGGTGGCTGTATATGTGAACGTGTCGTAGGGAGCTGACGGGTACACGTTATTTGTCATGCACCATGTACCGCCGAATGCTTCCACCGAGGATGCGGAAAGATAGACCGACAGCTTGTAGCGTCCGCTTTCGTCCAATAACGGCGCGGCAGTCGGGACAGGGAAATCATCGCTGAACCCGGTTATACCGCTGTGTGCACGGTCCATTACCACTGTATCGGCTGCAAAGTCGTAAGTGATTGTAACATATTCGCCTGCCGCGTTGGAAAATTTCAATTCGAGTCCGGCTTTCGATTTCTTCGGGACGGTTATGGAAATCTCATAGTGCGGCAAATCCTGCACTTCCTTTGACGGCAACGAAGAAAGGTAATATCCGCCCTTATGACGGAAAAGTTGCAAATCGCGCGGAAGCGTCATTGCACTGCGGTAATGTGTTGCCGGCACGAGCGGGGCATATTGCCAGTTGTTCATCCATGCCATGGAAATCTTCCTGTCATCGGGGGCATCGGTAAATGTAACGGCGGCATAATGGTCCTTGCCGTAATCCAACCACTTGGTAACGGACGAATCGGAATCGCAGGCAAATTCGCGTCCGTTGAAACTGCCGGTGAAATATTGGGTCGCCGAACCTCCAGCCGGGCCGCCGGGGTTGATGTTGCAGAACAAAACCCATTTTTCGTTTTTCCCGCCCGCGTTGAAGCATAGCAAGTCGGGGCATTCCCAGACCCCGTCATGGCAGCCGTAACCTTTACCGAACGAACTCAGGTATTCCCACTGCCTCAAATTTCCCGACTTGTAAAAATCCATCTGCTGCCCTGCTGCAAGGACCATTATCCAAACGGAATCAGGTGCGTACCATATCAATTTCGGGTCGCGGAAATCGGGCACGTTTGAAAATATCACCGGATTGCCGGCATATTTCGTAAATGTCCTGCCGTCATCGGTGCTGTATGCCATGCTTTGGGTCTGCCTTGCCCCCGCCGAGGTGTAAAACGCGAAAACGGTATCTTGTTTCTGGACGCAACTGCCGCTGAATATCCCGCCCCACGCATCGGGAGCCAAGGCGACGGGCAAATGTTCCCAATCCGTGAGATTTGTCGAAACGGCATGCCCCCAGTGCATGTTTCCCCATGTGCATCCGTAAGGGTTGTATTGGTAAAACAGATGATATTCCCCGTTACGGTAAATCATGCCGTTCGGGTCGTTTATCCATCCGTAAGGAGGCACGAAATGTCCTGACGGACGATATTTGCAAGGCAGTGGTTCGAACTCGTCCGCAAAACGGATGCTGTCCCAACATACCATGCCTTCGGGTACGGGAGTCATGCAAACGCTGATTTCGCGTCCCTTGTAGGCTTTGATATCGAATGGCACGTAGTATTCCACCCTTTCGCGTGCCAACCGCACTTTCATCCTTTCTCCCTGCTGCCCGTTGGCGTAAACCACGTACACATCCGCCTCGGGAGCCGTGTCTTGTACGGGCAGGAGCATGAAGTTCTTTTCCGCCACAAAACGCAACACGTTGAATTCGTTGCCGGGCTGCAAAAGCGCGGCTGCAAAAAGCGGCATACATGCAGCGAATAAACAAAATGTCAAAAATGACTTTTTCATAGCCGGTATTGATTTTAAAGGTTAATCTTATGCAAAGATGTCAATTATCATGCCGGTGCGCTGTAACAAATCGCTCATGGATTATAACATCCGCGCCATCAATATGTGTGTATGCTCAAATCCGAAAATCCTGCCTCGCCCTTGTCGCAGAATATGGTCCACGGATTGCCGTCTGTCTGATAAATACGGTTGGACATTACCAACATGTCGTTGATATAAACGACCACCACGGACTTTTCAATAAGAATCTCCACGTCAAATTCGCTGGCATCCTGCAAGGCCCACAAACTTAGATAATTCATTTGCGTGTTCGCCGCCCCTTGTTGGTCGTATACCAAATCGAACTTGGATGCGGACGGTTCCATCAACATGATTATCTTGTTTTGCGTATCGGCCTCGTCGGCTGCCGCGAACGAGAAGCCGGCAATGAACTCGTCGCTGTTCCTGTGCAGTTTCACGGAAATCTTAGCCGGAGAATGCAAGCGTGCGAAACGCACGCGGCTGCCTTCACGAAGGGTATAATTGCTGCCGTTTTGGGATGCATCACCATATTGGTCCACTGCTTCCAAAGCCACGGGAGTGGAGAATTTCGCACTTACCGCCTCGGGAACTGTCAATTGCAGTTCGGCAGTGCCAGGCTTTTGCGACAGTTTGTGAACCACCATGCTGCCTCCCCAGCCGCTGCTGTCGAATGTGCCTTCGAGCGTCATGCACCAACCGGCAAGGTAGCGTCCGCCATCCTGCGCGGGAGCTGTTTTCGCCGCATAATACATCTTGCCTTCCAATGCGACGGGCGTACTCCAAGGCGTATCGTCGTCCAACGACCCGCTTTTGTAAACGTATCTGACGGTACGGGGGTCGACAATGGAAGAATATACTATGTACCAGTAATCACCGATTTTAAATACGTCGGGGCATTCGGTAAAAGTCTCATAGTTTTCGTACAACGGCTTGGCTTGCAACGTCCAATTTGTCAAATCAGCAGAAATATAATGCGCTATCGCTTTGGAAGTGTAGCCTTTGTAATCCGATGCCACGAACATGCGGTACACTTGCTTGTCTTCGTCCCAAATCACGCAAGGATCGCGGAACTCTCTGTAATTGTAATCGGGCGAAGCGGAAATCATCTTGAAATCGCGGTCCTTGTGCCAGGTCTTCAAATCGGAAGACGATGCACGCAGGACAGCCTGCCTCGGTGTGCCGTCGACATAATTTGTCGATCGCTCGCCCGTGTAGAAACAATAGTATTTGCCATCGTTTCCTTTGATTACCGAACCTGTTCCTATCGCCTCGTCCTGCTCGCCGGCCACCCCGTTCGTAACAGCGGCGGCATTATTCGCATACGTGGCAAAATCTTTCGTTTCCACCTGCCATATCGGGTGTATCGGACCGCTCTGCCGCCAATCCTGCAAATAGAACAAATGGTAGGTGCCGCTTGCCTCGTCGTAAAACGGCATCACGTCTCCCGTCCAGCCAATCTGCGGTTTGAAGAAAGTTTCGTATGCGCCGTTCTCGTCAATGGTAACCAAAGTCGCGGCGGCATCCTGCACCCCGCCTTCGCCCGTTCCGGGAGGTTCGGGACCGTATGGATCTTCGCACGCCACATTGAGCGAAAGCAGCAAGGCGGCGGCCATTACATTATATTTGAACATCGTTTTCATTTCCGTAAGTATTCTATGGCGTTAATGGTAAGTTGTTTGATATTGTTCTCGTATGCGTTGCCGTTTTCCGTCCATTCGTATGTGCCGGCACCGATTGCCAACACCGTGCCCCGACGCTCGCCGTTTGGCGCGAACTCGGCAGCCGTAACTCGTATGGCATCCCCGTCCACCACATCGGTGGCCAGCTCCATACCTCCCGTCTCATCGCGCCAAACGGCGAGGCTGTTGTCGTAGCCGCCCCAATCTTTGAGATACCACACGGCGGTGTTGTTGCTGAACGTCGTCCCTGCCCCCATCAAAGGAATAACACCGTTTCCATCAACCTGCAATCCTGCGAACAACGGATGATTGGATTGGGCAGGCATAAGGCCTTCGGCGGCAGCCAACGATTTGTTCTCATGGCCGTAGAGGTTATTAACAGGTTTGCCATCGGCGGCTATGTCCAATATTTCGACCCACTGCGTTGAAAATCCCGTAAGCAACAGATTTCCTCCGTTTTCAAGGTATTCTTTCATTAGCGCGGTCATGGGAGGTTCTTCCGCACGGAAAGGCAAATCCCAATTCCCGTCCCTCGCATCGGTATAATACCACAACATGCAGTAATCGTAAATATCCTTGACACCGGTCTGCAAATCCCAAAGCTGGACATATTCCGCATTGTCTTGATACTGTTGCTGCATCCATGTCCATGCTATTTGCGCGTTGGTGCTCGACGGCGCGTCTTCCCAACCGATGAACCCGATTTTGCTTCCTGTCTCCTTTATTATTTTCACGGTATAGTCTCGATAAACATTGCCGTAACTTACACGGTAATTTACCGTCTTATGGCTGAAATCGACAACTTCGCCGCTTGAAGGCGACACGGTAGCCCCTTCGGAAACTGTTATTTCAGGAGCGAGCGCGGAAAGATCCGTCCCTGCCGGCATCGTAACATACAGGCAGTTGGGAACAGAATCCTTAACCGCTTCGACCCCGTTCACCGAGAATGTTTCGATTCCGAGTTCCACTGCGGGCAACACTATGCTTTCACGTGGCTGCTCACATGCCGCAAACAAAAGCGGCAAGACCAAAAGGAATATTCCGTATCTTATCTTAGTAGCCATAGTTTTGTTGATAAAGGTTTTTACTGAATGATATTTGCTGTTGGGGAACAGGAACGAACTCTTCCTTGTTCTTGTCGAAATGGGCTCCTCGCAAGTAAGGCCTTGTAGTTTGCTCCCTGCCATAGTATGTGTTCATGGTTTCGGCCGCCACTCCCCAGCGGGTAAGGTCGAAAAAGCGGCTGCCTTCCATCGCCAACTCCAAGCGTCTTTCCCAGCGTACCACTTCCCTCATCTTGTCCTGCGTCGCGTATGAGCCGTCGTATTCCGCTATCTCAATCTTGTCTTCGGCGTATTCTATGAAAGCCGTACTGTTGGCTGCCCTGCGGCGGATCTGGTTCACCAAGTCCAACGCCTCGGACAAATCGCGGCCTAATTCCGTAAGAGCTTCCGCCCTCATCAGCATGACATCGGCATAGCGGATAACTATCCTGTTTTTTGAATTTGCCACGAACGGGGTCATCTGTACGAAACTGTCGCTTTCCGGCGAAACGTTCTCTTTGAGGGATGAATATATGCCGTATACGCCTATATTCCTGTTCCAGTCGGTTTCGTATGTTTCGTAATCGTATTTGTAAGGATAACCCGGCAAGGCCACGGTATGGAACAAGCGGGGGTCCACCTTGCCTTCGGCATTGTGGAAATCATCCAAGGGATTGCTGCCGCCGTTGTAACCGTAGTTTGTGTCGTTGAACGTGTCGAACATGGGCAAGCCGTTCTCCGTTTTGAAAGCATTTACCAAATTTTGGGAAGGTTTATGGAAATCCGACCCACCTATGCCCTGCGAAGCATTGAGCACGTCCGAGAAATTCAGGCGGCCGAACATTGTGCCGTCCCCGGTAGAAAACTGCACCGAAAAAATGGCTTCTCGACCGTTTTCATATTCGCCTGGCAGGAAATTGTGCGCATAGTCCGATTCCAGACCGTAAGGCGAAGACATCACGTATTGCGTGTAAGTGAGAACCTGTTCCAAATCAGCCTCGTTAACTTCGATTACATTGTGCTGTTCGTCCTGGCGGTACGCCTTGTACAAATAGGTCTTGGCCAAGTATGCGGCTGCCGCATACTTGTCGGGGCGGCCGATGTCTTCCTTGCTCTCCGGCAGATTGTCGTATGCTATTTTGAAATCGTCCGCTATTTTCTGCCAAAGCTCGTCGTTGGTGTATTCCACATTCGAGATACTTCCCACATATAAACGCAAGTCGTCGTTGAACTCTGCGGGAATTTCGCTTTCTACGAAAGGCACGTGCTTGAACAACTCTTTAAGCATGAAGTAGAAATGCCCGCGTAAAAAGTGCATTTCGCCTATGCGCTGGTTCTTCAACTCGAACTCTTTTTCGCTCACGTTATTCAAAGCCCGCAAAGCCGTATTGCAACGCGAAATACCTTTGTACAAACGGAACCACAAGGCATCCGGCAAAGACATGTTGTCGCGTATGTCGGTGGCTGTTTCGTAAAAATGCGTTTCCTGCTGGTCGCTCTCGTCCCTGCCGCCTTTATAAGCATCATCGGAACGCACGTTTCCCCAGCACCACAGACTCAACGGCGCATCATAATGGTCGTTGCCCAAATCGGCGTAGGCGGCTATTACCAATTTGTCCACATTTTCAGGAGTGTTCACGTCTTTCTCCGTGTAAATGCCGTCGGGTTCCCTGTTCAGGAAATCGGAACAAGAAGCCAAGGACAAGGCCGCAAGCAGCAATAATGAAT
>JADIMR010000050.1 GCA_017694565.1 Candidatus Enterocola intestinipullorum | reverse complement strand
ATTGCACGAACTGATGAGACCGCAGGTCGAATAAATCTCCATAAACTAGTGTGGTTCGCGACTTACGTAATTTAGAAAGCGATTACAAATCGCTAAGACTGATTTTATCCAAAGCTGGCCGCACTGATTTTATCCAAAGCTGGCTGCACTCGACATAACCCACGCAAGCGTGGTTCTGTTCTCATTTGCTCAGCTTTTCGGCATAACTCACGCAAGCGTGATTCTGTCCTCGTTTGCACGAAAATGCAGGTTTCGCTATCTTCGCATTACGAAGTTCGAGCGAACTAATCGGCGTGCCGCAAACCCGATACCGATTCGTAATTACAAGAATAACGCAAAACCGTCAAAAGTGTAAAATAATATATGAAAATATTCGAAGTAAACAAGAATTTGCAGTTTTCGTCGCCACGTGAGATAAAAGAGTTTCAAGACCGGGCCTTGGTTGCCAATATTGAATATATGGCAACGGCTTCTCCTTATTATAAGGAATTGTTTTCCCGCGAGAAAATCGATGCTGCAAAAATACGTTCCGTTGCCGATTTGGCGGGCATCCCGACCACGGACAAAACAATCCTGCAAAAACGCAATAGTGATTTTGTGGCTGTTGCTGCGGAAAACATCATAGATTATACGACTACGTCAGGAACTTTGGGAAAGCCGGTAGTCGTGCCTTTAAGCGAAAACGATTTGCGCAGGCTTGCGTATAACGAACAGAATTCTTTTACTACTGCCGGATTGGGGCGCAGCGACATATTGCAACTCATGCTGACATTGGACAAGCGTTTCATGGCGGGAATGGCTTATTTCCTCGGTGCCCGCGAAATGGGTATGGGTGTAATAAGGGTAGGGAGCGGCGTGCCGGGCTTGCAATGGGATACCGTTAGCCAGATTCATCCCACGGCATGTATGGCCGTGCCGACTTTTTTGTTGAAACTGTCCGCATACGCGGAGGCGGAAGGTATCGACTTCCGCAATTCCTCCCTGAAAACCGCCATTTGCATAGGCGAGGGGATGCGGAATCCCGATTTAAGTCCCAATACCATCGGGCAACGGCTTGCTGCCGAATGGCCTGAGTTGGCTTTGCGGTCTACATACGCTTCGACCGAGATGCAGACGTCCTTTACCGAATGCGCTTGTTGCTGCGGCGGCCATGCTCCTGCGGATCTTGTAATTTGTGAGTTTTTGGACGAATCGGGCAATCCGGTAGGCGAGGGCGAGGCCGGCGAGCTTTGCATAACCACGCTCGGGGTTGAGGCTTTCCCCTTGTTGAGGTTCAGGACGGGTGATATATGCCTGCATTGGACATCTCCGTGTGCTTGTGGCAGGAACACGTTGCGTGTCAGTCCGTTGTTGGGGCGTAAGCAGCAGATGATAAAATATAAGGGAACGACTTTTTATCCGTCGGCATTGTACGATGTCTTGGATGATGTGCGGGAAGTGGACTGTTATGTCGTGGAATTGTTTACAAATGCCACGGGAACGGACGACATACTGATACATGCCCTTTGCCCGTCTTTTTCCGATGCGGTGCAAGCCAAAATAAAGGACGAGTGCCGCAGGATACTGCGTGCCACGCCACCCGTGCGTTTTGGAACCCAGGAAGAAATCGAGGCTTTGCGAATGCCGCCCGGCTCTCGCAAAATCGTAAAACTGATAGACAAACGGCGGGGGGTAAAATGGGAGTGATATTTTTTTGCACAGCAAAGATTAACAAGCCCGCAAGGGCCGGCGCGGAGCGCCGCAATACCCCTTCGGGGTCGCCGCAAAGCGGCGGGGGGTAAAATGGGAGTGATATTTTTTTGCACAGCAAAAAAATATCACTTATCTTTGCACCCGCTTCGGTAAGGAATTTTATCGGGCGTTATATGGTGAATGTAGTTCAGTTGGTTAGAACGTCGGATTGTGGTTCCGAAAGTCGTGGGTTCGAGTCCCATCTTTCACCCGTATTGATTCCATAGTTTATTTTACAGCCTCGCGAAATCATCAGCGCGAGGCTGTTTTTTATTGCGGATTTATTCACCTCATATTTTTTTCATATTGTTCATAGCCATTTCACGTCTGCAAGATAAGCGTCCGTTATATTTAATGTGTCGTTTCTCATCGGACTGAAAAGTACCTGCTGGTTTTACGGCATGATTTTTAGTTGTTTCTCCAAGTAGTACAATATGCCAATTCAAACGTTTGCAACAATCAAATTATTATATATCAGTTATTTGCGTATGAAAATTGAAAAGCGTTTTTTTACTTCGGTTGTATTGATTGTTTACAAAAATAATTAATTTTGCGAGCGATATTGAACAGTTTCCGGTATTTGTTTGCGGGATTTTGTCGATGTCGTTATTAAATAACCATAATTAACTAACATGAAATTACAAGTGTGTAATGCCAATTATCCTAATTGGCGCTCCATATCAGTGAAATTCCATGTGCCTGAAGAGTTCCAGTGCTTGATGGAAATTTCCAAAAACCTTTGGTGGGTATGGAATTATGAGGCAATCGAGCTTTTCATGGAAATGAATCCCCGTCTTTGGGAAAAAGTCGGTGGCAATCCTGTCTTGTTCTTGCAAAAATTGACAACCGCCGAATATTCGGCATTGTTGCAGGATGCAAGATTCATGAAACGCATGGAAGAAGTTTACGCTAACTTTAAGGCTTATATGTCGGCAAAGGTGAATACGAAATTGCCTTCTGTCGCATATTTCAGCATGGAGTACGGTCTTACGGACATACTTAAAATATATTCCGGCGGTCTCGGCGTATTGGCCGGCGACTACCTTAAAGAGGCTTCCGACTGCTGCGTCGACATGATAGCAATAGGCTTCCTTTATCGTTACGGTTACTTTACGCAGAACCTGTCGATGAACGGCGAGCAGGTTGCGGTTTACGAGGCTCAGAATTTTGAAACCCTTCCGGTAGAACAGATTGTAGACGCGGAAGGCAATGCCGTTACCATCGGTGTACAATATCCGGGCCGCACCATTTACGCCAATTTGTGGAGGGTAAATGTCGGCAGGGTAAGCCTTATACTTCTTGATACAGATACAGAGAAAAACAGCGAAGCCGACCGTACCATCACCCACCAGCTTTACGGTGGAGACAACGAACATCGTCTCAAACAAGAGATTATGCTCGGTATCGGCGGTATGGCCGCATTGAAAGCTCTCGGTGTTGAAAAACAGATTTACCACTGCAACGAGGGACATGCCGCATTCCTGAATGTGCAACGTCTTATCGATTTGGTACAAAAAGGATTGAGCTTCAACGAAGCGATGGAAATCGTCCGCGTGTCGGGTTTGTTCACCACGCACACCCCCGTGCCTGCCGGACACGACTATTTCGACGAAGGCCTCATGCAACGTTACATGTACGATTTCGCCAACCAGCTCGGTTTGGAATGGACCGATTTCATGAACATGGGACGTGAAACCCCGGGCGATCTTACCGAAAGGTTCTCCGTAACCGTGTTCGCTTGCAATACCTGCGAGGAAGTCAATGGCGTAAGCTATCTGCACGGCAAAGTGTCGCAGAACATGTTCAAAAAAATCTGGGACGGATATTTCCCCGAAGAATTGCACGTCGGCTATGTTACCAACGGTGTCCACTATCCCACTTGGTCGGTAAGCGAATGGAAAAACCTGCATAATAAATATTTTACCGACAAGTTCCTCAAAGACCAGTCGAATACCAAGTATTGGGAGAAGATATACGAAGTTCCCGATGAAGAAATCTGGAACATCCGCCGCGCTCTCAAATTGAAATTGGTAGAATATATCAAAGCACGTTTCTCGGAATCATGGTTGAAGAACCAAGGCAATCCTTCAAGAATAGTCGAAATCCTCGAAGGCATTAATCCCAATGCGCTTACCATAGGTTTCGGCCGCCGTTTCGCAACTTACAAACGTGCACACCTTTTGTTTACCGACTTGGAACGTTTGTCCAAGATCGTAAACAACCCCCAATATCCCGTACAGTTCATCTTTACCGGAAAAGCCCATCCTGCCGATGCCGGCGGTCAGAAATTGATACAGAATATCGTTGAGATTTCGCGTCGTCCCGAATTCCTCGGCAAAATCATATTCCTCGAGAATTATGACATGGCTTTGGCAAAACGTTTGATTTCCGGCGTGGATATTTGGTTGAATACCCCGACCCGCCCGTTGGAAGCTTCCGGCACGTCAGGCGAAAAAGCCCAGATGAACGGTGTCCTGAACTTCTCGGTACTCGACGGATGGTGGTATGAAGGTTATCGCGAAGGTGCAGGCTGGGCCCTGACCGACAAGAGGACTTTCACCAACCAGGCATATCAGGACCAACTTGATGCGGCCACGATTTACTCGATGCTTGAAAACGAGATTATTCCTTTGTATTACGCCAAGAACAGCAAAGGTTATTCTCCCGAGTGGATACAATATATCAAGAATTCGTTCGCGAAAATCACCCCGCATTACACTACCAAACGTATGTTGGATGATTATATCGAACGCTTCTACAACAAGGAAGCCGAGAGAGGCAAGAAACTTATGGCCAACAATTACGCAAAGGCCAAGGAAATTGCCGCATGGAAAGAAAAAGTCGCAGCTGTTTGGGATCAGATCGAGGTTGTGGACAGCTATATGTCCGACCATGCCAATTTGGAGGCCTTCTCCGGCGACAAGTACCATGTATCGCTTACGGTAGACGTAAAGGATCCGTCATTGGCAGACAGCTTCGGTGCCGAATTCGTGTCTATCGCGATGGTTGATGGCGTGGATAAACTGTTCAAGGTTCATACTTTGGATTTGGTTGGCAAGGACGGTTCGAAATTGAATTTTGCCGCAGATTTCGATGTGCGCGATGCTGGTTCGTTCCGTTGCTCGTTCCGCTTCTTCCCCAAGAACGATGCGCTGCCGCATCGTCAGGACTTCTGCTATGTAAAATGGATTTGATTCGTAATCAAATAAAAATCGAAGAGCGGTCGGATTTTTCCCGACCGCTTTTTTTAAGATAAGGCAATGAATTCATCGATATTGACTATTTTGTTATTGGTGGTGTCCAATATTTTCATGACCCTCGCGTGGTATGGACACTTGCGTTTGGGAGAACTCGGTGTTACCAAAAACTGGCCGTTGTACGCGGTTATTTTGTTTTCATGGCTTATTGCTTTGGCCGAGTATTCTTTCCAAGTTCCCGCCAACCGCATCGGTTATGCGGGCAATGGCGGTCCGTTTTCATTGGTGCAGTTGAAAGTTTTGCAGGAGGTCATAACTTTAATCGTGTTTACTGTTATCTCGACCTTGATTTTCAAAGGGCAATCGTTCCACTGGAATCATTTGGTGGCGTTCTGCCTGCTTGTCGGGGCGGTTTACTTTTCATTCATAGATGTTTCGAAGTAGCAAATCCCGTTTCATTTTGATATGGTAAGAGGGGAAACGGTACCGTCTCCCCTCTTACTGTGTCCGGCAAGGATGCCATGCCTAAACAGGCAGTTCTATGCGGAAAGTCGTGCCTTTTCCTATTTCGGAGTGCTTTACGTAGATTTTGCCGTGGTGGTATTCTTCTATTATGCGTTTGGCCAATGAAAGACCGAGTCCCCAGCCTCGTTTTTTTGTGGTAAAGCCGGGATAAAAAATGCGTTTGTAGTTTTTCATCGGCAGGCCTTTGCCTGTATCGCTAATGTCGATTACTGCGCAATTGCCGTTTTGTCTTACCTGCACCCTGATTGTCCCGTCGTTCTCCATCGCATCTACCGCGTTTTTGCACAAATTTTCCATTACCCATTCGAAAAGCGGGGCGTTCAGCATTACTTGGATGTTGCCGGTGGCGGAAAATTCCATGTTTATTTTTTTCGATATGCGTGCGCGCATATAGTCAAAAGCCTTTTTTGTCACGGCATTCAAGTCTGAAAGTGCCAGCTCTTGCTTGGATCCTACTTGGGAAAAACGTTCGGCAATGGTACGCAGACGTTGTACGTCTTGTTCCATTTCCGGTAGCATGTCGTCTTCCGGGTAACGGCTTTTAAGGATTTCCGTCCACGCCAGAAGGGACGAAATCGGAGTGCCGAGCTGGTGGGCGGTTTCTTTTGTCAAGCCAATCCATACGCGATTCTGCTCGGCCCGTTTCAACGCTATCAGGACCACGGTAAGCAAAAGTGCGTACAGCAGGAAGACGACAATGTATACAATGGGATAATATGACAGGTTTTTGAGCAATTTCGATTCACCATAGCATATATATTGTTTTTCTCCGTTTCCGAGGTCTATTTCAATGGGGTCGTTTATGGCGGCAAATTCTTTTGCCATTTGTTTAAGCTGTCCGGAATCAGTATTTTCCAGGTCTATGTTGCGGTACGAGAGAATGTCAGTAAGCGAATCACCTGTGAGTATTACCGGTATTGTAGTATTGCGCGTTATGACGGATTGCACGAATTTGACATCGCAATCCGTGTCCATGGTTGCAAGTTCGCTGGTGGCTGCCGCCCATAGTTGCATTTTGCTTTTTTCTTCCTGTGCAAGGCTGTCCGCAAGGCTGCTTGTAACAAAAAATGTCGATACCGCGATTATGATAGCCGTCAGTATGATGGCTATTTTGCTTATCAGTTCTATGTTGTAAATTGAAAATAATCCTTTCATCGCTTATCTGTATTTTTCTCCCGTGTCGGCAAGTATGCTGAGGTAACTTGTATAACGCGACTGGCTGATTTTATGATTTTCCACAGCCGTCTTTACGGCGCAGCCGGGTTCGTTGGTATGAGTGCAGTCCGCAAAGCGGCATTGTTTTGACGTCTTGAAAATTTCAGGGAAGAAATGCCCGACTTCGTGGCGGTCGAAGTCGATGAGCCCGAAGCCTTTGATACCGGGAGTATCAATGATATACCCGCCTGCAAAAGGTAGCATCTGCGAGAACGTGGTGGTGTGCATGCCTTTGTCGTGGTATGACGATATTTCCGCAGTGCGCAAATCAAGCCCCGGACACAAGGCATTGGTAATGGATGTTTTCCCTACGCCTGAATTGCCCGAAAACAGGCAAATCTTGCCTTTTATCCTTTCTTTAAGCTCGTCCAGACCTTCATTGTTCATTGTCGAAACGCGCAGGCAGGGGTATCCTATTTGCTCGTACAGATTCTTGTAGGCTGCATAAAGCTCGTCCAATCCGTCATCGAACAAATCCGCTTTGTTGAAAACCAACATGGCCGGCACATTGTATGCTTCGGCTACCGTAAGCATACGGTCGATAAACTCGTTCGGCGTTTGAGGGTGGCACAAGGTAACGACCAATGCCAGCAAATCCACGTTGGCGGCTATCACCTGCGATTGTTTCGACCAATTCATCGATTTGCGGATGATATAGTTTTTGCGGGGCAATATCGCCGTTATGCTTTCGCCATCTATTTCCACGCGGTCTCCCACGGCCACGGGGTTGGTGCTTTTTATGCCGTCCAACCTGATTTTCCCGCGCACGCGGGCTTCAACGGTGCTTCCGTCGTCCAACGCGACCAAGCATTGCGCACCCGTGGTTTTTATTACGATTCCATTTTCCATTTGTATAGGTATTGCATTACTGCGACGGAAGCTTAGAAAGCCATATTGTCAGCAAATAGTTACAATTGGCACCGCCGGAGTGCAGCGTAGGCACCAATGCGAAGCATTGGCGGCGAAGCCGTATGATTAAATGTATTAATGGGCCTGCAAAGCAGGCTGCCCCCTTTGGGGGGATTGGACAATGAGTGTAGCTTGCTTTGCAAGCTACAGCAACTGAGGCTTAGAAAGCCATATTGTCAGCAAATAGTTACAATTGGCACCGCCGGAGTGCAGCGTAGGCACCAATGCGAAGCATTGGCGGCGAAGCCGAATGATTAAATATTAATGGGCCTGCGAAGCAGGCTGCCCCCTTTGGGGGCAATGGAAAAGCCATACGGCTTTTCCATTGGGGGATTGGACAATGAGTGTAGCTTGCTTTGCAAGCTACAGCAACTGAGGCTTAGAAAGCCTCAGTAGCTGTAATGTAGAACTTGAACTCCCCGTAATTGTTCCCTGCGAAATCCACTCTAAGATGGACACGTGCATCGTTAAGCCTGAAACGAAGTCCGGCTCCATATCCGACTTTCAATTTGTTTATATGGGCATCGTATATGTTGACTACGTCGCCGACAGAACAGAAAACGGCTGCTTTTAAGCGTTTGTATATCGGAATCCGGTATTCTGCCTGTGCCTCGAACATGAAATTATCCGAATATAACCTTTCCCTGAATCCCCGTAGATTGTCGCTGCCTCCCACATACGGCAGCATTCGGAACGGGACGTTCCCGCCCAATGCCGTGTTGATGTACACCTGCCATGCCAAAACCTGTCCTAACCATGTCGGAATATACTGGCGGAAATCAAGTGTCAGCATGGTGGCATCATACGTGGATCCTAATGCCTTCGTATAAGATAACGCGGAAATTTTCAAAAAATTGCTGAATTTTTGGGGATAAAACGTATTATCGCGGGTATCATACATGAATTGCAGGCCTATCCCCCACATGAAATGGCTTGTCCAGCCGGCTTCGCCGTACTGCGCCTGCAAGGATGGAAGGTCAGCTGCTAATTTTTCGCCCGGCAAGATCTTTTCTCCCGTGAAATCCAAGTACGGCCCTATTGAAATGTCCGGGGTTACGGCGTAAAAAGGCTGGATGTTTATGACAAACGATTCCGTCGTATAGTCGTATTCCAATCCGGTAGCGACATTCCCGCGACCGAAATATTTGTCGGGATAATATCGAAGGTTTAAATTGCCCGAAAAGTAAAATTTTTCGTTCTTGGTGTATATCCTTGGATTCAGGTTGATTTTTGCCTGATTGAGGAAAGTGTAGGTTACGCTGCCGGATATGCTGCTTATTTTGCGCAGGTTGTGGCTGTTGAAATAATATCCGCCGGTAACACCCAATCCCACGCTGGTTTCCTCTTGGTAGAATCCGATGGGTACTAAAAACCAGCTTTTGTTTACAAGATGGAATTTTTTCCTTGCCTGCCCGGTGTCGGCGGCGGCAGCGGGAGGCTTGACCGAGGTACTGTCCGTGACTGCCGCCGTCGCAGGCAATAACGCGCCCGACAAAACGGCGGCAAGGAACAGTTTTTCCATAAGCTGTTTTGAAAATTTCCCAAACATTCTTTTATGGTTCTTTCCTGTCTGTCCGTTACGTCTTTTTTCTGCACGATAGTCGTGGCTGTCATTTCCGGAAAGGCGAACCGGACATGCTTGGGAATACCTCATAAAATTTATGCTGACAAATGTTCAAACAGTATTCCGGCATCACACAGTCATTATTTCTTTCTCTTTTGCGGCAATTATATCCTCGATTTTCTTTATGAATTTGTCGTGGATTTTCTGCACTTCGTTTTCTGCGTCCTTTTCGGCATCTTCGGGCATACCGTCTTTCAAGGCCTTTTTGAGTTGGTCAATGGCTTCGCGCCTTGCGGTACGTATGCCTATTTTTGCATCTTCACCGTCCTGGCGGGCTTGTTTTACCAATTCCTTGCGGCGTTCTTCGGTAAGGGGAGGCATTCCCAAACGTATCATTTCCCCGTTGTTTTCCGGCGTGATTCCTATCGGCGATGCAAGAATCGCTTTCTCGATTTCTTTGAGCATGGATTTTTCCCATGGTTGGATTACGATGGATTTCGCATCGGGGGTAGTTATGTTGGCAACGCCTGAAAGAGGCGTAATCGTATTGTAGTAATCGACCTTTATGCCGTCCAGTATGCGGGGATTGGCTTTCCCGGCACGTATTCTCGATAATGCTTCATCCAAAAACACCATCGCGTTTTCCATTTTCGCGTTGGCCTGTTTGTAGTTTTCCTGTACGTCTATCATGATTGTATTTTTTATATGATTGCTTATTGTGTTTGTCGTAAAATGTTCAATATACCAACGTGCCTATTTCGTCCCCGTCCAGCACTTTGTCCAAGTTGCCGAAAGTGTCCATGTCGAATACGTAGATGGGCAATTTGTTTTCCATGCACAAAGTGATTGCCGTGAGGTCCATTACCCTTAACTTACGTTCAAGTACGTCCTCGAATGATATTTCCTTGAATTTTGTCGCGCTTGGGTCTTTCTCGGGATCGGCAGTGTAAACTCCGTCCACTCTCGTGCCTTTCAGCATTACATCGGCTTTCAGTTCCACCCCGCGCAAAGCGGAAGCGGTGTCGGTGGTGAAAAACGGGTTGCTTGTGCCTCCCGACACGATAACCACTTCGCCGGCTTCCAAATATCCGATTGCCTTTTGGGAACTGTAATATTCGCCGATAGGTTCCATGCGTATGGATGTCATGACGTGGTTGGGGACACCGGCGCGGGTCAGCGCGGAACCTAAGGCGAGGCTGTTGATTACGGTGGCGAGCATTCCCATTTGGTCTCCCGTAACCCTGTCGAATCCCTTCGCAGTCCCGCTAAGACCCCGGAATATATTGCCGCCGCCGATGACGATGGCTATTTGCGCGCCTTTTTTTGCTGCTTCCGATATTTGGGAAGCATAGTCGGCAAGCCTTTGCGGGTCAATTCCGTAAGCCTGCCCGCCCATCAGCGATTCCCCGCTGAGTTTCAATAGTATGCGTTTGAACTTCATGTATATATGCAATCTGTCGGTTTATCTTCTACAAAGATAGTGCTTTTATCTTTCCACAAAAAAAAGCAGGTCGTAAAAAGACCTGCCTTATTTTGTCTTGCCTTGCCGTTTTTTACAGGCGGCGGATCAGGCATCTTTGTGTTTTTCGAAATATTCTTGGACTGCGTCGTAGTCGGCATGAAGCTGTTGGGAAAGTTTTTCTGCCGAATCGAATTTGTTTTCATTGCGCAGGTAGGCGCGGAAATAAACTGTGATGCCGCGTTTGTATATGTTCTCGTTGAAATCGAAAATATGCACTTCGATGGAACGGGCGACGGAAGTGTTTACGAATGTCGGGCGTATGCCGATGTTCAACATGCCGTGGAATTTCTCGTCGAAGCCCTCGACTTTTACATCAACGGCGTAAACTCCGTAGTGCGGAATCATTTTGCGCACGTCGTTTATGGCTATGTTAGCGGTCGGGTAGCCCATGCCGTGTCCTATTTTTCTACCGCTTACTACGGTCCCGGATATGAAGAAGTTGTATCCGGCGAATTTTTTGAAAGCCTCCATTTCCCCGGCATCCAATTGTTTGCGGATCATCGAAGAGCTTACTTTGATGCCGTCAATCTCGAAAGGTTCCTGCCTTTCGACTTCGATTCCGTATTTGTCGCCGAGTTTCTTATAATGGTCGAACCCGTTTTCGCGGTCGCAACCGAAATGGTGGTCGTAGCCGGTGATGAGGTATTTCGTTTGCAGTTTGCCGGAAAGCACGTGTTTTACGAATTGTTCCGAAGTCATCTCGAAGAATCCGGGTTCAGGATCAAGTACGATGCATATATCGATTTCCTGGTCTTCCAGCATCTTCAACCGTTCGTCCAGTGTTGTCAGGAGTTTGGGCACGTACGTAGCGCGCAGGCTTTCCCTCGGATGCTTGGCGAATGTTATCACTACCGAAGCGAGATTGCGTTCTGCGGAGGCTTTTTTCAGCGAATCCAATAAGGCACGGTGTCCCGAATGCACGCCATCGAAAAAGCCAATGGTTACGGCGGAGTTGCCGCCATCATAGCTGTTTAGGTCGCGGATTATTTTCATAATGGCTGCAAAGTTAAGAAAAGTTGGGTAAAATCCTCTTTTTCCTTGGCAAGATGTGTATTGAAACCGAGATTCGACGCGGCGGCTATGTTTGCTGGCGAATCATCGATAAAAAGGCTTTCCGAGGCTTTTATTCCGGCATCTTTCAACAGATGGGAGAAAATGCGAGGGTCTGGTTTTACGTAATGGACCCGGTATGATGTATAGCATTTGTCGAAATATTCCTCAAAATGGTATTTTTCGCAAATCCAAGGGAAATGCAAGGCATTGGTATTGCTTAAAAGGAATGTCTTGAAATTTTTACGCAGTTCCGAAATCTGGTCCAATTTCTTTTTCGGTATGTCCAACAGGAACGAATTCCACGCCGATGTGATTTCTTCATCGGTTACGCCGGGGCGGCAATTCGCTTTTGCACGTGCGAAAAATTCTTCATTGCTCATGTTCCCAGTTTCAAAATCCGAGAAGAAGCCTTCTTGCGTGTATGGGTCGATGTATGTTTCTATATCCTTGAAGCCCAGCTTTTTGAAGCTATCCATGCATCTTTGCTGGTCCAAGTTGATCAGCACGCCGCCCATGTCGAAAATGATGTTTTTGACTTTCATCGCTTGTTTTTTATAAAAAACATATTATCTTTGCACTCGCTTTGCAAAGGTAATACATATTTTTGGAAAGCGGCAAGGGCTCATAGCTCAGTCGGTTAGAGCATCGGACTCATAACCCGCAGGTCCTAGGTTCAAGTCCTAGTGGGCCCACATGAAAAAAGCAAGTCTCTTTTGAGGCTTGCTTTTTTTATTCTCGTTTATTCTCTTTATTGAACTTCTTCCTGTCATCCATTATTGCGGTACTGTTTTCCAATGCCCATTTTATCAATACGTTGATATGCGGAAGCAGGGAACGTGTCATTTCTGTCAGCGAGTATTCCACTCTTGGCGGAATTTCCGGATATATGGTGCGTGTAACGTATCCGTCAGCTTCTAATGTGCGTAGTGTAACCGTCAGCATTTTTTGCGAAAAGGCTTATCCCGGATTGCAGCAGGAGTCCGCTTTGGAAGACTTGGGCAATGCCCTTTATAAATGAAATAGGAACAAGGAAATGGATCAGACGGGGACAAAGCGGCTTTACAGCCGGGCTTTGTCCCCGTTTTTCGCAGGTACCATTGCTGCGTAAACCAGCAATTTGTTTATCGTGCTTTGTTTCGGCATCGGGCAATGCGGGCGGCAGGCTTGCTGTCCGTTTTCAATTGTCCGGTTTCGGTACTTTGACGTGGTAGAATTTTCCATAGGCAGCGGATTTGTTTTTCTTATAAAACGGGGAATCCGCCGGTTTATTGTATTATTAGGCTTCCAAATTCAGGTTTCTTTCACGGATTATCTTTCGCAGATTGATAAGGGCGTACCTCATCCTGCCTAATGACGTGTTTATGCTTACTCCGGTCAGTTCGGCAATTTCCTTGAACGACAAGTCTTCATAAAACCGTAATATGACTGTTTCGCGTTGTAATGGGGGAAGAAGGGCGATAAGCGACTGTATGTCGGCATTTATCTGTTCCGTAATCAGCAGGTCTTCGATATTGCCGTCGCACAATTTTAGATTGTCGAGCGGTGCGCTTTCGTCTTCTGCGGACATCGTATTGCTGGCTTTTTTCAGGCGGATATGGTCGATTACAAGGTTGCGTGCTATGCGGATTACCCAATATTTGAATTTCCCGCTTTCTATATAATCACCCCGCCGTATGCAATTTATTACCTTTATAAATGTCTCTTGGAATATGTCGTCCGTAACGGATTCTTCTTTTATGAACGAGTATATGTATGAGTAGACGCTGTTCTTATGGCGCATAAGCAACGTCTCGAAAGCGGAATCTTCACCGTTCCCGTATAACCGGACCAATGTTTCGTCCGTCAAAGTTGAAAGTGTTTTCATACTCCTGCGTTATAGAGTAACTTGGATTTTAGGAGTATAGAAAGCTTATAGGCAGAAAGTTTTTATGGTTTATGCTGACGCAAATATAAATAAACCTTTCATAAAACGAAAGGTCTC
The DNA here is from genome assembly GCA_017694565.1 of Candidatus Enterocola intestinipullorum. Lineage (GTDB taxonomy): Bacteria > Bacteroidota > Bacteroidia > Bacteroidales > Paludibacteraceae > Enterocola > Enterocola intestinipullorum. The sequence goes on along the minus strand of JADIMR010000050.1, from coordinate 245 downwards.
TTAAAAATTTAACGTTTGGCAGAGCCTTGTGTCTTGGTTGGCAGTGGTTGGTGATTAGTGGTTAGTGATTAGTAGTTAGTTACGGTTAGCACCTCGTAGTGCAAGCACAAGGTTCGGGGGATAAGACAATGCGGAACATGCGGAGCAGGTTAGTGCAAGCTATCGCAGGAGATTCGCACCGCCGTAGGCAACGGGCGAAGCCCGGCGCGTAAGCGTAAGTTAAATGAAAAATGCTGCGAAGCAGC
>JADIMR010000049.1 GCA_017694565.1 Candidatus Enterocola intestinipullorum | reverse complement strand
GCGTTAGCCTGCTTTGCAGGCTAACGCTTGCCATTGTCTTATCCCCCGTAAAATCATCAAAGATGATTTTACTGCCCCCAGAGGGGGCGGTCTTCCCTGAACGTAGTGCTTGCACTATACCCACTGTAAGTCCGGCAGCTTAACCGTGGATAGAGCGAAGCGCATCCACGGTGGATGTCCTGCCGCGAAGCGGCTAACTATCCACTGCGGCCTCGGCCACCACTATCCACCATCCACTAAGAATAACGGTGAGTTAAAAAAGTAGCGGTTTTTGCAGGTGTTCGATGGAATAACAAGTGTGAAAAATCGTTTTTAAAACGTTTGCATACCGCATAAAAACAGGATTGCGGTACGATTTTAACATTTGGAAAAAATCATAATGAAATTTGTATTTGAGTTATTTGGCATTTATAAATATCAGATTATAAATTAAATAGGAGCCTTTTGATTGGTGAATGATGAGGTGTTTTCCTTAGTTTGATGTAATCATATATAATGATAAAATATTTTGCTCGCCAAAAATAACTATTATCTTTGCATTCGTGAACGTTTGCGGAGTAAAAGGTTTTAATTGTGCAACGTTTGCGGTTTTGAGCCTTGAATCGAATCACGAGCGAAATATAGCGGTTTATTCATTTATTGTATACGTTTAACTATGAAAAAATTCTTGCTCTTTTTGGCTTTATCCGTCGCCTGTGCGACGGTGTCCGCAAGGCAAGTCAGTGGTAACGTCATGCTCGACGACACCGGAATGGGTGAGCCGGGCGTGAACATTGTCGTTACCGGGACAACAACGGGTACGATTACCGACATCGACGGTAATTACACGCTCGAAGTACCTGACGGGCAAAGCCTCACGTTTTCTTATTTAGGTTACGAGTCGCAAACGATTACGCCGACCTCCGGTACTGTCAATGTAACCCTGGCGGTCGAAACCGAGCAATTGGAAGAGTTTGTGGCCGTGGGTTACGGTACGATGCGCAAGAGCGACGTTACCGGTGCTATTTCTTCGGTGAAGGGCGACCAGCTGCAAAAGACTCCCGCCGCAAGCGTGGACCAGGCTTTGCAGGGACGTGCCGCCGGTGTAACTGTCAATTCTTCTTCGGGACAGCCGGGTGCGGCTGCCGAAATCCGCATCCGCGGTATCGGATCAGTGAACGGCAGCTCCGCTCCTATTTATGTTGTGGACGGTATAATTGTCGAAGACATCAGCTTCCTTTCGCCTAACGACATTGCCAGCACCGAAATCTTGAAGGATGCATCTTCTTCTGCGATTTACGGTTCGCGTGCGGCTAACGGCGTGGTGCTTATCACGACCAAGACCGGCTCTACGGAAAGCATGGCGAATATTTCGGTGAACGCTTACGCAGGTTTCCAGAACGCTTGGAAAAAACTCGATTTGATGGGTGCCGAGGATTATGCGCGCACTATGGTCGGCTTTACCGGAACTCTCCGCGAACAGGCGGCTTTGGACCAGGATTTCAATACGTGGTTGCACGGTTATCGCTTGGGAACTTCCACCTATTACCCTACAGCCGAATCTTTTGATTATTCGCAGCAGGAGACCGATTGGCAGGAAGAGGTGTTCAACAACTACGCCCCCATACAAAACTACTCGGTATCGATCGACGGTGCGGACGACAAGTTCAGCTATGCCATAAGCGGTAGCTACTTCTCGCAGGAAGGTACCATCATGGGATCCGATTACCACCGCTTCACCATACGTGCCAACACATCTTATAAAGTACGCAAATGGTTGAAAGTGGGCGAAAACCTTTCGTATTCGAACAGCGGCGGCCGCAACGCCACCGTGAACAACGCCAGCCCGGGTTCTTCAATCTTGTCCGCGGCTTTGGCTATGGCTCCTTGGGATCCCACCCATTACCCCGACGGGGCAGTCAATAACGTGGGTGATGATTTGAGCGGCCAGATAGCGGCTTCGTCCAACTTCAAGAACGTAACAAACCCGTTCACGATGGTGGAAGAAAGCTTCCCCGAAAACAATGCTGAACGCTGGGTGGGCAATGTATATTTGGACATCACTCCGGTGGAAGGCCTTACCTTGCATTCTTCTGTCGGCATGGACATGTACTACGTGCGCGACAAATCATTCAGAAACAAATACGAGTATTCGTCTTACGATTACGCTGAGAAGAATTTCTTGTCGAGCAGCATGTACCGCCAGATGCGTTGGACGGTGGACAACACCATCACCTACGCCCGCGATTTCGGCAAGCACAATATGAACATAATGGTGGGCCAATCTACCGAACAGTACGACTATTATTCGATGGGCGGTTCGGGTGCAGTCATCCTCAATCCTGTCGAGAGCAACTGGTACCTGTCGAATACCACCGAGGACAAATCGTATTCTTCGGATACGGTAGACCGCCAACGCATGGTATCTTTCTTCGGACGTTTGTTCTACGGCTACGACAACCGCTATTTGGTTACCGTGAACTTCCGTGCGGACGGTTCTTCCAAGTTCCCCCAGAATCCTTGGGGCTACTTCCCATCAGTTTCTTTGGCATGGCGCATGAGCGAGGAAAGCTGGTTGAAAGACCACAGCGACATCCTCGACATGTTGAAGATCCGTGCCGGCTGGGGACAGTTGGGTAACCAGTCGATTGACCAGGACAACTTCACTATGAACATGTTCACCGCAGGTCCTACTTTCGTGGATTACGTGTTCGGTGTAAACCAGGATTATCTCAACGGCCAGGGTGCCACCATCCTTACTTACGTTAACGAAAACGGAAAATGGGAAACCACGGAACAATGGAACGTGGGTGTGGATTTGAGCATGTGGGGCGGAATGTTGACGGCTACCGTCGACGGATATATCCGCGACACCCGCGACATGTTGCTGAACATCACCACTCCCGCGCATGTGGGCAACCGCTACTACCTCATGGGCAACGTGGGTACGATGCGCAACCAGGGTATAGACATTTCTCTCGGCCACTCGAACATGGTGGGCGATTTCAGATACTCGATCGATGCCAATGTGTCTTTCGTGCAAAACGAACTTACCGCGCTTAACGGAGGTTCTCCCGTAATTTCGACATACTGGCGTTGCGACGTGGGTATGCCCGTATTCGAATACTGGGGCTACAATTACCTTGGCGTTTACCAGAGCGACGAGGAAGCCAAGGAATATTTGCCCAACGATACTTCGGGTTACGGTGCCGGCGATGCCAAGTACGAAGACCTTAACGGCGACGGCAAAATCGACGACAACGACCGCACCGGCATAGGCAATAACTTCCCGTGGTTGACTTACGGTTTGAATTTCAGCTTGGAATGGAAAGGCATCGACTTCCAGATGTTCTTCCAAGGCGTTTACGGCAATGAAATCTACAACGCCTTGCGCGAGCGTACCGAATCTACCGGTGCCACCAACCAGTTGAGCCCCGTTATGGCGAACGCATGGAACGACGGTGTCGCCAACGGCGACGGTTCGATTCCCGATCCCAACCACTCGCAGAACTTCGCGGTATCGAGCCGCTTCGTGGAAGACGGCAGCTACCTGCGTTTGAAAACCCTGCAATTGGGTTACACTTTGCCGCGCGAGCTTACACGCAAGGCTCATTTCAACAGGGTGCGTTTCTATGTGTCTGCAAACAACTTGTTTACCATAACCAACTATACCGGTTATGACCCCGAGGTCAGCAACTACGGTGTGGACTTCGGTAACTATCCGCAGGCCCGTTCGTTCACCTTCGGTGTAAATCTCGATTTCTGATAACCGCAATTAAAATCAGAGCAGTATGAAAAAGATTAGAATATTTGTAAAAGCAGCGATTACATCATTGGTGGTATTGGGCTTGGGTTCTTGCTCCGACTGGTTGAAAGAACCGACACCGGGCCAGACGAACCTTGCCGACTACTATACCACTTGGCAAGCTGCATTGGAAAACGTCAATGCCGCATACACCCCTTTGGCGTGGGAGTATCAAGGTACATATTACGCTGAGTGGTTCATCGGCGACATAGTGTCCGATGACGCTCTCAAAGGCGGTCAGTACATACAGAGCGACATGGCCGATGTTTACGATATGGAAAACTGGAAAACCCAGACCGACAACGAATTGCTCTTGCAATACTATCGTGCCAAATATCAGGGCATACAGCGTTGCAACTTGGTGTTGGAAAGGGTTCCCGGCATGGATCTTGAATTGTTCGACGAAGAGAAGTACCAATGCGTGGACGGTTTGCAGGAACGCATCATAGGCGAAGCATATTTCCTCCGTGCCTTCTATTACTTCCAATTGGTGAGGGTGTACGGCGGAGTGCCTTTGGTATTGAACAATTTGCTTACGGATGCCGATTGGCAACAGCCGAGAGCGACAGCGGATGCCGTTTACGACCAGATTGTTGCTGATTTGACGGAAGCCAACAAGCGTTTGTGGCTCCGCAGCGACAGCCGTTTTGCCGATACCGACATGGGTCGTGCAACAAAAGGCGCGGCGCAGGCAATGCTCTTGAAGGCGAACCTCTATCGCCACCAATATGAAGAAGCCCGCGCATGGGGCGACTCCATTATCCTGTCGAATGAATATTCCTTGGAGACGGACTATGCCGACAACTGGTTGCTCGAGAACGAGAACGGCGTGGAATCCGTATTCGAAATACAGTACATGGAAGACCCGAGTTCGGACTACGGCGAAGGCAACGGTTTCAGCCGCGGCACGTTCACGCAGATACTTACCCGTTCCCGTTCGCAAGACCCCATGTTCGGCAGCAATGCAGGTTGGGGATTCAACAAGCCCACGCACAACTTGTATGACGAATACGAAGAGGGCGACCCCCGCCGCGATGTTACCATTTGGGATGCGACAGGCCACATGACCAACGAATCGGAAGAAATTTATTGCGGAACCCCGTATTGCAGCCGCAAATACGCATGGTATACCACGGATGCCGACGGTAATGTTACAGGCGCGAATACTTTGGCACACGCCAGCCGCGGACCTCTCAACTACAAGTTGATACGTTATGCCGACGTGCTGTTGATGTATGCCGAGGCTTGCGTAGGAGCGGGCGGTGCCGGGAAATGCGGCAAGACGGCAATACAGGCATTGAACGAAGTGCGCCAGCGCGCAAGGGCAAATGCGGCAGATCCCGATGCCTTGCCCGATTACCCCGGCTATTCGATAAAAGTGAACGGCCAAGAAATAGCTGAACCCACATGGGAACAGGCAATACGCCACGAACGCCGTGTGGAATTGGCAATGGAAGGCCACCGCTGGTTCGACATTTGCCGTTGGGGAGGATTTGACGGCCAAGGAGTGAAAGCCCACATGGACGCATACGCTGCGACCGAAAGCCAAGAGGCGCGTGATGAAATGGCCGACTTCGTGGCAGGCAAGCACGAACTCTTCCCCATACCGGAAGAAGAACGTATGCTGAACCCGATGGAACAGAACCCGGGGTATTAATCAGTGTTTAGTGATTAGTGGACAGTGGTTGGTTTTGCTTTCTGCTGTCCACAAATTAAAGACAAATAAAAATTTTACCAATTAACCATTTAAATTTTTGAACTATGAAAGTAAGAAGTTTGATTTTATCATTGGCAGCTGTAATGGGCTTGGCTCTTGCAAGTTGCAACAATGGCGCAGAGGGTGATGGCAATCTCTCATTGAGCCGCTCTTCCGCAGTAGTGGAAGCCGGACAAACAGTTACCATCAACGCGACAAGCGGTGATGTGGATGTTACTTCGCAGGCTACGTGGGCAACTGATAATGAAGCTGTCGCAACTGTTGCTGCGGGTGTCGTAACAGGTGTTGCCGAGGGCAATGCAACCATCACTTGCGAATATAACGGACAAACCCAAACATGCTCAATCCAAGTAATCGCAGGTTCACAGACCGGCGGTTTGCTCAACGGTAGCGACTACTACATTTTCCAAATCGACCAGTCGTCTTTCGATGAACTGAGCAACGCAGGCAAAATTACTGCCGACCTCCGCAGCAACGGTGCATTCGAGGGAGAAACACTCGTTCCCGAAGATGCCACCCGCGTGAACTATGTTTGGAATCCCGCTGCCGAAGTTGCGGATGCTCCGCAAACCGGTGTCAACTCGTTCGGCAAGGCAGAAGGCTGGTTCTCGATTGCAGCCGCTTCCCCCACACCCGCAGGCTGCTGGGGCAACATCTGCGGCGGTTTGGGCATCGCGTCGGCAACTGATACCGAACTTCCCAAGTTGAAGAACCTTACAGCCGAACACGAGTTCGTAATAATCTTGAAAGGTCAATACACTCCTGCGACATCGTTGCAAATCGGCATGACACCCCTTGGCGGCGGCGACACTGTAACTTTGCTTGAGATTACCGATTCCACAGGCGAATACAAAGACGGCGACTGGGAAGTGTTCACTTTCTCGTATGCTGATTTGGTTTCGATGGGCTTGGATTTCAGCCAGGACATCACAGCCGAAGCATGGTATGCTTGGACATACACCGCAAACGGTGCCGGCAACCGCGTTGATGTAGACGCAGTGTTCTTCTATGTGCCCGCAGAGTAATAATAAGAGATACCTGCGAGTTTAGCAGAAGTTAGATACAAGGGGGGAAGTTTGTGGCGGCAATACCGGATTACAGCTTCCCCCGCTATGAAACTAAAAGTCCGGGTATATGGAGCCTGACCGCTCCATATACCACTAATGGCGGAGACGGGCTTCGCTAATGCATAATTGAAAATTAAAAATTTAAAACGCTGATTACCAATGAGGTATCAGGTTGCGGGTGTCAGTGGGTAGTGTTTAGCGGATAGTTAGCGATGGAAGCATCGCGGTGGATAGTTTGCCGCTTCGCGGCAGTGGATAGTGATTAGTGGATAGTGGGTAGTACTTGGCGTTGTTCGGGATTTATTCGACCTACGGTCTCATCAACTCGTGTAATCTCCATAAACTAATGTGGTTCGCGACTTACGTAATTTAGAAAGCGATTACAAATCGCCAAGACATTATCCTGCGGGATTACAAATCCCGCAGAACGAAGTGAACACCGCAGGTCGAATAAATCCCACAAACGAGAAAAAAACGATAACAAGAAATCAATATACTATGAAACTCAGCAAATTCTTTTATATGGCGGCTGCGGCGGCTGTGGCATTGATGTTTGCGGCCTGCGAACAAAAAGGCGACGACGGAGGCGAACCGACTCCGCCCGTTGTAACCATAACCGCACTCGAACTCAACGAAACTGCTGCGACTTTGGATGTGGGAGAATCGTTGCAGTTGTCCGTAACGTCCTTTGCTCCTGCAAATGCCGACATGTCGCGAGTGGCATGGAGCGTGGACAACGAGAGGGTTGCTTCAATAGACGCGACAGGCAAGGTTACGGCTCTTGCATACGGCAGAACATTCGCATGGGCGAAAGTCGATGGAGTGGAAGAGTATTGCATGGTAACTGTAAACGAGCCTGAACGCAATTACAAATTGGTATGGGAAGACAATTTCGACGGAACGGAACTCAATACCGCTTATTGGAACTATGAAGAAGGCGGAGGCCGTAATCAAGAAAAACAATGTTACCTGCAACAGAATGTAAGCGTCGAGAACGGTTATCTCGTAATAACCGGAAAGAAAGAGCATTGGGAACGCCCGACTGCGACAGGTCATGTAAACGAATATGAGTATACTTCGGGGCGTATCAATACTTCGGGAAAAGCATTTATCAAATACGGAAAGATAGAGGCAAGTATCAGTTTCCCTTCGGGGGCGGGTACATGGTGCGCATTCTGGCTGATGCCCAACGAAAGCGTTTACGGCGGTTGGCCGCGCAGCGGCGAGGTGGACATTGTGGAACACGTGGGCAGCATACCCAACCGGGTTTCAGTGGCAGCGCATACCAACAATCGCAACGGTAACGTAGGTTCGCAAGGCAGCGCGTGGAACCAAACCAAGACATACGACAACGTGGCCGACCATTTCCATACTTATGGCATTGAGTGGATAGACGATTACCAGAACGGCAACGACTTGCTTTTGTTCACCTTCGATGGAGAGGAGGTAGGCCGTTGGTCACAAACTACATGGTTCAACAGCACATGGCAGGATTGGCCCTTCGACCAGGATTTCTATGTGATTTTGAACATGGCGATTGGCGGGCAATTCGGTGGGGCGGAACCTATCGATGACAGCATATTCCCCGTCCAAATGAAAGTGGATTGGGTGAGGATGTATGAATTGGAATAATCGCAGAGCGATTATTCCAATTCATACATCCGTAGTGGATAGTGGCGGCGTTGCCGCAGTGGTTAGTGGTTAGAAAGAAACTAAAAAATCAATATACTATGAAATTCAGCAAATTCTTTTATATGGCGGCTGCGGCGGCTGTGGCACTGATGTTTGCGGCCTGCGAACAAAAAGGCGGCGACGAAGGCGAACCGGATCCCCCTGCTCCTACCATGCCCTCACAAGAAGGGTCCGGCGAAACAGACGGCTATGTGTTGGTTTGGGAAGACCTGTTCGACGGTGAAGTGCTTAATGAAGAAGACTGGAACATAGAGGTAAACGGCAACGGGGGCGGCAACAACGAGCTGCAATATTACCGCCGCGACAACGTGAGCATACAAACCGACCCTGAAACCAACCGCAGGTGCTTGGTTCTTACGGCACAGCGGGAAAAGGAACTGTATAACGGCAAAAACTTCACATCGGGCCGTGTAAACACTAAAAACAAGGTGGCATTCAAACAAGGCAAATTCGAGGCATTGATTAAAATGCCGAATACCTACAAAGGATTGTGGCCGGCATGGTGGGCGATGGGCAACAACTTCGATGAAGTGGGCTGGCCCGCGTGCGGCGAGTTCGACATACTTGAAATGGGACACTCCAACAGCTATCGTCTCGGAGAAGAGGGTGCGGGGAAATATTTCAATGGAGCTTTCCATTGGGGACCGCGTTGGGACCAGCACAAGCAACATGCCCAAAGTACGACTTACGGCTATACCATGCAAGACGGCGAGTACCACTTGTTCACATGGATATGGGATGACAAATCAGGCAGTTGCTATGTGGATTTGGACAAATATCCCGACATACCGCCGTATTTTACAATCGATGTGTCCGAGGTCAAACCTGACGATCCGACCGTTCCGGGCAACTATTTGCAGGTGCCGTATTTCGTGATACTCAACCTTGCGGTAGGAGGAAATTTCCCGGGTATATTCAAGGCAGACGAGATTACCGCGCTCAACGAAGAAAACGATTTCAAAGCAAGTATGTGGGTGGATTACGTGAGAATCTACCAAAAGAAGTGATTTGCGTGTAGCGCCAATCACTTCTATCCATTGTCTAATCCCCCGGAAATTCTTCTTTAATTAAGAATTTCCTGCCCCCAGAGGGGGCGACCACCATTTACATTGTGCCGACACGACTAAATTCGTTTTGTCGCTGATTGCTGATACCGATATCTCTGATAATCTTAATGTTTCATAATGGTAGTGTATAAAAGGGTTTAAAAATATGGACAAAGTTTTGGAATAAAATTAAAAATTAATAATATACATGGTTGAAATGAGACATTCGTATTTATTCGCCGGGATATTGTCGGCGATGTTGTTGGCGGGCTGCAACGAAAAGCAGCAGGCAGTCGAAAAAGAAGCAATGCCTACTGGCTGGGCGGAAGCGGAAGGTTATAAATTGGTGTGGTACGACCAGTTCGATGGCGACAGCATCGACACTTCGATATGGAATTTCGAGGACAATTCCCGTGGCGGGGGCAATTGGGAAATGCAGTATTATGCACCGAAGAACGTAACGTTGGAACAAGCCCCGACAGGTGAGAAATGTATGGTTTTGAACGCCCGAAAGGAAAATTATAAAAACCGTCCCGCTACATCGGCGAGAGTGAACACGGCAGGTAAATTGGCAGTACAGTACGGCGTTATCGAAGCCCGTGTAAAAGTGCCGCGCACGGCAGACGGCTTGTGGCCTGCTTTCTGGATGTTGGGAGCCAACAGCGTGCAAAACATGGGCAATGACGACAGTTTCGAGTCTTCCGTAAAGAACGACAGCGCGTCAAACGTAGTCGTGTGGCCCAAGTGCGGCGAAATAGACATACTCGAAATGGGACATGCCAACGGTATAAAGGATTCCATTCAAGACCGCTATTTCAACGGTGCATGCCACTGGGGGGAAGATTTCAACAACGGGGCATATCCCAATACGGCCGGCAATTTCACGGCCGACAGCAGTTTGCAGGAAGACTTCCACTTGTTCAGCCTTGTATGGACTGCAGATTCCTTGCAAATGTATTTGGACAGGGACAAGGATCCGGACGTGAAACCCTATTTCTCCTTGGCAACCACATATAAGGGCATAGAGAACGATCCCGGCAATTATTTCAACCATCCGTTCTTCATAATCGCCAACCTTGCAGTCGGCGGAGCGTTTACGGGACTGCCCGGTTCGGATACCGACAAATATCCCGAAGTGATAAGCGAGGATTGGAAGAATTTCCAACACATCTTGCAAACCGGGGCATTGGCCGAAGACGGCACTCCCTCGAAAATGTATATCGACTTTGTGCGCATATACCAAAGGGGAGACGAGGGCGAACAGTTGATAATAAAAAAATAAGATGAATTTTCTTGTTTCAATATAAGCGGCGTAGCCGCAGTGGATAGTGGCCGGATAAAATGACCGCTATCCACTATTCTTTTCTTTGACAGGGGTGGTCGAAGACAGGATTTCCGGACACTATGGACATACATCGATTTTTATCATAAATCATAAATTGTTGAAATGAGCAACGTAATAAAACTTTCCATAAAGGAAAAATTGGGTTACAGCCTCGGCGACACCGCCTCGCATTTCGTGTGGGACTTGGTGGGTTTCTGGCTGCTTATTTTTTATACCGACATTTACGGCTTGTCTCCTGCGTGGGCAGGCATAATAATGTTTGTCGGCAGTATATGGGATGCTATAATGGATCCCGTGGTGGGCGTGATTTCCGACCGTACCAACTCCCGTTGGGGCAAATTCCGCCCGTATCTGTTGTTCGGTGCCGTACCCTACGCGATATTGGCCGTGTTGGCGTTTTCCACCCCGGATTTCGGAGCGGACGGCAAGGTGGTTTACGCGCTTGTAACCTGTTTGTTGTTGCGTACCGCGTATGCTTTCATCAACCTGCCTTATTCATCGATGGCGGCAGTGATGACCAACGACAGTTTCGAGCGGGCGAGCCTTAACACCTACCGTTTCATCGCGGCCTACGTCGGGCAGTTCATCGTAACCGGCGGAGCGTTGTATCTTGTCAATTATTTCGGAGCGTTGGACGGCGGCGAAGTGAACCAGGCCAAGGGCTATCAATATACGGTGGCATTGTTCGCCGTTTTGAGCTTGGTGTTCTTCCTCATAGCATTCCTCACGACCAAGGAACGCATACCGGCTCCCAAGCAGCAGGACAGTTCGGTGTTGAAGGATTTCAAGTTCCTGTTCATGAACAAGCCTTGGGTTGTTTTGGTATTGGTGGGCATAGTGTCGTTCATAATGTTCGCGATGCAGAACGCTGCGATTGCTTATTTCTTCAAGTATTACATCGCCGATGAGGAACAGGTGCAGATTTTCAACATAGTCGGGACGATAGCCCTCATAGTGGCATTGCCTTTGTCGAAACCGCTTGCAAAACGTTTCGGAAACAAGTTGGTGTATATGGGCAGTTCGCTTATATCGGGAGTTTTCTTCATCCTTATTTTCTTCGCGGGAGAAAACATAACATGGATTTATATTTTCAATGTCCTTGCCAAGATGGCATACGCCCCGGCAGTGCCGTTGTTGTGGACGATGATTGCCGACAGTGCCGATTACGGGGAATGGAAACTCGGCCGCCGCACCACGGGACTGTGTTTTTCGGCCGCCGTGCTTGCACAGAAATTGGGATGGGCGATAGGAGCAGCCGGCGCAAGCTGGATTTTGGGTATTTCACATTTCGTAGCGAACGCCGCCGTGCAGGAGGATTCGGCCATACTCGGCATCCGCTTGTTGGTGAGCGTGATTCCCGGTATACTGTATGCTTCGTGCGGATTCCTGCTCATCGGATATAATATCGACAATGACACCATTGCCTGCATGAAAGCGGATTTGGACAGGAAAAGGGAGATGGAAAGTGTCATGGTGGAAAAGGAAACCATAATTGTTGTTGAGGAAGAAATAGAAATCCGTGGAAATAAGTAAAAACGATCGTAATAATTAAAAAATCAAGAATATGACTTTGTTTTCAGGAAAAACAGCATTGAACTTCAATACGGAAGATGTTAAGGGCTCTTTTATTGATATAAACGGCGAAAAGTTTTACAAAATCGACAACTACGACAAAATGTTGCCGTTCTTTATCAGTTTGTCGTCCAACTGCGACATTTGGACATATCTGTCGTCGAGCGGCGGCATAACGGCCGGCAGGCAAAATCCCAACAAGGCATTGTTCCCTTATTACACCGACGACAAGATAACCGAGGCTTACGAAACCACGGGCAGCAAGACAATCGTGAGGGTAAGGAAGGACGGAGACGTTTATCTTTGGGAGCCGTTTTCCGACCGTCAGTGCGGCGCATACGACGTGAAACGCTCCATTGCGAAAAGCACTGTCGGCAACAAGATAATATTTACCGAAGAGAACCGCAGCTTGGGTTTGAGCTTTTCGTATTGCTATTGCAATGCCGCTCGTTCCGGTTTCATAAAACGCAGCACGTTGCAAAACATTTCGAGCGCGCAAGCCGAGGTCGAAATTCTCGACGGTTTGCAAAACCTGTTGCCCGACGGCGTTGAACAAATCACGCAGGCAAGGCTTTCGTGTCTTGTGGACGCTTACAAGAAAACGGAAATGGTTGCAGGGTTGCCGCTCGCCTTGTTCCGCATGGAATCGATACTTGCCGACGTTGCAGAGCCGAGCGAGTCCCTGCGTTGCAATGTGGTGTGGTGCGCGGGTATGCCTGCCGCCGACTACCTTTTGAGTTCGACCCAGATAGACAAGTTCCGCAAGGGCGGCGACGTTGTTCCCGAAACGGAATCGAAAGGCGTGCGCGGTGCTATGTTCGTACATAAGAGTTTCTCCCTCGGTGCGGGCGGTTCCAAAACATGGTATTTTGTCGCCGACGTGGCATTCGATGCCGTGAAGCTGTGCAAGTTGAAAGACTATATAATGTCGGGCAAGGACATTGCCGCCGACTTGGAGTCCGAAATCGCCGCAGGTACGAAAGAGATAGTGGAAATTGTAGGGGAAGTGGACGGCTTGCAGCAGACAGGCGACGAGGCCGACATGGCACGCCATTTTGCCAATTGCATGTTCAATACCATGCGCGGTGGTTTCTATTGCGACAATTACAATATCTCCACGGACAAGTTCAAAAAACACATATCCGTATTCAACAAAAAACTCGCGGAGCGTCAAGCGGCATTCCTCGACGCGCTCCCGGCCGACATCGATTACGGGGATTTGGGCGAAAAGGTAAAGGCCACCGGGGACAAACAGCTTTTGCGTTTGTATTACGAGTACCTGCCACTGACATTCAGCCGCAGGCATGGCGATCCGTCGCGCCCGTGGAACTTGTTCGACATAAAGGTAAACGACGAAAACGGCAAACGCATAATTTCTTATCAAGGCAACTGGCGCGACATATTCCAGAATTGGGAAGCCCTGTCGTTGTCCTACCCGCAATATTTGTGCGGCATAATAGCGAAATTCCTCAATGCGACGACTGTGGACGGTTACAATCCCTACAAGGTAACCAGCGAAGGCATTGACTGGGAGGTTATCGAACCCGAAAATCCGTGGTCGAATATCGGTTATTGGGGCGACCATCAGATAATATACCTGTTGAAACTGATGGAATTGGCCCAGAAATATTATCCCGGAAGCTTGAAGCAATATTTCAACGAGGCCGTGTTCGCATACGCCAACGTGCCGTATAAATTCAAGAAATACTCAGAAATAGTCGCCGACCCGAAAAACTCGGTGTATTTCGACGACAACCTGCACAAGAGGATTTTCGAAATGTTGCCTTCATACGGGCAGGACGCACGTCTTGTATTGGACAAGGACGGAGAGGTCTTGTTAGCGACTTTCACGGAAAAAATCCTTGTAAGCTACCTTGCGAAACTTACGGACTTCATTCCCGAAGCAGGAATTTGGATGAACACCCTGCGTCCCGAATGGAACGATGCGAACAACGCACTTGTCGGTTACGGAGCTTCAATGGTTACATTGTACTATATGCGCAGGTATGCGGCATTCATGAAAAACATATTTGAAACTGCCGACGACAACGAGTTCGAACTTTCCGGCGAGATGGCCGCTTACTTTGCCAAGGTGTCGGCTACGCTGAGGAATTTCATGCCGTTTGCCAAAATGGAGTTCGACGATGCTTCGCGCCGCAGTTTCGCGGATGCGATGGGCAAGGCTGCCGAGGAATACCGCAACGAGGTTTATGCAGGGTTTACCGGAGCAAAGCAAGGCATATCGAAATCTTCGCTCGTGGAATTTTTCAGTGCCGTACTGGTATACTTGGACGAGTCCATCGCCAAGAACAAACGCGAGGACGGCATGTACCATGCTTATAATCTGATAGAATATTACGATGGCGGCATAAGGATTACCCGCCTTTATGAAATGTTGGAAGGACAGGTAGCGGTGCTGTCGGCATTGCAACTTACGCCGGCAGAAGTCCTCGATTTGTTGAAGAGCCTGAGGGCAAGTTCGCTTTACCGTGCCGACCAGAACAGTTACATACTTTATCCTAACAAGAAGTTGCCGCTGTTCTCCGAAAAAAACAATATTTCATCCGCTGACAAGGATTTGCCGGTAGTAAGGAAATTCTCGGCCGTGAAAGGAATAATCATGACCGACGAAAAAGGAGGAATGCACTTCAATGCCGATTTTCGCAACGCCCGCCTGCTGTCGGAAGCTTTGGACAAACTACCTGTCGTGCCTTCGACCGAGGAACGCCGCCAGTTGCTCGACTTGTACGAAAAGGTTTTCAACCACAGGGCGTTTACCGGACGAAGCGGTACATTCTACAAATACGAGGGTTTGGGCTGCATTTACTGGCACATGGTTTCAAAATTGTTGCTTGCCGTAGGCGAGAATGTGCAAAAAGCAGTGGAAGACGGTGCGGATGCGGAAACCGTGGAAGCCTTGAAGGCTGCTTATTACGACATACGCGACGGTATCGGTGCGCACAAGACCCCCGATGTTTACGGAGCGTTTCCTTTTGATGCCTATTCGCATACCCCGTCGATGGCGGGAGTCCAGCAGCCCGGCATGACGGGACAGGTAAAGGAAGACATCATAAACCGTTTCTTCGAGCTCGGAGTGAAAGTCGAGGACGGGAAGATTTCTTTCAACAGCCTGATGCTGAAAGACAAGGATTTCGATTCGGAAACCAAGGAATTGCGCTTTACACTGTGCCATTGCCCCGTGGTTTACAAGCAGGACGGGCAGGGTACAGTAGGATTGGACTTTGCCGACGGCAGCAGCCGCGACATGCAGGGCTTGCAGTTGGATGCGGAAACTTCCGCGCACATTTTCGCCCGCGACGGCTTTGTTAACCGAATCACAGTGAAACTGTAATTCGGTCAGTGGTTAGTTGGCCGCTTTGCGGCAGTGGTTAGTGGTTATAGATTACCGAAATTATGAAAAAACATTTTATAATATTATCCGTTGCGGTCGCGCTGACGTTTTCATCGTGCGGCAACAACGCCGGTGGCGATAAAAGCATTGCCCAAAAAGTAGATTCGTTGATGTCCCTGATGACATTGCAGGAGAAAATCGGCCAGCTCAACCAGCGCGATTTCGGCTGGGGAGCGGAAGACGTGCCTGAACTCATCCGTCAGGGCGGAGTAGGTTCGCTGCTTAATTGCGCCCCTGAACGGGTAAACGAGGTGCAGCGCATAGCCGTGGAAGAAAGCCGTTTGGGAATACCGTTGCTTATCGCCCGCGACGTGGTGCACGGTTATAAAACCATTTTCCCGATTCCTCTTGCTCAAGCCTGCTCTTGGGATACGTCCGTTGTGAAGGCCGGCGCGCAGGTAGCTGCGGCCGAAGCGGCCGTTTCGGGCATAAAATACACTTTCGCCCCGATGATCGACGTTACCCACGAACCGCGTTGGGGCAGGATAGCGGAGAGCCTCGGAGAGGATGCGCTGCTCACTTCGCGTTTGGGAGTGGCAATGGTGCAGGGCTTCCAGGGCGACGACATGGCTGATGCCGACCGCGTGGCCGCATGTGCCAAACATTTCGCTGCTTACGGCTTGGTCGAGAGCGGACGCGATTATAATTCGGTGTTCGTTTCCGAGGAGCGTTTGCGGGATTGGGTGCTGCCACCGTTCAAGGCGGTCGCCGATGCGGGCGTGGCAACGTTCATGGCAGGTTTCAACGAGCTTAACGGTGTGCCTGTTTCGGGCAGCAAATTCCTCTTGCGCGACGTGTTGCGCGGCGAATGGAATTATCCCGGCATGGTAATAAGCGATTATTTCTCGATAGACCAGCTTTGGGTACAAGGATATTCCGACAGCAAGGCGCAAGCCGCTGCCGACGGTATCAATGCAGGTGTGGACATGGACATGATGGGCGGAGGCTATTATGCCTATTTGGATTCGCTCGTGGCAGCAGGCGAAGTCAGCGAAGCCGTGATTGACGAGGCTTGCCGCCGTGTGCTGACCCTCAAATACCAGTTGCGGCTGTTCGACAATCCTTATACCGACATGAGCGGGCGCGATACGGTTTTATATAATCCCGCCCACTTGCAAATGGCAAGGGAAGCTGCCGCCAAGAGCGTGGTTTTGGTGAAAAATGTAGACAAGACACTGCCGATTAAGCCCGATGTACGCAAGATTGCGGTAATAGGCCCGATGGCAGATGCGGCATACGACCAAATGGGTACGTGGTGCTTCGACGCGGAGAAAGAGCATAGCGTAACACCGCTGGCCGCGCTGCGCGAAGAATACGGCGACAAGATAATTTACGCCCCCGGCACGAAGTACAGCCGCGACAACAGCAAGGAGGGTTTTGCAAAAGCGGTTGCAGCTGCAAGGCAATCCGACATAGTGTTGCTCTTCTTGGGAGAGGAGGCTATTTTGTCGGGCGAGGCGAAATGCCGCGCCGACATATCGTTGCCCGGTGCGCAGACGGCTTTGTTGGAGGCGGTGGAAGCGACAGGCAAGCCCGTCGTAACCATAGTGATGTCCGGCCGTCCCAATACCCTGCCGGTGGAATTGTCGAAATCCGATGCCATGCTGATAGCGATGCACGGCGGGACGATGGCAGGACCTGCCATCGCCGACATTCTGTCGGCACGGACGGTGCCGCAAGGAAAGTTGCCGGTTACGTTCCCGAGCATGGTCGGCCAAGTGCCAATTTACTATAACGACTACCGCACCGGCCGTCCCGCCGATTACCGCCCGACCATGATAGACGAAATTCCCTTGGAAGCGAAACAAACTTCGATGGGCTTCTGTACATATTGGTTGGATGCCGGCATATCGCCGTTGCTGCCATTCGGTTACGGCTTGTCCTACGCCACGTTTGAATATTCAGACCCCGTGTTGTCGTCGGACACCCTTACGATGGACGGTCAAATCACGGTTACATGCGACATCAAGAATACCGGTGATTACGACGGTACTGAAATCGTGCAACTGTACACCCGCGACCATTTCGGTTCGTTGGTGCGTCCCGTAAAGGAGTTGAAAGATTTCCAATTGGTGGACATAAAAGCCGGAGAAGATACGACTGTTACGTTTACCATTTCCCCCGACATGCTTGAATTCTGCAATGCCGACATGCGGATGGTGGCAGAACCCGGCGATTTCACCGTGTGGGTCGCACCGAACAGCGCGGTCGGCGCAGGCAAAGGTTTTTACCTTGGTGAGTAGTGGTTAGTGGTTAGTGGATAGTTGCAGTTGGCACCGCAGGACCACCACCGCGAATGCGCTTCGCTCAATTCGCGGTTAAGCATAAAGAAACCTGCACACAAGGCGCAGGTTTCACAAGTCTGAGAACCTGCATTGGTAAAATGCAGGTTCATTAATGCTTAACTGTAAGTTAAGCCGATGGACAAAGGGCATCGGCGCACTTACAGTTATAGTGAAAGAGGTGTCAGTAGAGACGCGGCACGCCACGTCCCTACTAATGATGGCACGATGCTACAGAAAGCTCCCGGTAGTGAAAGCACAGGGTTCAAGGAAGGTCGCCCCCTCTGGGGGCAGGATTTAGCCAAAGGCTAAATCCGGGGGATGAGACAATGACATGGGCATGGACATTGTAGCGAAGCGGAAATGCCCATGCCCCCTCTGGGGGCTGTGAAAATTGCATTAGCAATTTTCACGGGGGATAAGACAAGGAAATATATAGCCTGCGAAGCAGGTTAGTGGTTAGTTGGCCGCTTCGCGGCAGTGGATATTATAATAATTGTCATAATAGATTTTAATGCGATATGATATAATTATGAAAAAGATTACCGCTACTATCGCTGCATTGCTTTTGGCTGTTTTGCAGGCCAATGCGGCATACGAATTGGTGTGGAGCGACGAGTTCGACGGATCTGCGCTCGACACGGATGTTTGGAACTACGAAATCGGAACGGGCAATTGGGGCTGGGGCAACGGTGAAAGCCAATATTACACGAACCGCAGCGAAAATGTCCGTATAGAGGACGGGAATTTGGTAATACATGCCAAAAAGGAGAATTACAGCGGCTCGGAATATACTTCCGCCCGTATAACAACAGCTAACAAGGTTACTGCCCGCTATGGCAAGTTGGAAGCCCGTATAAAATTGCCGAAGGGACAAATGGGAGTATGGCCTGCTTACTGGATGCTCGGAACAGGTGCTGCCGGTTGGCCGTATTGCGGTGAAATCGACATAATGGAATACATGTGTACCGGCGAGGAAGCGTCATGGCGCAGGATAGTGAACACTTACCATTGGAACAACCAAGGCATGGACGGTAGTTATTCGAATGTCAATTACGGAAAGAACATAACATTGAGTGAAGAACCTGGTACGAAATTCCGTATTTACGGCGTGGAGTGGACTCCAGATTACTTGGTGGGTTATGTTGCCGATGACGAAAACGGTACCAACCGCATGGATATATGCAATATGTCGATTGCCGAGTTCAACGACCGTGGCAGCGGCTTGTATGCTTTCAAATATCCGGCGTACTTCATCCTGAACATCGCCATGGGCGGTTCGTATGTGAACTATCAGATAGACCCTGCATTTACCGAGGCTCAAATGATAGTGGACTACGTGCGCGTTTATCAAGACAGGGACGCATACCCCGAATCGACAGTGACATATCCCGACGGAGGGGACGTTCCCGAACCCGATCCGTCAATAGACGTGTGTGCGAATCCGTTCGATAGCTACACGGACATACGCAATTCGCTCAATTCCAACGGTTGGTGGCATGATGATAAGAGCTGGATAAGTTACAGCGGAACGACTGTTACTGCAAATGTCCCTGAAAGTTTTACAAACATGTACGTGGTGGCGCAAGGCAACGGCAGCCCGCTCGCGGCAAATACCGATTACATGCTTTCGGGCAATCTTACGGCTTCGCAGAGTTGCACAGCCCGCGTGTATATCGAAGCCGCTTCGAACAATACGCAGCAATTGTTTTTGGACAATACTCTGGACTTGCAGGCAAACGTGGCGAATGAATTTTCCGTAAAGGCAATGAACGGGCAAGCAATGTACAACCCATGCGTGGTGATAGCTGCGGACAACAATCCTGCCAACTGCACATTCACCCTTAGCAACGTGGAACTCGTGGCAACTTCTTGCGGCGGTTCGGCTGTGTACGAAACCGTGGACGACCTTTTGACCGTCTCCGCGCACGGCGGCCGCATATACTGCGACGAGCCTTTCCGCGTGTTGAACCTTATCGGCCAGGACGTTACTACGGACAACGGCAATTTGCAAGGCATTTATATTGTTCTTGTGGATGGCAATGCGGTTAAAGTGTTTGTGGATTAGTGGACAGTGGTTAGTGGATAGTAGCACCTCTTAAAAATTGCATTACGTTCATGGAAGGCCGTCCCCTTTGGGGGCAATAAAAATCGCACAGCGATTTTTATGGGGGATAAGACGATTAATAAAAGATTTGGCTTGCCAAATCGACCGGCCAAAGGCCACCCCTAAGGGGTGGAATAGGCTTCGCCTATTCCGGGGGTCATAAGAGGATAAATTTATTTTCTTTAATTGCGGCACAAAGTGTCGCAATTAAAGAAAATAAATTTGCACCTTTTTGTTTTTAATCTTACCTTTGCCCCACGTTTAAGGCATGGCGCATTCGTCTAGTGGCCTAGGACGCCGCCCTCTCACGGCGGAAACCCGGGTTCGAGTCCCGGTTGCGCTACAAATAAAAAAGTTGCGATTATTAAATCGCAACTTTTTTATTTGTCAATGTCTTGCTTACTCTACTATTTTGTCGGGATAGTCGATGGTGTAATGCAAGCCCCGGCTTTCCTTGCGCTCCATCGCCATTTTTATCACCAAGTAGGCGGTATTGATTATATTGCGCAGTTCGCATATCTCACGGGTTACGATTGAGCGTTCGTACAGGTCTTTCGTTTCTTTGTACAGCAGTTCCAAACGGTCGAATGCGCGTTTCAGGCGCAGGTTGGAGCGTACAATGCCCACATAGTTGCTCATTATCTGTCCAACTTCTTTCTTGCTTTGGGTAATTAGCACCATTTCTTCGTTCAGCGAAGTGCCTTCGTCGTTCCAATCAGGGACTTCTCTGTTAATCGACAACGAATTTATTTTTGACAATGCGTCGCGGGCGGCGGCATCGGCGTAAACAATCGCTTCCAAAAGCGAATTGGAGGCCAAGCGGTTCGCCCCGTGCAATCCGGTGCAGGAGCATTCCCCCGCCGCATACAAATGGCGTATTGACGACCGGGCGTTGGTGTCCACCACTATGCCGCCGCAAAGGTAATGTGCGGCAGGAACCACGGGTATGTAATCTTTGGCAATGTCTATGCCGAGGCTCAGGCATTTGTCGTAGATCATGGGGAAATGTTCTTTGGTTTCATCCGCGTTCTTGTGCGTAACGTCCAAATATACATAGTCGCTTCCGGCCAATTTCATTTCGGTGTCTATGGCGCGGGCGACGATGTCGCGGGGAGCAAGCGAGCCTCGCTTGTCGTATTTGTGCATGAACTCGCGCCCTTTTATGTCCCGCAGAACCGCGCCGTAGCCGCGCATGGCTTCCGTTATCAGGAACGATGGACGCTCCGACGGGTTATACAGCGATGTGGGGTGGAATTGGACGAATTCCATGTCTTTTACCCGCCCTTTTGCCCTGTAAACCATTGATATGCCGTCGCCAGTGGCAATGGACGGGTTGGTAGTGGTCTGGTAGATTTGTCCTATGCCGCCGGTGGCCATCAAGGTTACCTTGCTAAGGAACGTGTGCACTGTATGTTTTTTCGGTTCGAGTACGTATGCCCCGTAACACTCTATGTCCGGGGTAGTATGTTTTACCAATTGTCCCAAGTGGTGCTGGGTGATTATTTCAATTGCGTAAAATTCTTCGAACACGTCTATGTTGGGATGCTGCTGTATGCGCTTCATCAAGGTGTGCTGCACTTCCGCGCCGGTAGAATCCTTATGGTGCAGGATGCGGAACTCGGAGTGTCCGCCTTCGCGGTGCAGGTCGAAATGTCCGCTCTCGTCCTTGTCGAAGTCCACGCCCCAGTCCACCAATTGTTTTATTTCGCGAGGTGCGTCTTCCACTACTTTGCGTACCACCGCTTCATTGCATAGCCCGTCGCCCGCAATCAGCGTGTCTTGGATGTGTTTTTCAAAATTGTCGGCGGCAGTGTTCGTAACCGACGCGATTCCGCCTTGTGCCAGGTTCGTGTTGGCTTCTTCCAATTTGTTTTTGCAAAGTATTGCCACTTTGCCCTTGTCGGCAACTTTCAGGGCGAAGCTCATGCCCGCCAAACCGCTGCCTATTACTAAAAAGTCATATTCGTGTATCATTTCGTTTATGTCGAATAGTTAGCGGCTAAGGTACGAATTTTTAGTGGATATTGGTTATTGGAAAGTGGGGCGGCATTATGATAAATAAGAAAGCTGCAACCGATATCCGGCCGCAGCTTTCTTGCTAATTGATAACTGTGGCAACAAGTTGTTTTTTATGGAATTAATGATTAATGGTAAAATGCGGTATGCATGTGTCGGCGATACTCAATATTGCTGCCGCATACCGATTTGGAAATGAGTGTTCAATGGAATTGTTTCAGGAACTCTTTTGCAGTAAGGTCGAGTTCGTCGTACCATTCTTGGCCGAAACGTTCAATGAGTGGTTTTTTCAGGAATTTGTAAAGCGGCAGAGATAGTCCCTTGCCTTTGCAAACAGCTTGCTTGCAAATATTCCAGCGGTGATATTCCACGGCTGTGAATTTCTTGTGTTCCGTGATGCGGACCGGGTACAAAAAGCACGATATGGGTTTGCGCAGTTTGCTGTCGCCATTGTTGAATGCTTCTTCGATTGCACAGGACCATGTCCCGTTTTTCTTTACGGCAAACGCGCATTCGCGTCCGTTTACAAGCTGCGTTACAAGGTCCCCGTCAGGATCGGTATAGGCAACG
This sequence comes from Candidatus Enterocola intestinipullorum, assembly GCA_017694565.1. Lineage (GTDB taxonomy): Bacteria > Bacteroidota > Bacteroidia > Bacteroidales > Paludibacteraceae > Enterocola > Enterocola intestinipullorum. Next base: position 24,712 of record JADIMR010000049.1, on the reverse strand, counting down.
CCGGCATCTTCCACGGCTTTCTGCCCTGATGATGTCATATATGGCCTGATTTTGTCCAAGTCGGCGGTTATGGTTTCCGCTTCTTCTTCCGTCAGGGGAGCTCCGCCGTCGCCTTCTTCGCAGCACATCCCTTTGCAGGCTGCAAGGTCGCAGCAAAAACATTCCCGGAGCAAATCGAGACTCACTATCGTATCTTGAATTTGGAGCATTTGAAAATTATTTACGGAATCCTCGATAACTTCTTATGTTTTGTTTTACCGAAGTCTTATTCAGCAATTCCTCAATTTCTTTTTTGGAAATGCTTTCTCTTTCTGATTTGTCATAAAGATAAATCAAATGAACAACTCCCTTTTCATTATCTATTTTGATATTAAAACTGATGACCCGTGCCCCGCCACTCTTGCCCTTTCCTTTAGAACCTATTGGCATTCTGATTTTACGCAATCCACCTCCCAGATCTGCCCCAATAAGAGGATCCTTAACAAGTTCCTTGGCAAGTGTGTAAATGTCTTGTTTTAATGACGGGTATTTTTTGTAGAGTCGTTTTACTTCTTTTTCAAAAGTTTGTTCTACGATAATAGAATATTCCATGATTTTGTCAATCTTGCCAATCTTTCATGAATTGTTCGAAAGTTTTGTATTTGCCATTGTGCATGTCTTTAAGCCCTGATTCTATGCCATTCAGGATTTCTTGTTTACTGATGGTCTCTTCTTTTGCTTGTTCAATTATGTCGAAGTATAACTTTTCGAATAATTTTTTTTTGCTCACAAGTGGCAATGATTGTATTCCATTCCACATGCTTTCAATTGTTATTTCTACTTTCATGATTTATAAGATTATAGGCATAATGTTTCAATAATAATAATCGTCGTAGTAGTACAGAGGGTCTGGTTCGGGTTCTTCCCAAAGAGGCTTTGTAAAAGGAATCTTGGCGATATATGCCGACTTTACGCGATAACCGTCAAGTTCGGCGGCTTTGAATATCGGCAGCGATTCCATGACGCGCAAGGCTTCGGCATCTTGCTCGTCCGTAAGCGATTGCACGATGTTCAGGTTGCCTACCAAGCCGCAGCGGTCCACGACAAATTCCACCCATACTTCCCCGGTTACCAAAAGCGGTCGTCCCTGTTCATCGTATTCACCGCTGTAAACTTCCTGCAATTCGGTGTTGTTTTTGATATATACTATGAATTCCACGTCCCCGCCCGGAAATTCGGCATCGGTTAGTCCGGGAGGGTAGGGATTGTAACTTGCCCCGTAAATCACCGAAGGCTCCTTGTCCTCGCAGCCTTCGTACATCCGGGCGTATTTCATGTAGTCTTGGGCTTGCAAAAGCGCAAAACAGCAAAATGCAAATGCAAGGGCTATGAATCTGTACATCTGTTATAATTTATTTGTCATCGTAATGACCGTATGACGATAGTACCAAAACCAAAATCCTCTCTTCCTCTATGCTATATACCAAGCGGTGTTTTTTTGTTATCCTACGCGACCAAGTCTCGTTGCCATACTCTTTCAATTGTTCAGGATGACCGGTCCCGCTTCTTGGATGCTCTTTAAGTTCTTCGATTAAGGCACTGACCTTTTTAAATGCGGAGATTTCGTTTTTTTGCAATTTCCGTATGTCTTCCAGCCCTTGTTTTGTAAATTCGATCTTGAACATCGTATTTCTAATTAATTCTGTTTAGCAGGTCTTCCAATGTTTCATCCGGTTCCATTGCTATGGTTTTCCCTTCCTTGATTTCCTCTTTTGCCTTGTCCAATTTGGCAAAAAACTCTTCCTTGCTCATCAATGTGTCATCGTTTGTAACGGGCAATATCTTGAATGCCTGTTTTTTGCCTCTGGTGATGAGCAGTTCTACTCCGTTTATTACTTGGTCCAAATAACTTTTTTGGTTTTCTCTGAATTCTCTTGCCGAAACTACTAACATGGTATAGTGTTTTAAAGGGTTGCATCGTTAATGCAAAGATAGCCGCTTTTTGTAATTTGTGTACCAAAATTGTACACATTTATTTTGTAGAAGATTGTTTTTTCGCTTCCAACGCAGGGTAAACGGAAGCTGCGAATCCCAAAAGGCAGACGGTAGCGGCAATCACGACAAGGTCGCCGCCACGTACATCGACGGGATAATAGCTTACGATGTAGTTGCTTGCCAAGGTGATTATGCCGAAGCGTTGTTGTATGTAGCATAATATCAAACCTACGACGATGCCTGCTATTACACCGGTTACGGTTATGAGGCAACCGCAATAAAGGAAAATCCGGAAAATGTCGTTTTTGCAGGCTCCCAAATCTTCGAGTATGCGGGAATCTTCTTTCTTGTCGAGCATGAGCATGGTGAGCGAGCCGACTATGTTGAACAGGGCGATAACCAATATGAAGGACAGGATGAGGTATGTAACCCATTTTTCCACCTGCATCATTTTGTAGAAATCTTCCTGTTGCTCGTAGCGGTTTTGCACTTTGAAGCCGTCGCCCAAAGCCGCTTGCATTTTTTTCTGCACCTTTTTCTCGTCGCACCCGTCCCGGAGCTTTATTTCAATGGAGCTGGCTTCCGTGTCGTAATCGAAAAGCCTGCGTGCCACAGGAAGTGAAACAATCAGCAGGTTGTTGTCGTATTGTTCCTGTTGCACCAAAAAAGAGCCGGAATAGAAAACGGTTTCGCGGCGGAAAGATTGGTCGGGACGGATAATGTTCACTTTTCCTTCGCGCTTGGGCGCATAGAGGTACATAGGGTCTACGAAATGCACTCCGCATCCCATGTTGCGTACAAGGGCTGCGCCTCCGACGGCCATGTTGAAAGAACCTGAGCGGAGCATGAACTCGCCGTCGGTCATTATGTCCCCGATGCGGTTTATGTCGGCGTAATTTTCCCCTACGCCCTTCACGCTTACGGGTGTTTGTTTGTCGCGGAATTGCAAAAGCGCGTTTTCTTGCAGCACGGCATCGTAATAAACCACTTCTTCGAATGTCTTTACGGTGTCGGTTTCCGCCGGGTCGAAAACCTTGCCCTCGACGGCGCTGATTTTCAATTGCGGGTCGAAATTCCCGAACATGGAAGCCACGACGTTTTCAAAGCCGTTGAAAACGGACATCACGCATACCAATGCCATTGTGCCTACTGCTACGGAGCAAACAGACACTAACGAAATGATGTTGATCGCATTTTGCGATTTCTTCGAAAACAGGTAACGTGCTGCTATGTATAACGGGAAAGGCACGTTCGTTACTCTTTCAGAAGTTGGTCTATGTGGTCGATATAATCCAGCGAATCGTCCAAAAAGAAAGACAATTCGGGGACTATGCGCAACTGGAAGCGGGTGCGTTGCGACAAATCATGTCTTATGGGTACTGATTTCGAGCGGATGAATTCCAAAAGTTCTTGTGATTTTTCGCTTGGGAATATGCTGAGGTAAATTTTCGCCACGCTTAAATCGGGGCTGACACGCACTACGGTTACGGTTACCAATGTGTTGTGCATTTGGCGGGTCATACCCAAAAATATTTCGCTCATCTCTTTTTGGATAAGACGTGCAATTTTGTTTTGGCGTTTGGTTTCCATATTAGTTATTCTGGTTACAGGTTTAGCTCCGCTCATTTTCGGCTGCGCCCGGCTATGAACAAATTCAGTTGTTCATGCTCTCGCTGGCACGAAAATTCGGCTTGCACGAATTTTCAGCTTGCAGTGGTTTCTATTAATGTATAATTAAAAATTTAGAATTAACAACGCTTGTTACCGTGGCAGGTTACAGATGTTGTCTTATGCACCAATCAAAGCGGCGAAGCCGCTTGCTGGAATCTGATACCGGATTCATCTTAAAAATAATACATGGTGCCGAGCGTGATACCGCAATTGAGGTTCACTCCTATCGAAGTAGAACGGTCGTATGCGGTAATTCCCGTCGTGGTTGCAATTTGCAAAGTAAGCAAATTTGCCGAAAATCCCCAATGTCGATTTGCTTTGAATTCAAAACGTCCCAATTCCAAATCCGCCCCGAACACGAAAGGCATACCGTCCTGGCTGAAGCGTTCCCCGTTGTCGCGCACCTCCACGCTCTTTACCCCGCCGAACGACAAATTGAAGCCGGGCGTGTAGAAGAACCGGTCGCGTATGATATGGACGTAGTAGTGCATACCTATCGAACCGTCCAAAACGTGCATGAATTCACCATCGCCGAAGAAATCGCCGGACAAGGTGTAGCCTACGCTTAAATCCATTTCGAAATTGTCGGCGGCGAAATAGCTGAACTTCGGGGCTATGGTAAACGTGGTGCCGTAATGTTGTGTCTGGTTGAGGTAATAACCGCCTGCTTCCTTGGTGTGTATCATTTGCGTAGTGCTTAGCCCCAAGTCTCCGCCCAACGCCATGTCGCCCTTGCTTTGCGCCATGCCTGTCCAAATGGACGAAAGGCACAGTATCGATGCTATGATAGCTTTTTTCATTTGCGTCCTTGTGTTTTTGTATATGCCTGTGGTTTTCAAAGTTTCCGTATGAATGTAATGCCGTCCCTGAGCGGAAGCATGAAAGTCTCAACGCGCTTGTCATTGACAATCCGGTCGTTGAATGCTACCAGTCCCTTGCTCATGTGGTCGTTCGATGCCACGTCGTGCAGCAGTTTGCCGTTCCACAAGGTGTTGTCTGCCAAGATGAATCCACCGGACGGCACTTTGTCGAATACGGCATCGTAATATTCATTGTACTGTCGTTTGTCCCCGTCTATGAATACCAAATTGAAAGTTTCATCCAATCCGGGAATTATTTTCAAGGCATCGCCTATTATGAAATCAATCTTGCCGGCATTGTCGCAGCGTTCCAAGTACGAGCGGGCCATGTCTTCGATTTCGTCGTCCTTGTCTATGGTTATGAGTTTCCCGTTTTCCGGCAAACCTTCCGCAAGGCAGATTGCGGAATATCCCACATACGTGCCTATTTCAAGTATGCGGTCCGGCTTTATCATGTGTGCCACCGCCGACAACAACCGGCCTTGGATATGTCCCGAAACCATTCGTCCGTGCAAAAGTTTGACATTCGCTTCGCGGGACAGTTGTTTCAACAGCGGAAGTTCTTCCACGGAATGATCTATTACATATTGTTCCAATTCTTCGCTCATTCGTAATACAGTTCTGAGATTTTGTTTTCATCGAAAATGTCGCAGGCCACTTCGCGCAATAGTTCCGGGCTTATCGAATTTACGGCAGCCTCGGCTTCGTTTTTTTCAAAAATATGCCCGTATTCCGTGTATTGCCGCACGGCGGCCAAAATCCAGTTCTCCTTTACCTCTCCGCCCAAGGTCATCTGCGCAAGGAATTTCCTTTTCGCCTTGGACAGTTCTTTTTCCGACAGGCGGTTTTCGCATAGTTTCGACAATTCGGACTTTGCAAGGCTTACGGCCTTGCAGATGTCGGACCTGTCCGCCCCCATGTATATGTTCCAATTACCGGTATCGCTGTAAGGCGTATACTGCGATTCCACGGTATACACCAAACCATGGTTTTCCCTTAAACTCATGTTCAACCTGCTGCTAAGGCAGTTGCCACCCAATAAGTTGTTGAGCAGGGCAAGGGCGGGGCGGCGTTCGTCCGTCGCACGGTAGGCGCGGTTGCCCAAAACGCAGTGTATTTGTTGTGTGCGCTTTTTAAGGTGCAGTTTGCGCGGCGAGTATGTTGCCGGCGGCATCCGTGACGCTTCCTTGTCGATTGCTCCCGAACTTGAAGTATGTTGTTCCAACAGTTTTCGTACACGCGCGAAATCGTATTCTCCCATGCAGAAAAAAGTTATTCTGCCGTTAGTGTAGCAGCGTTTGTAGAATGCCGACACTTTTTGCCGCGTGGCAGCCGAAATCGTTCTTTTCTCTCCAAGAATGTTGTGTCCTATCGGGCTTCCTGAAAAAATCACGTCTTCGAAATCGTCCAAAATCAATTCGATCGGATTGTCGGAGTATGAATCTATTTCGTCCCTTATGACTTCGGTTTCGCGACGCAGCATTTCGTCTGTGAATTCGGGATTGAAAACCATGTCGCATATCAATTCCACCATCCTTGGCAGATACCGTTTCAGGAATATCGTGTACAGGGAGGTGTCTTCCTTTGTCGTGAAGGCGTTTATGTCCCCGCCCACGTCTTCCACCCTGTTGATGATTTGCGCGTAGTCGCGATGCGTCGTTCCTTTGAACAGCATGTGTTCCACCAAGTGTGCGAAACCGTGCTCACCGGGCATTTCGTCGCGGCTTCCGGCATTTATCATTGCCCCGAATATGGAAACATCTCCCTTACAGCGCACGTGAAGCAGGCGGGAGCCGTTGGATAGTTCGCAATCGTTGATGATCATCTGATGGTTTGTAATATAAAAGATGAAGCCGGAATTTGGGATTTTTCCGACTTCATCTTATTTATGGTCTGTTGATTAATGCCAATTTCAATTTTTGGGATTGTTGCCCTTGTCGGACCCTACGCAATCCATGGCGCAACGGAAACCGATGTCGTTACGTTTCTCGGTTTGTTCCAAATACCTGCGGGTCGACGGGCTGAGCCAATATGCGCGGTCTTTCCAACCTCCGCCTTTGTATACGCGGGTAGTGTTTGAAATCTTTGACGACAGCATCGATTCGGGATCGGTGGGTTCATCGGCATCGTACAACTTTTTGGTGGCCGCGTCGGGATCGACTACCGCTTTCCATTGGTTTTGGTCGTAGCTGCTTGCTGCATCGCCGTCTCCGTAGTTGCGGACGTCAAGTTTCACGTAAGCCGCGAGACTGTCTGTCTTCGAGTATTCAACGGCCATGTCAAGCCTTCCAAGCGAATCCAACTGGTAAACTCCCGAGGAATCCCTGACGGGCGATTTGTATATGTTGCCTCGGAAAGGATTGTATTCTTCGAATTCTTCGCTGCTGAGCTGGCGGTAAACATCCATGACCCATTCGTTTACGTTGCCGGCCATGTTGTAAAGGCCGAAATCGTTTGGCCAGAATGAATTTACAGGTGCCGTTATGGTGGCGTTGTCGTTCGCGTCGCCTGCAACACCCATCATGTCGCCTCGTCCCCTTGCGAAGTTGGCCATCATTTTTCCGCGGCCTTTGCGGTTGGGGTTACGCATTTGCGAACCGTCCCACGGGTATATCCTGCGGTTCTCGTATGTTTCCATTTCGGACGCGGACTGTATGCCGTAGGCTGCGAATTCCCACTCGGCTTCGGTCGGGAGACGGAAATTCGGCATAAGCAGGCCGTCGTTCATGTTGGTTTTGCGCACATTGCCGAAAGCGTCTTTCATCGACGACTTTTCCCTGTCGGGATTGTAGTCCGATACAGTCAAATATTTACCGGTGTTGAAAACCATATCCTTGGCAATGGAATCGTTGCCTGCCTTGGTGCTGTCTTGGCTTATCGCTTCGAAGTCGGGGAAGTCTATCACTCCTTCTTCGACAAGGATGCGTTCGTTCACGCGGTCGCTACGCCATGTGCAGTAGTCGGTAGCCTGTTCCCAGCTGATTCCGACAACGGGATACATGTCGTATGCCGTGTGTGTGAAGTAATAATTCAGATAAGGTTCGTTGTAGGCCAGTTCTTCCCTCCATACCGTGGAGTCGGGACGGCATTTTTCGGCAACTTCGCCGCCGTACATGAGCCCCATCCAATACACGTATTCTTTCCAATCCCTGTTGGATATTTCGTATTGGTCCATGTAAAAGTTGTTGACGGAAACGCGGCGGGGATAATTGTTCCATTCGCTGAAAATGTCTTCTGTAACCCTGCCCATGGTAAATGTACCGCCGGGAATGAATACCATGCCCGGAGGGGTTTGCTGCTGGTAGCCGTCCACAACCTGGAATCCGCCGTATTCGGCATCGTTGTATTTCCAGCCGGTAGTGCCGGACGTGTTTTTGTTGCAGGAGGCGAGGGTCAGTGCCACCATACCGAGAACGGTCAGAAAGAAAGTCTTTGTGCTTCTCATCATTATGACGTCTATAAAGTATTTAATTAAGGTTCAATGATATTTCGAGCTATCTGCAAAGATAACGAATTTTAAGTGTCAAAATTGTGTAACTCGGCAGAAAAAACGTTTTTTTAACCAAATGCCTGCAAATATGACGATATTTTCTAATTTTGCAAAGGGAATAAGGGGCTTTTTTGAATGAGCCCCGCAAATATTTTCGCTTTTGTACAAGTCTTTAAACATCAAGGGCAAATTATACGGGGACGGCTTTCCCAAAGTCATGTCCATAATAAACTTGACTCCGGATTCTTTTTTCGAAAGGAGCCGCTGCGATTTGTCGGCTGCCGAAGGTGCGGACATGGTGGACGTGGGAGCCTGTTCGACGCGGCCCGGCGGCGAGCCTGCAAGCGAAGAGGATGAATTGTCGCGATTGCTCGGCTTCATGCCGGAAATCATGCGGCGCTATGCCGGATTGCCGGTGTCGATAGACACTTTCCGCCCCCGAATCGCGCGTGAAATGTTGGAAAGGTATGGCGTGGACATCATCAACGACGTTTCCGGCGGTTGCGATGAAATGTTCGCGGTCTGTGCCGCGCACAATGCCGCCTATGTCCTGACATGGCCGCACGGGGGCAGCGTGTCCGACATGCTGTTTTTCTTTTCGGAAAAACTCGACTCCCTTTCCAAATCGGGAGTGGACGATGTCATTCTCGATCCGGGTTTCGGGTTCGGCAAGGATGTGGAAAACAATTACGAGATTGCCCGGAACATGGAAGTGCTGCAAGAATTCGGATTGCCCGTCCTGGCGGGAATTTCCCGTAAACGCATGTTGTGGCAGTTGTTGGGAACATCTCCCGGTGAATCATTGAACGCCACGACCGCGTTGAACTGTATGCTGTTGGAACGCGGAGCGGACATAATCAGGGTCCATGACACAAAAGAGGCCAAGGAAGCCGTAGCCATTTACAGACAATTCCATAAAACGCCATGTTCGAACTCATAGGTATAAAGGACATATTCGACATACTGATAGTGGCCGTCATCATCTATCAGATATATCGCATTTTAGTCGGTACGTCGGCCGTGAACATACTGGTAGCGGTAACGGCTTTCGCCGTTTTGTACGTGTTGGTGGCGTATGTCTTCCAAATGGAATTGTTGGGATTCTTGATGAACAAGATAGTGAACGTCGGTGTCATCCTTGTCGTCATATTGTTCCAGGACGACATACGTTCTTTCGTTACCACGTTGGGGGAGAAAAGTTCCACGCGCATTGTCCGTACAATCAAAAGGTTCTTTTCCGGAAAGGTGGATTCGTCAGTGAATATGGCCAGTATCGAGCAGTTGGTGGCTGCCGTGGAATACATGTCGAAAACAAAAACGGGGGCATTGATCGTCATACAAAGGGCGGCCGATTTGTCGATGTATTGCGAAACCGGGGAACTCATAGATGCGAACGTGAAGGCCCGTCTTATAGAAAACATCTTCTACAAAAACACGCCCCTGCACGATGGCGCGCTGATAATCAATAACGATACCCTGAAAGCCGCCGGATGTATACTTCCCGTGTCGCACGACAGGACTCTGCCCAAGAATCTGGGATTGCGGCACCGCGCCGCCTTGGGTCTTACCGAAAAGACGGATGCCGGCGTCATAGTCGTGTCGGAAGAAACGGGCAAGATTTCTTTTGCCGAGCGCGGCCGCATGGACATAGGCATTTCTCCCGAAAAACTTGCCGTGTATCTTGGCAAAGGGGTTGTCAGTGAGATAAAGAAGTGAAGGCCGGGCGCCGTTCCGCATTCTCTTTTTAAATGAAACCGTACAACGGCAACAGTCAATGAAAAATTAACTTTGCCCGATTTCTTCATTGTTCCCATTTGCATTATCTTTGCAGACGTTTTGCAATAACGCCGAGTTTAAAATACATCAATATATGAATTTCCCGATTTTGACAGCCGCAGAAGCGGCGCAATTGGTAAACGACGGGGATGTCGTAGGATTCAGCGGGTTTACCCCCGCAGGTGTGCCCAAGGCCGTTGCGCCGGAGATAGCAAAGAGGGCCGAAGCTCTCCATGCGGAAGGCAAACCTTTCAAGATTTCAGTTTATACTGGCGCGTCCACGGGCGATTCCGTCGACGGGGCTTTGGTCCGTGCCCAAGCGGTATCTTTCCGTACCCCGTACCAGTCCAATAAGGATTTGCGGGCATCCATGAACAAGACCGGCGGAGTGGATTATGTGGATATGCACCTTTCGCACCTGGCACAGGAAATGCGTTACGGCTTCATGTCCCGTCCCAACGTGCTGATAGTCGAGGCTTGTGACATCGAGCCGGACGGCACGGTGGTATTGACCGCCGCTGTCGGTAACGTCGCCACGTTCGCCCGTTATGCGGACAAGGTCATAATAGAACTTAACAAGCATCACAGCAAGCAGTTGCGTGGAATGCACGACATATACGAGCCGGCAGATCCTCCCGTAAGGCGCGAAATCCCGATATACACCGTAAAGGACCGCATAGGTTCTCCCGTATTGAAACTCGACCCGTCAAAAATCGTGGGCATAGTGGAGACGGATCTTCCCGACGAGGTGGGAAGTTTCCATACCCCGGACGAAGTTACCATGCGTATCGGGCGCAATGTTTCCGAGTTCCTTACGCAGGAAATAAAGTCGGGACGCATACCTGCCGCTTTCCTGCCGATACAATCAGGGGTCGGCAACATAGCCAACGCCGTATTGTACGAATTGGGCAACAATCCCCATGTGCCGCCTTTTACCATGTATACCGAAGTGATGCAGGATGCCGTCATCGACCTTATGCGCCAGGGCAGGATTACATTCGGCAGCGCATGTGCGCTTACTGTTACCGCACCCGTATTGCAAGGCATATATGACGACATGTCTTATTTCCACGACAAGATCCTTCTGCGTCCGCAGGAGTTGTCGAACAATCCCGAGCTTATCAGGCGACTGGGTTTGATTACCATCAACACCGCATTGGAAGCCGATATTTACGGCAATATAAATTCGACGCATGTAACGGGTACGAGGATGATGAACGGCATAGGCGGTTCGGGAGACTTCACCCGCAATGCCTATATTTCGATTTTTACAACACCGGCAACCGCAAAAGACGGGAAAATCAGTTCCATAGTCCCGATGGTTTCACATTTGGACCACAGCGAACATTCGGTGAAAATATTGGTTACGGAATTCGGTGTTGCCGATTTGCGCGGCAAATCGCCGAGGCAGCGGGCAGAAGAGATTATCAACAAATGCGTGGATCCGGAATATCGTCCGATGCTTCGCGACTACCTTGCACTTTGCAAAGACGGCCATACTCCGCACAATCTTGCCGCTTGTTTCGGAATGCACAGGGCATTCATGGAAACGGGAGACATGAGGACAACCGATTGGTCAAAATTCCAATGATTTTGTCGATTGATTATAAAAAAGCGGAAGAAAATATTTTCTTCCGCTTTTTTTGTGGAGACATCCCAGCCGTAATCAGATAACCGGCAATACGCGATAATCAGTAGGATTACATTCCGTCCATTAGTGGGAACGCAATCAATGGCTTTCCAACCAGTTTTTGCCCGTGCCGCAGTCGGCAACGAGGGGGACGGACAGTTTCACGGCGTTCTCCATGCCGTCGCGTACGATTTCCTTTACGCTTTCCAATTCGTCGGGGTAGACGTTGAAATCCAACTCATCGTGTACTTGCAGTATCATTTGCGAACGCAGGCCGGCTTCTTTCATTTTGCGGTGTATGTTTACCATGGCGATTTTTATGATGTCGGCAGCGCTGCCCTGTATGGGAGCATTGACGGCGTTGCGTTCGGCGAATTTCCTGACTACTGAATTTGCCGATGAAATGTCGGGCAGGTATCTTTTACGGTGCAGTATGGTTTCGGCGTAACCTTTTTCCCGTGCCGACAGTATGCAGTTGTCAATGAACTGTTTTATTTTCGGGTAGCTCTCGAAATATCCGTCAATCAGTTGTTTGGCTTCTTCCCGGCCTATCGTAAGCCGTTCAGCCAGACCGAATGCCGTTATGCCGTATATGATGCCGAAGTTCGCGGTTTTGGCTTTGCGCCGCATGTCCTTGGTGATTTTGTCCAAAGGCATCTTGTATATTTTCGCTGCCGTGGCGGCATGTATGTCCTTGCCGCTTTTGAATGCGTCGCACATGTGTTCGTCCCCGCTCAGATGTGCCATCAGCCTCAGTTCGATTTGGGAATAGTCGGCTGAAAGGAAAATGCACCCGTTGTCGGGTACGAATGCTTGTCTTATTTCCCGTCCCATATCTTCGCGTACCGGTATGTTTTGCAGGTTCGGATTGGCGGAGCTTAAGCGTCCTGTTGCGGTAACTGTTTGGTTATAAGAAGTATGTATCTTGCCTGTTACAGGATTTATAAGGCTTGGAAGCGCGTCTACGTATGTGCTTAATAATTTTTTGATACGCCGGTAATCCAATAATAGCGATATTACCGGATGCCGTCCTTTCAAGCTTTCCAAAATCTCTTCCGAGGTGGAATATTGCCCATTCCTTGTTTTTTTTGCCTTGCCGCTCAATTGGAGTTTGTCAAAAAGCAATTCCCCGACTTGTTTTGGGGAGTTTATGTTCAATTCCTCTCCTGCATATCCGTAAATCAGGGATTCTATCCTTGCAGCTTCCTTGCCCAATGTGGCTGAATATGCCCGCAAGGCATCGGAATCTATGCGGACTCCTGCCATTTCCATATCGGCAAGGCAGATGGATAGGGGCATTTCCACATTGTAGAACAAGCTTTCCACGCCTGCTGTCCCAAGTCTGTCGCGCAATGTCTTGTACAGCCGGAATCCTGTTTCCGTGTTTTCGCAGGCAAATGTTGCCAGATCGGGCAATGCCACGTCTTTGAGGGATTTCTGTCTTTTTCCTGCCGGTCCTGCTATTTTTTCCAACCCGGCAGGCTCGTAACCGAGATAAAGCTCCGCAAGGGCTGCAAGGTCATGGCGGGATTCGGCCTGTAACAGATAATGGGCAATCGTATTGTCGAAAAGCCCGCCGGATAGTACGATGCCTTGTATTTTTAGAACGGAGTAGGATTTTTTTATGTCGTTGGATATTTTTTTTATGCCGGGGTCGGAAAAAACCGGGCGCAATTTTTCCACATACAGGTCATGGTTGAAGGAATCGATTGGCAAAAACCATGCTTCGGAATTCTTCCACGAGAAAGCGATTCCCAACAAGTCGCAAGAAAACACGTCCGATGAAGAAGTTTCGGTTTCAAAGCAGAATTCTTTTTGTTCCGCCAACTTGTTGAAGAAACTTTCAACTTGTCCGGGGCTTTGCAGTATATGGAAATCGTGGGGATAGTTTTGCAGGGATTGCAATTTGACGTTTTTCGCGATGGAGGGTTCGTCTTTCGGGACAAAATCTTCCATGTCGAAAAGGGAAATTTCCTCGCTCTGCGCGGGGAGCTGATTCTTTTTGTAGTAACTGTTGATCTTCTTTTGTTGCGATTTCATCTCCAATTCGTCCAAAATCGCGTTCAGGGCGGGCAGGTCGGGATCTTTTAAAGCCAGGGCATTCTCGTCAAAAGGCAAATCCAAATCCGTTTTGATTGTAGCCAGACGGCGGGACAATCTTACTTGGTCCTCGTATGCCGAAAGTTTGCCTTGGATCGCGCCTTTGACTTCGTTGATGTTGGCGTATAGATTGTCAATGGTCCCGAATTGTTTCAGCAAGGTACCGGCTGTTTTCTCTCCCACTCCCGGACACCCCGGAATATTGTCGGACTTGTCGCCGACAAGCCCCAAATAATCGATCATCTGCTTAGGGTCGTCGAATCCGTATTTTTTCTTTACTTCTTCAACGCCCATTATTTCGTAACCGCCCCCGTGTACAGGCCGGTATAAAAAGCAATGGTCGTCCACAAGTTGGCAGTAGTCTTTATCAGGGGTCAGCATGTAACTGTCGAATCCCTGTGCTTCCGCATTGCGCGCGACGGAAGCGATTATGTCGTCCGCCTCGTATCCCGGGGCTTCTATGACAGGAATGTTATAAGCCCGTACCAACTTCTTTATAAAAGGGATGGCGGCGGTTATGTCTTCCGGGGTTTTTTCACGTTGAGCCTTATATTGCTCGTACTCCTCGTGCCTGAATGTCTTTCCTGTGTCGAATGCCACGGCCATGTGCGTAGGATTCTCCTTGCTGATGACTTCGTGCAAAGTGTTCAGGAATCCGTAAACAGGCGCGGTGTTCACGCCGTCTTTGTTGGTGAACCTTATGTTGTTCAACAAGGCATAGTAGGCGCGATAGATTATCGCGTAGGCATCGATTAGGAAAAGTTTTTTCATGGTTGTGTCAGGTAACGGCCAAATGCGGATCAAGGGAACATGTAGCCCGTTTTTTTTCGCAGAGCCGCGATTAATTTCGCAATTTACTAAAATATCCGAATTTTTGGCGGATGCGTATATGATAAAATAATGCGGCGATTGCGAGGCCTATGCTTAATCCGGCCCATACGCCTACTGCTCCCGACCCGGCATGGAATCCGAGCACGTAACCGAGCGGAAGCCCTATTATCACGTAAGAGACGAAAGCGGCAATCATGGGAGCGAAAACATCGGTCATTCCACGCAGAATGCCCAATCCCACGCCTTGTAACGAATCGAATATTTGGTAACAAGCCACGACAACAAGCAGTTGCGCCGCCAAATCCACAACAACCGGGTCGGAACTGAAAGCGAGCGGGAATATGTTCCTGAAAATGACCAATATTATTGCAAGTGCGCCGTTTATCGCAAGGCTGAGGTGCAATGATGCGTTCGATGCCATTTTCATGGCCGCATAGTCTTTGAGCCCCAGGCGGTGGCTTACACGTATCGTCGTTGCAGCGGCGATACCGGTGATGGCCATAAACGTGGTGGTTGAAATGCTGACGGCAATTTGGTGGGCGGCAAGCGAGGCGGCTCCAATCCACCCGACCATGACGGCAGAAACGGAAAAAGTAGTCATCTCGATACCCATTTGCGCGGAAATGGGCAGGCCGACACTGAACAGTTCTTTAATGGTTTTTGCGGAGAAACGGGATTTGGCGAACATGCGGAAGAACTTCCACCATCCGGCGTGCTTTTTCACGGCGAAAAAACACGCGACCGGCATGAATATCCGGGAGAGCAAGGTGGCGATTCCCGCGCCTAAAACTCCCAATTTGGGAAATCCGAATGTGCCGAATATAAGGAAATAGTTGAATACGATATTTATTATATTGGCCGTGATGGTTATGTGCATCGCTATTTTCGTATTGCCGATTCCTTCGAGGAATTGCTTGAAAAAAGCAAAACACATGAACGGGAGCAGGCTTGCGACCAAGGTGATGTAGTATGGTGTCGCCAACCTTATGACTTCCGCTTCCTGTCCCATGAAAGGAAAAAACGTGCCGGCAATCCCGAGAATGGCGGAAACCGCAATCCCGGTGGCGATTGCCACCACCAACGAGTTCTGCAAATACTTGCTTACGTTTTCATCGTCGCCGCAAACGAAGTGGCGGCCTATCAACGGAGTGGCGGCCATTGCGATTCCCGACGAGACTAAAAAGCCGATTCCGAATACGGCGTTTGAGAACGATGCGGCCGCGAGTTCCACTGTTCCCAATTGTCCGACCATTATATTGTCGGCCAACTGTGTGGCTGCCCCGCCCAATTGCGAGAGCATTATCGGTCCGGCTATTTTCAGGTTGTTCTTGTAATAGGGCAGGTAATCGTGAAATCCCATCTTCCGTACGTCTATGTTATTAGCTGCAAGAAATGGTTTTATCTGCCCAATTGCAGGATGTTTTCTTCGGCGGTCGTGAGTTTCTCCAACCCGTCCGCGTTTACGGCATACGAGTTTTCTATGCCGACGGCCCCGACTCCGTCTATTATGAACTTCGGCTCGATGGCTATGACGTTCCCTTGTTGCAGGCAAGACGTGTTTTTGGCGCATAGTACGGGAAGCTCGTTGATTTGCAATCCTATGCCGTGCCCGACGAACTTGGCTTGCTGCCTGTGTCCCATGAAACGGTCTTTGAGCCCGTTCTTTTCGGCAATGTCAAGGGCAAGGGCATATAAATCCTCGCATACAGTGCCTTCTTTTGCAATTTCTGAGATGCTGTGATGGATTGACAATGAAACTTCGTGGGCGCGGTATGCTTCATCCGGTAGCCGGCCTACGGAAAATGTCCGCGACTGGTCGGCGATATAACCGTTGAAGTTGCCGTTTATGTCCACCATTACGGCAATCCCTTCGCGGAGTGCCGTGCCGTTGTCTCCCAATGGCAGGGAAGGGTGCATTCCCGCCCCTCCTAATGCGAAATCGTAGGGCGACGGGGTATCGGCGTTGTCTCCGGCCAAAAGCGACCCCATAAATCCTTCCATGTCCGTGCCGTATGTCCTGAACAAGCCGAGGCAGCCTTTCATGCGGAACAAGCGTTCGCATTCCACGCATAACTCGTGATCGGTCATGCCGGGCTTGAACAATGCGGGAATTTCCGCAAGGGCTTCGCTTTGAAACTTTGCGCTTTGCCGCAGCAAACCGATTTCGTATCCGCTTTTTATGCTGCGCAAGGAACGTAGCGCTTTTGTGGCATTGCCGGGTTTTTCACAGCCGAACGCCTTGCAAATACGCATACAGTCGTTGTAGGGCAATTCGTCGGTTTCCAATAAAAGTTTTTCAGGAACACGGATGCCGTATTCCCTAAGCAGATCGGGGATTTGTTCGACCTTGCGGATATAATGATATCCTGTTTCGTTTATGCCGAGGGGCCGGCGCAAAAATACTAAACGGTTCGCGCTGCCGTCGATGTAAACATAACCGTTTATTATGCGTCCGGTCAGGTAAAAGATGTTTACCGGGGTCGCGATAACGGCTGCTTCCGCTTCTTCCAGCATTGCCGCAAGGCGTCGCGTGCGCTGCTTTAAATCTTCTTGTAATGTCATTGTCAAGGTTACAAGTATAGTATTACTGACCACTAATTACAAACCACTTTCCACTTCAATTTTCCGTATGCCCTTTCTGCTTTGGCGAGGGCGGCTTCCACGCTGTTGTCTTTGGCAAGGATGACCCCCATGCGCCGGTGTCCGTGTACCATAGGTTTGCCGAACAGACGTATTTGAACGTCTTGTTCTTTCAATGCGTCTTCCAATCCGGAAAAAACCACTTCGTTGCCGTCTCCTTCCACGACTATGGCTTTTGACGCGGACGGTCCGTAAAAATTGACGGAAGGTACGGGCAGTCCGAGTACGGCTCTTGCGTGCAGGGCGAACTCGGACAGGTCTTGCGAAATCATCGTAACCATGCCTGTGTCGTGCGGGCGTGGTGAAACTTCGCTGAACAGGACTTTATCGCCGCAAACGAACAATTCCACTCCGAAAATGCCGAATCCTCCAAGGGCATCCGTGATTTTTTTTGCTATGGCTTTGGCTTGTGCCAATGCCGGCCCGCTCATTGCCTGCGGTTGCCAGCTTTCGCGATAATCCCCGTCTACTTGGTGGTGTCCGATGGGGTTCAGGAAAGTAGTCCCGCCTACGTGCCTTACTGTCAGCAGGGTTATTTCATAATCGAATTTCACGAAACGTTCCACGATTACCCTGCCTGCGCCGGCCCGTCCTCCCTCTTGCGCGATATGCCAAGATTTTTCAATGTCGGCTTCGCTTTTGACAACACTTTGTCCGTGTCCGGAGGAACTCATGATAGGCTTCACCACGCACGGGCATCCGGCTTCTTTGACTGCTGATTTGAATTCGTCGAAATCGGAGGCGAAGCGGTAGAATGTCGTCGGTAGCCCGAGGGTTTCGGCGGCCAAACGGCGTATGCCTTCCCGGTTCATCGTCAGAAGGGCGGCATTGGCTGTCGGAATCACATGATAGCCCTCTTTTTCCAATTCCACCAATACGGGAGTGGCGATGGCTTCCACTTCCGGAATTATCAAATCCGGTCTTTCGCTTTCTATTACGGAACGCAAAGCCTGTCCGTCGAGCATGTTTATCACATGGCTCCGCTGGGCTATTTGCATGGCAGGAGCGTTTGCGTAGCGGTCCACGGCTATCACTTCGACACCGTAGCGTTGCAATTCTATTGCCACTTCCTTGCCTAATTCTCCCGAGCCGCAGAGCAGGGCTCTTTTTGCCGATTTTGTAAACGGCGTACCGATTTCCAACATGTTCTTATATTTAAGATTGTTTTCACTGACCGCCAACCACCATGCAACGGAGCAACATGGTATCCTGCGTTTCTAATTTTTAATTTTTAATTGCCGAAGGCCGTAACGCTATTCCTCCGTTATCGTTTTTACCATCGCATCGTGGAACGATTTCCGCAGGTTCACCTTGCTGTTGTTTATCAACGTGCCGCCTTTGCCTATCGATACGTTGAAATTCTTGAACTTGGGCGATGCCAGACGGAACTTTATATGGTCGAAATCCGTGCCGTATACATCCAATCCTATGCGGAAAAGCAACGGGGATTTCAGCAATACGATATGGTAGTCGAAACTACCGTCCAATCCTTGTGTCCCCCCGACCCCCAAACGGTATTTGTCCATGCCCACCATGAACGGATATATCTCTATTTCGTTGTTCCGCACCAATAACTCCACAGATACGCTGTCTATGCGGTTTTTGGTTTTTTTGTTGAACATTAGCATTTTCGCGATTTCGGAGAAGGTCTCGCCGTCCATCAGGGTCAGGCTGTCGCCGCGCAAGTACAAGCCTGCGTTTACCGACGGCAGGTCGATGTTCATCGTCGAATCCAAATCCAGCGAGGCGGAAGCCTCGGCGGCCACGCTTCCGGAGAACGATCTCAGCATGGGCATTATGCTGTCCAATTCCGGGAAGTAATGGACTATGTCGCCCACTTGGACACTGTCCATTTCCAATGAGAGCGCGGCATTGGCTTTTTCATTGTTCTTGCATTCGTACATCACGTTCAGCGCGGCGTTGCCGAGCTGCGTCGATGTCGAGAGTTGTTTTAATCTCAACGCGCTTTTATTTATGGAAACATCGCCCGTGAAATTGCAAAGGTTCATGCGGCCGAATTTCACAGTGTCTACTTTTGCTCCGAATTTTATATTCAGGTTTTTAGGCAATACTATAAGGCTGGCTTGCACGGTGCTGTCAATGGCTTCCTCGCTCATGGCTTCTTCCTGCGTCTCGGAAATGTCCATCGCCAGGTCTTCCATGTTGTTCGTTACGGAATCCTTCATGGATTGCTCGTTGCCCGCGATTTCTTCTTCTTTGGCCTGGCTCATGTACAGTGAACGCAGAATCTGGTTTACATCTATGCGTTTGGACGTGAGCGAAAGGTCGGCCGACAAAGTCCGGCCTCTCAAAAGGAAACGCCTGATGTTGTTCACGTCTCCCGACAGCTTTATCCGTGAACGTCCGTAACGCAGTGTCAGGTTGTTCAGATGCAGTGTGTCGTCCGTGAAGTCCACGTTTACCCTGTTTACAGCCATGCGTATGGGGTTGGCAGGACTTTTTGCCCGTAACGATTTTACCTTGATGTTGCCGCTTACCCCGAATTCTTTCAAGAACATTTCCGCCTTGTCGTCGGCTTTGCCTATCGTGTCGAACATCATTGTCAATGCCCGCAGGTCGATTATGGGTTGCTCGTCCATGGGAATGCGTTCCCTCTTGCCTTCGGCATTGCGCCGGAATCTGCGGAAACGGGGTTGGATCGAAAGCCTCATGTCGCTTTCTTTCAGCATCGCGCCTATCCCCGGATTCGAGAACAATATGGTATCCATGCTGATAGTGGCGGAGGTGTTAGGCAAGAACTTGTATGTCCTGTCCTTGCGGATGTTGAAAGATGCCCGCGCCTTTTTTGCAAACAATTTCATGGTGTCGCGTACCGATGCTTTCAGTCCCGAAGTGGAGGCGGAAATGCGGAATCTCGGAACTTTCGCGCTGTCCAAGTCGTCGGCCAGCAGGCTTACGCTGAAACGGTCGGCGTTGGCCTTTATCGATTTGTCGAATTCCAAGTCCATCGCGCTGAAAGATATGCGGGTGTTAACTAAGGACGTGTCGGTACGGCGACGGTTTTTCACGCCGGTGTTCGTGTTCAGCCGCGCCCTCAGGGAATCGACAAACAGCGCCAGCTTCTTTTCAGGCAGGTTTATGCTGACGTCGTCTCCCGTTATTTTCGTTTGCGTGAATATTTTGTAGAAATCTTTTTTCTTTATGTCATCCAAGAAGAAGTCCGCTTTTATGTCCGCGTCCAATGTGCCCGACATGGCTTGGTTTTGTTCTATGCGGTATATGTTGTTTACAGTTTCGAGGTTGAGGTGTGTTTTCAACTTCCAGTCGATGTAGCCGCGTCCGCCTGCAAAACCGAAAGTCCCGTTCGTGGACAAAGCTGTTTTTCCGGTCCGGGCAAGCAGCTTTTCCAAACTGATTTTGGAGGAATCCCTGTGGTTGTCGTTGTAAACTGCCGACATGTCCAATTGCAAGTCGTCCAAACCTTGGGGGAACTGTTTGTATTTCGCTTTCAGGTTTTTTATTTGCAAGCGCGCTTCGATGGTTGGCAGGTCCTTTTTGCGCATGATGCCTTTCGCGGTCGCGCCCATGTCGATTCCCCCGCTGATTTCGAGGCCGTCGAAGTAGCTTTTGTATGGTGCCGGCACAAGGCAGAGCAGGTCGTTTATCTCCGGCAATTTCACGTCAAGTGCAAGGTCGGTGTATACTGATTTGTCGTCTTGCACTTTCATTTTTCCTCCCATCGAAACTGACATGCTGTCGATTGCCGCCGACATGCGGACTATGCTTATGTCGCGGAAGGTGGTGTCCGTGCGCCCCCGCAGGTACAAATCAAGGCTGCGGTTGTCTATTTTCCACAGGGAATCGTTCAGGTTCACCGAAGGAGAATTGATATTTATGTCGGTGAACACGTTGCTGCCGATTTGCGCGGCCTTGGCATTTAAAACGAAACTCCCTATCGAGTGGATTGCCGCATATTTGTGATTGTCGTAGACTATCGTGTCGATTGCCAGTTCCAAACCTCCCATTATGGAGTCGAATTTGTATTGCGCCCGGGGAAGTGAAAAAAACAGATTGTCCACTAACAGGTCTTGGTTGCCATCCTCGTCATCAAGTCGCAGCCTGCCTCCGTTTAACCGTATGTCGCGCAGGAAAATATCCGGCATGGCAAAAGCGGCGGTATCGGTCGCGGCGGTATCCGATGGCAGAAGTATGCCGGCATTCAGTTTGCCATTGCTGCGCTTTATGTAAAAATGCGGGTCGTCCACATGCAGCCTGTTTATGCGTATGTCCCCGTAATTCAAAAAGTCCCCGGCGTTTACGGATACTCCGATGCTGTCGATGTGCAGCAAGGTGTCGGCAGGTTCGAATACCTTGGAAATAACGGTTATGTCCTTTATCCCCAATTCGACATCGGGCCAAGAGGAAAGCAGGGCGTAATCGATATGTCCTATGCGGGCTTCCGCATTGGCGAAATCCGGGACGACTGTTTCCAGAATTTTATTGGATACGCTTTCGCTTAATGCCATGCGTAGCAATAGAAAAGGCAGGCATACGATGAATATCGCTATTGCAAGGCATATCCCTGTCCATTTTGCTATTTTCTTGCCTCTACTCATTTTGTATTATCTTATAAACTTTGTCGTTGCGGCGTACCGGTTTTTCGGTCTTTACCGCGAATAGCTCCCCTTTGTTTACGGTTTCCGCAGGATTGCCGTTGTTGTCATGCAGTCCGGTAACCGTGCAATATTCGGCTCCCGTGGTTTCGCCGGTGAACAATATCTTGTCGCCTACCGAGATTTCCCCTGTTTGCAACAGGCATTCGGCTACTCCTATCTTTTTGAAATAGTTGGTTACCTTTCCGGCATATTGTTTGCGCTCGGTGGCTTGCGAACCGTATTTCGAACTCCATTCTCCCAGCCGTTGTCCCAAATAATAACCGTCCCAGAATCCCCGGTTGAATACTTTTGCAAGGCGTTCGTCCCATCCGGCGATTTTTTCTTCATCGAAATTCCCGTCCATGTACGCTTGCAAGGCTTCCTTGTAGCATTTTGTTACGGTTGCCACGTATTCCGGTCCGCGTGCACGGCCCTCTATTTTGAAAACCTTTACTCCGGCATCCGCCATCTTGTTCAGGAAATGGATGGTTTTGAGGTCTTTCGGCGACATGAGGTATTTGTTGTCCACTTCGATTTGTTCGCCGGTTTCGCTGTCGGTGAGAGTGTAGGAACGCCGGCAAACCTGCATACATTCACCTCTGTTCGCGGAGCGTCCCTGGTTATGCAGGCTCATGTAGCATTTCCCGGATATGGCCATGCACAATGCCCCGTGGCAGAACATTTCTATCCGCACGGGTTTTCCGGACGGACCGCAAACGCCTTCGAGCGATATGGCATCGGTGATGTGTTTCACTTGTTCAAGATTCAATTCCCTTGCAAGAACGGCCACATCGGCGAATTGCGAGTAAAATTTCAGGGATTCGATGTTCGAGATGTTCAGTTGGGTGGAAAGGTGGACTTCCATGCCTTGCCTGCGGGCGTATTGCATAGCGGCCACGTCGGACGCTATTATTGCGGATATTCCGGCGTTGCAGGCTTCATCCACGGTTTTTTTCATCTCGCCCAAATCACAGTCGTACATTACGGTGTTCAGCGCAAGGTATGCCTTTGCTCCGGCAGCTTCGCATTCCCCTGCGATGTATCGTAGGTCTTCCGTCCGGAAGTTTACGGACGAGTGGCTCCGCATATTCAGCTTCCCGACACCGAAATATACTGAATCGGCTCCAGCCTTCAAAGCAGCTGCCAGACACTCGCGGTTTCCCGCAGGAGCCATTATTTCATAATCGTTGCACATTATGTACAAAGGTAAGTTTTTTTGATTTGCAATCAAAAAAACTTACCTTTGCAGTCCGATTTGCGGCCGTGGCGTAATTGGTAGCCGTGCCAGACTTAGGATCTGGTGTCGAGAGACGTGTGGGTTCGAGTCCCACCGGCCGCACGAAAAAAGATTAACAGTATGAAACATCGCGGGAAGTCTGTTCCATGCGATGCCAATTTTTAATTATTCGTAAACAAGATGGACATAACAAAAAACAATCTCGATGCAGTCAATGCGCGTTTGGTAATCAAGGTGGAACCGTCCGATTATCAGGAAAAGGTGGACTCCGCCGTAA
Organism: Candidatus Enterocola intestinipullorum; assembly: GCA_017694565.1. GTDB lineage: Bacteria > Bacteroidota > Bacteroidia > Bacteroidales > Paludibacteraceae > Enterocola > Enterocola intestinipullorum. Next base: position 1,610 of record JADIMR010000049.1, on the reverse strand, counting down.
AGAATTACCGTAAAAGGGCTACTATTCCAGGATTCCGTCAAGGTATGGCACCCGTCGGATTGATAAAGAACAAGCTGGGCAAGGCTTTTTTGGCAGAGGAGGTTGAAAAGATCGTGTCAGGCGCGATTTTCGATTATCTTAAAGACAACAAATTGAACATATTCGGCGAACCCATGCCGTCGGAGGATAATCCTTCCAACGATTTCGAAGAAGGAAAAAGCTTTGAATTCCATTTCGATTTGGGATTGTCCCCGGAGGTCGATTTCATGCCGTCGAAAGCCGACAAGCTTGATTACTATATAATAAAGGTGGCGCAAGACCTCGTCGACAAGCAGACAGAGGCTTTTCGCGGACGTTTCGGCGAATATGTAAAAGCGGAGACTGCCGAAGAAACCGATGTGCTTAAAGGCCAATTGGTAGAACTCGATGAAAACGGCAATGAAAAGGAAGGCGGAGTAAACATTGAAAACGCGCTCATCAGCCCCAATTACATGAGCGACAAGGACGAACAAGCCAAGGTGAAAGGTTTGAAATTGGGAGACTCTTTCGTGTTCAATCCGTTCAAGGCGTTCGGAGGCAGCGAGATGGAGTTGGCAACGCTTTTGCATAAAACCAAAGACGAAGCCAAAGAATTCAAATCCGATTGCAAATTCACGATTACGGAGATAACCCGTTACGCCAAAGCCGAATTGAACCAGGATTTCTTCGACAAATGTTTTGGTAAGGATAAGGTCAAGAGCGAGGAAGAGTTCTATGAAATGATCCGCAAGAGCCTTGCCGACCAATTCGTGGATCAAAGCGATATACGTTTCTTATGGGACATACGCAAATACGTGCTTGACAAAATGTCGGATGTGGCAATGCCCGAAGCCTTTATCAAACGTTGGTTGAAGGCCCGTAATGAAAATTCAAAAGAAGAGGAATTGGACAGGGAAATGCCCAAGTTGCTCGAAGATTTGAAATGGCAGGTATTTACCGACAAGGTGGCAGAAAAAGAAAACCTCAAAGTGGAGAAAGCCGATGTCGAGAACGAAGCCAAGAAAGTTGCCAAACGCCAGTTCGAGCAATACGGTTTGTTGGGCGTTGATGACGCACTTTTGTCGTCCTATTCACAGGAAATGCTCAAAAGCGAGGACACTGTCCGCCAACTTACGGAAACCGCCTTGCGCGACAAGGTTTTGGCCCGTATCAAAGAGATGGTAAGCCTCAGTGACAAGGAAGTTTCCTTGGAAGAATTCAACGAGTTTTTCCGCAATATGGAAGCCGCAGGCAAGTAAATCGCATAAAGGTTAATTAGTACTCAATATCGAAGCGGACAAGGTTTTTCCTTGCCCGCTTTTTTGTTATTTTTGTGAAAGGGAAAGAGTATTTTACTTGCTGTCGTGGAGTGTTAATATACATGTTTATTATCGTTTTTTCCAGTTTGCGCTAACACGGGTCTTTTCTCAAAACTTGAAGATTCCCGGGCAGATGCAGTAATGCCCCAGAATTTCTTTATCTTGAGGTGCTGCTTGAGCCATTTGAAGAACAGCTCGATCAACCATCTTTTCTTGTAAAGATTGGCGACATCCAATGCAGAAAGTTGTTTCGCATTCGTCAGAAAAGTGAGC
>JADIMR010000048.1 GCA_017694565.1 Candidatus Enterocola intestinipullorum | reverse complement strand
GTCGTTTGGGTGAAGTTTTTACGTTGGTTTGAGGAAAACAAAAAAAACGGCACCAAATTCAGCGAGACGGCAGTGGCCGGAAAATTATACGGGCTTAAAAAAGAACAGGACCTGTTTGTGGACGAAAGTTTCGGAACGATTGCGGGCTACGGGCCGCACGGAGCGATAGGGCATTACAACGCAAGCCCGGAAAGCGACTGCGAAATCGGGAACAGCGGATTTCTCGTAATAGATACCGGAACCCATTATTTGGACGGGACGACCGACATGACCCGCACCCTGAATTGCGGAAAAAGCTCCGATACAAGCAAGGAAGAAAAAATCGATTATACTTTGGTTCTCAAGGGCCATATAGCTTTGGCCAAGGCAGTATTCCCCGAAGGCACGAAAGGTTGCCAATTGGATATTCTTGCCCGGCAATTCCTTTGGAACAATCTCGAAGATTACGGGCATGGGACCGGCCACGGGGTCGGACACTTGTTGAATGTCCACGAAGGCTACGCATGGCTGCGACCGAGAGACAATGGAGAAGGTTACAAGGCCGGACTTACGATGACAGACGAACCCGGGATATACAAGGAGGGAAAATACGGAATCCGAATCGAGAACACCTTATTGGTAACTGATGCCGGACAAAGCGGATTCGGAAAATTCCTGAAATTCGAAAGCCTGACATTGTGTCCATACGACCTTTCGGCGGTGGATCCGTCCATGATTTCCCGAGAAGAAGCAGCATGGATAAGGGAATACCACAAACAAGTATCCGAACGCCTCGCAGCGCGGTTGAGCGATGACGACAAACGATGGTTGGACGGATACATAACGGAACAGGAAAAACATTTAACAGAATAAAAGCATGTACGCATACATGAAAAACAAGATTCTATTGTTGCTGCCGGCCTTAATCATGCCGTTCACGGCACATTCAGGCAACAATTCATTCAAGAACACGGGCACGGACATAAGAATAACCGCCCCCCAACTTAAAAACGAAGACGTTTTCTTAGGGCAATATTTCATGGGGAAGTTGTACTCGAAAGACACGATACGGATAGACAGGAAAGGCAACGGCAGGCTGCAATCGCAAGAAAAGCTGCCCGAAGGCATGTATGTGGTGTATTTCGATTCGACCCGCTTCTTCGACTTGCTTATCGGCTCTGAACAAGATTTTTCAGTCAAGATAGACACGGCAGATATTCCACAAAGCATAGAAATCAAAGGCAGCGGGGAAACCGCCGATTTCTTTCAATACACATTGGGATTGATTGAAAAGCAAAAAAGAGCCGCAGAATACAACCAACGTATCAAACAAGGCAATGACAGTAACGACATTGCGGCCGCCAAAGCGGAATTGGACCTTCTCAACGAAGCGTTCAAGGCAGACAAGGCCGCCTTGGAGTCGAAATATCCGGAAAGCATGACGTCATTGTTCCTGAACGGATTACAAATCCCGGAATTCGAACCGGCAAACAACTACGACAACCTGCCGGCGGGCAAAAAAGACTCGCTCTCCATAATGGACAGGTACATGTTTTACAGCCGCCATTATTTGGACAATTTCGATTTCTCTGACGAGCGTACTTTCCGCACTCCGTACTGTATCAACACTATAAACAGATACCTCAACGACATATTGGTACAGAGCTACGATTCAATAATTCCCCATGCCATCGATTTGGTGGAAAGAAGCAGGGGTTCGGAAGAATGTTTCAGGTATATGTGTTCGCACATATTGGACTATGCCGTAAAAAGCAACATCATGGGTATGGACAGCCTGTTGGTGGCCTTGGCGGACAGATACTATCTGAACGGAGTGGCCACATGGGCTGATTCCGCCCTGATAGACGGCATAAGGACGGAAGTGGACAATGTCCGCCGCTGTCTGGTAGGCAAACAGGGACACGATCTTATTGCAAAAGACATTGATGGCAACAGGGTAAGCCTCTATGGGTCTGCCGGCGACAAATTCACGGTTCTTTTCTTTTACGAGCCGTCTTGCGGGCATTGTAAAACTACCACTCCGGCCCTCGTGGAATTTTACAAAAAATACAAGGATGACCCGCGCATACGGATAGTGGCATTTTATATGCTCACCGACAGGCAGGAATGGAGCGACTTCATTCAAAAGAACGGAATGCAGGACTTCGTGAATGTTTGGGACCCGGACAGGACTTCTTTTTATTGGTATTGGTACGACACATCCTCGACTCCCCAGATATACGTATTGGACAAGGACAACAAAATTTTTGTCAAACGCATAGATGTCCCGACGTTGGAGATGATCGCGAAGCACGAATTGAAATCAGACATTTAATCATACATTATATAAATAAAATGGCTCTTATAAAATCTGTACGGGGATTCGACCCTGTAATCGGCAAAGATTGTTTTCTTGCAGAAAACGCCACTGTGGTAGGCGACGTTGTAATCGGTGAGGGTTGCAGCTTATGGTTCAACTCCGTATTGCGCGGGGACGTGAACTCCATACGCATAGGGAACCACGTGAACGTGCAGGACGGCGCGGTACTTCATACATTATACGAAAAATCGACCATTCACATAGGCGATTATGTCTCAATCGGGCATAACGTAACGATTCACGGGGCTACCGTGCACGATTACGCGCTCATAGGCATGGGTGCGACCGTCCTTGACGGGGCGGAAATAGGGGAAGGCGCGATTGTGGCAGCCGGAGCCTTGATACTAAGCAACACGAAAGTCGAACCGTACACGATATGGGCGGGAGTTCCGGCCAAAATGGTAAAAAAAGTGTCCGCCGGACAAGGACGCGAGATAAATCAAAAAATAGCCCATAACTACGCAATGTATGCAGGCTGGTATAAGTGATCGGCGTTTCCATTGTCTTAGACAAAAATTTTTTTACCTTTGCAAGGGTCGTAATTCGCATCAACAATATTCAGAATATGACAGGACAAAAAACGGATGAGCAATTCGACCAGGTGATTGACGAATGCCGCGAAGTATACAAAAAGAAATTGCAAGACTACGGCACCGCCTGGAGAATCATGCGTACATCTTCGGTAACCGACCAGATTTTCATAAAAGCCGCCCGGATACGCAGCTTGGAAACCAAAAAGGAAGCCATGGTAAACGAGGGCATAAAACCCGAATTCATCGGCATTGTGAATTATGCCGTCATAGCCCTGATACAATTACGGAAAGGTCCGGCCTACCATGCCGACATCAATAACGAAGAAGCCCTTGCCTTGTACGATGAATTTACAAACGAGGCGAAAAAATTAATGGATGCCAAGAACCACGATTACGACGAGGCTTGGCGCATGATGCGGATTTCCTCGTACACGGATTTGATCTTAATGAAAATAAACCGCACCAAACAAATCGAGGACAACAACGGTCAGACCTTGGTGTCGGAAGGCATCGATGCCAATTATTTCGATATGCTGAACTATGCGGTGTTCGGACTTATAAAACTCATGTTGGAATGAAAAACAGCAAAGCCGCCCAAATAATATTGCTCGTTTGCCGCCTGTTGTTCGGCTTCACGTTTATTTTCTCCGGATTCGTAAAAGCTGTCGATCCGCTCGGCACGGCATATAAAGTAAACGACTATTTAGTCGCTTTCGGAATGGAAGACCTGGCGTTCCTGTCTTTGGCTTGCGCTTTCATCCTCATAACCGTCGAGTTTTGCATAGGCTTCTGCATGACTTTGGGCATATTCCTTAAACAAACTTCATGGGTAGCCGCATTGTTCATGTTAGTAATGACACCGCTGACATTGTATTTGGCCATTGCCGACCCCGTATCCGATTGCGGATGTTTCGGCGATGCCGTAGTTCTTACGAATTGGCAGACATTCTATAAGAATGTCATATTGGATATAATCTTGGTTGCCATTCTTATCTGCATGAGGACTTATAGGCCTTGGTTGCAACCGGTTCCCTCTTTCGTCGCGGTCGGCATAGGCGTAATAGCCGGCATGGGCTTGCAGATACACTGCTACCGGCATCTTCCCATAATCGACTTCCGGCCCTACAAGGTAGGCAACAATATTGCGGAACTCATGACAATACCGGAAGGCATGCCCGCCGACAGGTATGACATTTCTTTTATCTACGAGAAAGACGGGGTACAAAAAGAATTCACCCTTGAAAATTATCCTGCCGACGATTCAACATGGGTATTCGTGGAACAGAAATCGGTATTGGTGGAAAAAGGGTACGAACCGCCGATTCATGATTTCTCGCTTACCTTGCCCGAAATGGGAGACGTAACCGACCTGGTATTGGAAAATCCGGGATATACATTCTTGCTAATATCTACGAAATTGGAAGACTGCGACACAGGACACCTCGACGAAATAAATTCCATCCATTCATTCGCCCGGGACAACGGCATCGCTTTTTACGGCATGACTGCTTCGACAGACGATGTCATAGAAACTTTCAAGGCTGAGCATGACCTGGAATTCCCGATAGCGACATCGGACGAAACCATGTTGAAAACGGTAATACGTTCGAACCCTGGTCTTGTCCTGCTGAAAAACGCCACGGTAACAGGCAAATGGCATTACAACGACTTGCCAAGCCCGAAAGAAATAGAAAGCATTATCAAACAATAATTATTCAATCATGAGAAAAAACATCGTAGCAGGTAACTGGAAAATGAACAAAACCCTGCAAGAAGGCGTAGCATTGGCTACCGAATTGAAAGAAAAACTCGCATCCGCGAAACCTAATTGCGACGTGATAATAGGTACGCCATTCATACATCTTGCAACAGTTTCCGAGCTGCTTGAAGGTTCAATAATAAAGGTTTCCGCTGAAAACTGCGCCGACAAGGAATCAGGTGCGTACACCGGCGAGGTTTCCGCAGCCATGGTAAAATCGACAGGTGCCGAATACTGCATCATAGGACACTCCGAACGCAGGTCTTATTACGGCGAGACTTTCGAAATCTTGAAAGAGAAAGTCTTATTGGCTTTGAAGAACGGATTGAAGCCCATCTTCTGCATAGGTGAGAAAAAAGAAGAGCGCGAAAGCGGCAAACAAAACGATGTCGTAAAAGCCCAATTGGAAGGCTCGCTTTTCAATCTCAGTGCCGAGGAATTTTCAAATATAGTTTTGGCATACGAACCGGTATGGGCAATAGGTACGGGCTTGACCGCGACTTCGGACCAAGCAGAAGACATGCACGCATATATCCGTTCTTTGATTGCCGGAAAATACGGCAACGAAGTTGCAGAAAACACCACTATCCTTTACGGCGGAAGCTGCAATCCCAAAAATGCGGCAGAGTTGTTCTCTAAACCCGACGTGGACGGCGGTTTGATTGGCGGCGCATCGCTTAAAGCCGATGATTTCAAAGCCATAATAGACGCATTTAACTGATTCCCCGCTATGGTAAAAAAAATAATTTTTGCCACAGCCAACCAGCATAAAATCGAAGAAGTGCAAAGCCTTGCAGGTCAAGACTTTGCACTTTTAAGTATGGCAGAAGCAGGAATCATTGGGGATATTCCCGAAACTGCCGGGACATTGGAAGGCAACGCAATGCAAAAAGCCGAATACGTGTACCGCCGCACAAAGACCGCATGTTTTGCCGACGACACCGGCTTGGAAATAGATGCGCTTGGCGGGGAACCCGGCGTATATTCCGCCCGCTATGCAGGCGAGGAAAAAAACAGCAAGGCCAACATGGACCTTGTACTTGCAAAACTTGAAGGTGTTTCCAACCGCAAGGCAAGATTCAGGACCGTCATAGCTTATATTGACGACGACGGCGGGAAACATTTGTTCGAAGGCATTGTAAACGGAGAAATAAGCCTTGCCGGACACGGGCAAGAAGGCTTCGGTTACGATCCGATTTTCATTCCCGAAGGTTGCGACAAAAGTTTTGCCCAAATGAAACTGTCCGAAAAGAACCTGCACAGCCATAGGGCCCGCGCCTTAAAAAAATTCACTGAGTTTTTAAACACCCGATGAAACGTCATTTGCTGTTTGCCATATTAGCCCTTGTTTGCCGCAGCGTACTTGCATTGCCCGTGGGTCAATGGGACATGCACTTCGCCTACGACACGGTAAACCTCGTCCTGTCCACCGAAAACAAAGTTTTTGCCGTTACCCAAGAACGTTTGTTTTCCGTAACGCCTGCCGACGGCACTATCGACACGTATACACGGATAGACGGGTTGTCGGCTGACAGGATACAAACTGCCGCATACGACAGGCAAAAAAAACTCATGCTTTTGTATTATAGCGACGCGGACGTGGACATCATTTCTTCACAAGGCGACATATACAACCTCCCTGATATAAAGAACAGTAACATAGCACCCGACAAAAGCGTAAACCAGATTTATTTTCGTAACGGACACGCTTATTTGTCAAGCAATTTCGGTATAATCAACTTGAATTTGGACAAACTTGAAGTAGCCGACACTTACATATTGGGCGATAATTATTCCAAAGGCGCTGTTTACGGCTTTTGTTGCGACGGCAACTACTTCTACGCACTGACCGGCAATGTAATAAAACGCGCACCCGTCAGCGGGACAAACCTTTCCGACTATAACAATTGGGGGATATTCGCGGACGGTTTGCCGGAAGACAGCAGGAATCTTTTGATGTGGAACGGCACATTTGTCGTGTCTTCCGCAGGTAAATGCCATTATTTCGACGCCGAAAACGGCTCATGGCCCGTATTGTCCGATTGCGGCGACGACACAGGCATATCGTTGCAGCAAGAAGACGGGACACTTGTCATTTCATGCGGGACATCCTTGCAAATATGCACAGGCACTGCCGATGCTCCCGAAATAACGACCTTGCCCTACCCCGCATACTCGGCCTGCACGAAGGATGGTGATATATGGTTCGGCGCGGCAAGCGGGCTGGTCCGCTGTAAAAACGACGGTTCGTTAGAATCGTACCTGCCCGACGGACCTGCCACCAACCTCGGACAATTCTCCTACTTCATTGACGGCAAGGTTTATGTTTGTCCCGGTTTGATAGGGATGGACAGGGGATACTATCCGGCAGTATTGCAAGCATACGAAAACGGCAGATGGACGAACATCAAGGCGGGAGATTCCGGAGCCGCGGCACTTTCTCCCGACGGTTGGACGAATGATTTCACATCCGTAGCCATCGACCCTTACGACAAGAACCGCATGTTCATAAGCGCGTGGGGTGAAGGAGTTTTTGAATATGAAAGCGGGCAAGCCATAAAATTGCACAATTACGAAACAAGCGGAGGCGTGTTGCATTATGCCGCAGATTATAATAACGGGCATGTCGTGAGAGTAAGCGGATTAGTATTCGATAACGACGGTATACTGTGGCTTGGCAACTGCTATCAGAACGACCCTCTGAAATACATGACACGTGACGGGGTATGGCATACGGCCGCCTGCAAAATAAATTTCACCGCCCCCGACTACTTGCCCCGTATCAGCCAACTGATGATTAGTTCGTCAGGATTAAAGTGGATAGTAAACAATGGAGCTCCTGCGGCAATAGTGGTAATAGACGATGGGGGGACATACGAGAACGACAGCGATGACTCGGCGAGGCAATTCTTAAACTTTACAGACCAGAACGGCAATGTCATTTCTCCGACTTATTGCTACCAGATAGCGGAAGACCGTAACGGGGCGGTATGGGCTGTAACCTCGGAAGGACCTGTGATATTCAATAACATCCGGAATATTTTCGATTCGGATTACCATTGCAGCCGCATATTGATTCCGCGCAACGACGGCAGCGGTCTCGCCGATTTCCTATTGGACGGCGTTGAAACGAAAGCAATCGCCGTAGACGGTGCGAACAGGAAATGGATAGGCACATCCAATGCCGGGTTATACCTGATTTCCGCCGACGGTCAAAGACAAATCGGGCATTTTACAACAGACAACAGCCCTTTGCCATCCAATGATATACAATCGCTATGCTATGACAAGGAAACCGGCGAGCTTATAATAGTAACACAAGCGGGTATTTGCTCATACATGACGGATTCCACAGAGCCTGTAAAGGAGTTTCCCAAGGACGGTCCTATTGTATATCCCAATCCTGTACGGCAGGATTACCAAGGTCCTATAACAATAAAAGGATTGGAAGAAAATTCCATCGTGCGCATCACGGACAGTGCCGGAAACCTTGTTTACGAGGGGACTTCCACAGGCGGGTCATTGTCGTGGGACGGCAAAAACTACCACGGTAACAATGTCGCTGCCGGCATATATTACATCCACTGCTCGAATTCGAACAGCGACGACAACAGAAGCTCCGCAGCCAAAGTCCTGATTTTACGATAACCGCCGTGCAGCCATATATTCCTCTGCCCCTAATGTTACATTTTTGAAACATATACAAGCAAAAATGTGCCGTTTCATTTGCGAAAACAAAAAATTATAGTACTTTTGCGTTCAGAAACGAGACAGAAATGAAAAATTTCTTTTTTGCATATTTTTATTACTGCTTTTACTTTACAAAAAAGTAAAACGGGATTCTAATATGCGAACTTGCAAAAGAATTGATTTACAAAAAATGAATATTTGAATCCCGTCCTGCCAAGGTCGGGATTTTTCATTTAAACACTGATGAACATGAGCAGAAAAGTAGCCATCCAAGGTATTGCCGGATCTTTCCACGACATTGCCGCTCGGAATTATTTCAAGACGGAGGAAATCGAAATCATACCCTGTTCGACTTTTAAGGATGTGTTTGCAGCCATCAGAAAAGACAATTCCATCGTAGGTGCGGTCGCCATAGAAAATACCATAGCAGGAAGCCTTCTGCAAAACCACAACCTTCTTAAAGAAAGCGGACTGACCATAATGGGTGAAACGAAGCTGAGAATCGAGCACAATTTGGTCGCGTTACCGGGACAAAAAATAGAGGACATCACAAAAGGAGTTTACTCCCACCCTATCGCACTTATGCAGTGCGAGGATTTTTTAGCGAAGTACCCTAACCTGGTTGCCGTCGAGAGTGATGACACGGCATCCAGCGCAAGAAAAATCGCGGAGCAGAAACTTACAGGACGTGCCGCCATCTGCGGCAAACTGGCTGCCGAAATTTACGGGTTGGAAATCCTTGCTCCGGGTATAGAAACCAATAAACGCAATTTCACCCGTTTCCTGATAATTGCCGACCCGTGGACGGCGGAGGAACATCTGAAAGGCAAAAACATCAACAAATCCTCGATAGTTTTCGCTGTGCCCCACGAGGAAGGAAGCCTTGCCAAGGTTTTGTCCATCCTGTCATATTATCATACGAACCTTACCAAGATCCAATCTTTACCCATAATCGGAAGGGAATGGGAATATTTGTTTTACGTAAACTTGAAATTCAACAATTACCTGTCATACAATCAAGCGATAGAGGCCATAAGACCTTTCACCAAGGATTTAAGAATATTGGGAGAATACGAAAGCACTGATTGACACGTAATGACGATAAATATCAAATCATGGAAGCTGCGAACAGATTAAATACGGTTTCGGAATATTATTTCTCAAAAAAACTCAGGCAGATAGCAGAAATGAATGCCGCCGGGGCCGATGTTATAAATTTAGGCATCGGCAGTCCCGACATGCCACCATCGGAACAGACGATAGAAACATTGTGCGAGGAAGCCAAACGCCCAAATGTGCACGGATACCAACCGTACAACGGAATTCCCGAACTGCGTAACGCGATGGCATCGTGGTACAAAAGGACTTACGGCGTGGATTTGGATCCTGCTAACGAAATACTTCCCCTGATAGGTTCGAAAGAAGGCGTATTGCACACTACCCTTGCATTTGTGAACCCGGGAGACAAGGTATTGGTACCCGACCCCGGCTATCCGACATACACGTCGCTGAGCAAACTGTTGGGGGCTGACGTAGTCAAATACGACCTTAAAGAGCAGGATTCATGGAAGCCGGATTTCGACGCTTTGGAAAAAAGCGATCTCAAAGGCGTAAAACTGATGTGGACGAATTATCCGAACATGCCTACCGGTGCGAACGCCGGAATGGAGCTGTTCGAACGCCTTGTGGATTTTGCAAAAAGGCACGACATCGTGGTTGTCAATGATAATCCGTACAGCCTGATATTGAACAAGAAGCCTGTAAGCTTGTTGCAAGTAAAGGATGCCAAACGATATTGCATCGAGCTGAACTCCATGAGCAAAAGCCACAACATGCCTGGATGGCGCGTGGGGATGTTGTCTTCCAACCCTGAATATGTGGGATGGGTCTTGAAAGTAAAAAGCAACATAGACTCCGGAATGTTCCGACCTTTGCAGTTGGCCGCCGCCCGTGCATACGGCAACGACAAATCATGGCACGACCGCATGAATTACGAACTATACGCGGAACGCCGCGACACTGCCGAAAAAATAATGCGCACACTGGACTGTTCTTTTGACAAATCGCAGGTCGGGATGTTCCTTTGGGGCAAAATTCCCGACAGCGCGGCCAATGTCGAAGACATTACCGAAAAAGTGCTGAACGAAGCCAAGGTGTTCATAACCCCCGGTTTCATTTTCGGGAAGAACGGGGAACGATATATCCGCATATCGCTCTGCGCAAAAAAAGAAAAATTGGAAGAAGCATTAAACAGGATAAAAGACATAACTGAAAAATAACTTTATACGATGAACGATTTGAAATCAATACTGTTACCCGGCGTAGACAACAAGAGGCCTTTGGTAATCGCCGGTCCGTGCAGTGCGGAAACAGAAGAACAAGTAATGGCAACGGCAACCGCCCTTGCCGAAAAAGGCATAAAAATATTCCGCGCCGGAATATGGAAACCCCGTACCAAACCCGGAGGATTCGAAGGAGTCGGACAGGCAGGTTTGCCTTGGCTTCAAAGAGTGAAAGCGGAAACCGGCATGTATGTTTCCACCGAAGTGGCAAACGCCAAACATGTCGAGGAAGCATTGAAACACGACATCGACATCTTGTGGATAGGCGCACGGACTTCCGCGAACCCGTTTGCGGTCCAAGAAATCGCGGACGCCCTCAAAGGCACTGACATTCCCGTTTTAGTAAAAAATCCCGTAAACCCGGATCTTGAATTATGGATAGGCGCGTTGGAACGTATCTATAATGCCGGAATCAGACGTTTGGGAGCCATACATAGGGGTTTCAGCACATACGACAAGAAAATTTACCGCAACCTGCCGCAATGGAACGTCCCTATCGAACTTCGCCGCCGCATACCCGACTTGCCGTTGATTTGCGACCCGAGCCACATTGGAGGCAAACGGGAACTTATTTCCCCGCTATGCCAACAAGCAATGGATATGAATTTCGACGGACTTATAATAGAGTCGCATAATTGCCCCGACAAGGCATGGAGCGACGCCTCGCAACAAATAACGCCCGACATATTGGAATATATACTTAACACGCTTGTGATAAGGGATACCAAGCAATCGACGGAAAACCTGACAGAACTAAGATCCCAAATCGACCTCATCGACAACGACTTGCTCGACCTTATAAGCAAACGCATGAGGGTAAGCCGGGAAATCGGCACATACAAGAAAGAACACAACATGCCCGTGCTGCAAAGCGCCCGTTACGATGAAATAATGCAAAAGAGGGTAATCTTAGGCAACAGCCTCGGAATGTCCACGGAGTTCATGCAAACTATGTGGGAAGCCATACACGAGGAATCAGTACGCCAGCAGATTGAAATAATCAATTCATAAAAACAACACATCACAAGATGAAAATACTGATTTTGGGCGCAGGCAAGATGGGGACGTTCCTTACCGATGTATTATGCACCCAACACGAAGTCGCGATATTTGACACGAATCCGAAGAACCTGCGTTTCGTGTTCAACACATACCGCATGACCACTTACGAGGAGATAAAAGCTTTCGAACCGGAGCTGCTGATAAACTGCGTTACCTTGAAATACACCTTGGAAGCGTTCGACAAGGTAATGCCGTACATACCACAAAGCTGCATAATCAGCGACATAGCCTCGGTCAAGACCGGTTTGCCCGAATATTATGCGAAATGCGGACACAAGTTCGTATCCACGCATCCCATGTTCGGTCCGACGTTCGCGAACCTCGACAACCTGAGCAACGAGAACGCGATTATTATCACCGAATCGGATTGCTTGGGCAAAGCGTTCTTCAAAGATTTGTACAATTCCTTAAAGCTCAGGATTTTCGAATACAGTTTCGTGGAGCATGACGAGACTATCGCATACTCATTGTCGATACCGTTCGCCTCGTCGATAGTATTCGCGGCCGTGATGAAGCACCAGGACGCTCCCGGTACGACTTTCAAAAGACATTTGGCCACCGCACGAGGCGTAATGTCGGAAGACGATTACCTGCTCACGGAAATCCTGTTCAACCCTTACACTCCGGAACAACTCAAAAAAATCAGGGAAGAGCTGAAATACCTGCTCGACCTTGTGGAGAGCAAGAATACAGGAGGTTTACAAGATTACCTGAAAAAATTAAGGGCGAACTTGGCCTGACGATACCACAAAAACGCCCCCGAAGTTTTTAATACCTTCGGGGGCGTTTTTCAAACAATCTGCATTGTTATTCTTCCCAAGACAAGATGCGTTGCAGCACCCGCCATATCCTTCCGACAGATTCGACAGACAGCTTTTCGTCGGGAGAGTGGATTCCCCACATGTCCGGTCCTATCGACACGGCTTTCATACGGGGGTAAAGCTTTGCAAAACATGCGCATTCCAAGCCTGCGTGTATTGGCATTACGGTCGGACGGAAACCCAACTCGCTTTCGTATGCTGCGACTACCTTGGTTACCAAAGGATTATCAAAATCGGGCTGCCAACCGGGATAAGCTCCTGCCGATTCCGTACAAGCTCCGTATTTTTCCGCAAGATTGCTTATCTCAGAGGCAATCATCTGCATTTTCGCAAAGTCGAAATGCCTTTGGCTGTTAATGACTACGACTTTGCCGCATTCGGTTCTTACTGACGCGAGATTGGCCGAACCGTCCACAATTCCCTGTACGGACTTGTCCTGTTCTATGACCCCGTGCGGACATGCGGTCAGAAATGCAGTAAGGTTTTGTTTGACATTCCCGTCAAAACATTGCTTCGGCAAAGGGCAACTTTCCAAACTCGTTTTCAATCCCTCTTCGTATTTTTTCCATTCGTCTTCAATTTGCGAAACATAAACATTCCATAAAATCCTGACTTCCTCCTTTTTCTCGAAAGGCACGGCTACGACCGCCTCAGCTTCGCGGGCAATAGCGTTGGAAAGCCCGCCGCCATTGATGTCGCAAAGACAATAAGGCATACTGTTTTGCAAGACATCGAGAAAAACAGCCAACAATTTCACGGCATTGGCCCGGTTCTTGTTTATGTCTTCCCCGCTGTGCCCTCCCGCAAGACCTCCTATCTTGATTCTCACCGCAAACATTCCGTCAGGGATATCGGACAAGCGGGCATCGAAAACCAAACGCAGCGTGGATGTACCGGCGCAACCTATTATCACTTCTTTTTCGCAACCGGTATCCAGATTTATCAATTCCCCGGCAGTAAACAAGCCCGGTTGCAAGGCATTCGCACCAGCAAGGCTCGTCTCTTCCTGCACGGTAAACAAACATTCCAACTCCCTGTCCGACATGTCCAACGCCGCCAATATCATTGCGACACCGATTCCGTCATCCGCCCCGAGCGTGGTCCCGTCGGCGGTAACGAATTTGCCATCCGTCAGCGGTTTAATCGGATCGTGCATGAAATCATGCTCGACATCCTTATTCTTTTCGCAAACCATATCCATGTGCGCCTGCAATGCAATAACGGGTTTGCGCCCGGTTTTGTGCACGAACACGTTACCCACGGCATCCCTGCTTACTTGGAAACCTTTGTTCCGGGCAAAATCCACTATATACTCCGCAACCCTTTCTTCGTGTCCTGACGGCCGAGGAATCTGGCATAATTCGGAAAAGAATTTCCAGACCTCGGAAGGCTGCAATTGTGTCAAATCCATTATGTATTAATTTTTCGGTTATAAATTACTCAATACACAAAACGGGGCGGGGAATATTCCCGTCCCGTATATGTCTTAAAACAAGGCTTGTTTATTATTATCTGCGTCTTACGGCAGCTTCGTCCGAAACCG
The DNA here is from genome assembly GCA_017694565.1 of Candidatus Enterocola intestinipullorum. Taxonomy (GTDB): domain Bacteria; phylum Bacteroidota; class Bacteroidia; order Bacteroidales; family Paludibacteraceae; genus Enterocola; species Enterocola intestinipullorum. The sequence continues at coordinate 10,694 of JADIMR010000048.1, read as the reverse complement.
AAAGTTTCTTGCGACCTTTTGCCCTGCGTGCAGCAAGCACCCTGCGACCATTGGAGGTAGCCATCCTGTTACGGAAACCGTGCTTGTTGGCTCTTTTTCTGTTTGAAGGTTGGAATGTGCGTTTCATGACTCTATCTTTTTGCTTGCTTTATTATCCAAATCGGAGCGCAAAGGTAGGAATTAAAAATTTCATATACAAGCATACCCTGCAAAAACCATTCAAATTATTTTCTTACACATTAATTATAATAGCCAAACCATGGCATAAAAAATGCACTGCCCGCAATCAGGTACTTGCGGGCATCGATTTACGTCCCACAGGCCGGTTGGACATGCCCGTTTAACCATCAAGTGCAATGTAATGATATTGTAATACATTTTTAATAAAAAAGAAATATTGCGGATTTATTTTTGCAACGTAAAGAAGAAGTGAAAAGAATCATTTAACGGCTATGACCATGAACGCAAAAACAAACTGTAACAAGAGGGTGAGACCCGCAAGTTACAACCTGCCGAACAACGAAGCGGCAGCGCGCAAGGTGATGATGGCCAAAACTGCTGCAAAATAAGCAAAAATCATGTTTGGTATGTCATCAACGAGCTTGAAAATTTCGCAGAGTGCCTGTTTAAATCTTAAACGATCTAAACAGAACTTTAAACGTTATTTTATATCGTACAGATAAAAGGGATTCCGATTTTATTTATCGTAATCCCTTTTATTTTGCAACATATCGAATTATATAAAAGAAATAAAGAGGTAAGGGAAGCATGTTAAACTTGTAAAAGGGGCGAGTCCGCCAAAAGAGACAAAACAAAGATGTAACAAGAAGAATGACGCAAAACAACACGACAAAACACAAAACGCAACTTACAAAACTACTACTAAAACAAAACTGACAACACAAAACAACACAAGACGGACATTCTTACCTTATCTTATTATTTAATATTTACCAACTAAGTTCAACGACTTAAACATGAGAAACGGAAACTCTACAAAGTCGAAACTTTTAGCTTTAAGTTTCGCCGCCCTTATGGGTGTCCAGGCAGCTTCGGCGCAAACGGAAACTGCGCCCTCAGTGGCAAACGCCGATTCAACGGCTGCAAGATTAGACCAAGTGGAAGAACGTCTTTCCATACTCGGAAAGAAAATGAAACCTTGGGGTGCTCTTTCAATCAGCGGTTATGTGCAAGTTGAAGCCAAGTACGAGCAATCGAAAGACGAAATAGCTTTCAATGTTCGCCGAGGCCGCGTAAAAACCTCTTACTCGAACGAATGGGGTGCAGCCGTACTGCAATTGGACGTAACTGAAAAAGGTGTCGGAATCAAGGATGCCTACCTGATGGCGAAAATCCCCAAGTTCGACTACATCATGTTGCAAGGCGGTGTTTTCGACCGTCCATTCGGATATGAAATCAGTTACAGCTCCTCGAAACGCGAGACCATGGAACGTTCGCGCATATTCAGGACATTGTTCCCCAACGAGCGCGACCTCGGTGCGAAATTGCGCTTCACCGGCAAGAAAGGCTCGGCCCTTGGCAACTTCTGGTTGGATGCAGGAATTTTCTGCGGCAACGGCATAGCTGCTGAAAAATCTTCCACCTACGGCGACATGGACAAGGACTTCATCAGCCACTTCGGTTATTCTCAGAAATTCAAGAACTGGTCGGCAGGCGCAGGCTTGTCCTATTACTACGGCAATGTTTATGCGGGCGACTACATAATCGGCCAAGACCCTGTTACAAAGGCTGACATCATTCAAGATGCAACGGTAAAACGCTGGGACGACAATGCCGGCACTTGGGCGACCGCCGAAGGCAAACAAGCCCACCGCCAATACTTCGGCGTGGACGCTCAGTTCGAGTTCAAGACCATCATAGGCAAGACCAAAATCTTCGGTGAATTCTTAATCGGTACGCAGCCTGGCCTTGCATCATCTTCCACCAGCCACAGCGGGGACGGGTACTTCGACGACGAAGCCAAATTCAGCGGCGGCGACGAAGCTTACGATATTTACGAGCGCAACTTCATGGGCGGTTATGTTTACCTTACTCAATCCATCGTGAACGACAAGAACACCCTCGTGTTCAAATATGACAACTACGACCCGAACTACAAAGTTAGCGGCGTGGATTGCACCAACGAGGGCGACATCATGTACCACACGTTCAGCGTAGGTTACATCTACTCTCCCATCTCGAATTTGAGGCTCATGGCACAGATGGACTTCGTATGGAACGAAATCACGGCCTTGAAAGGTTACACCTACAACAAACCCGACAATGTGGTAACATTGCGTGTACAATATAAATTCTAAACCAACCGCGATAGTCCCGGTTCCCGGAATCGGGACTATCGCAAATAAATAAGAAACAACACATTAAATTAATCCTTAAAAACTAACAACAATGAACGTAAAAGTTTTGATTGCCACTTTGGCATTGGGCATCATGTCCACAGCAGCTTATGCACAGAAAGTAAAAGGTAGCGACACAGTGCTTCCTCTTGCTCAAAAAGAAGCGGAAGTGTTCATGAAAAAGAACTCTGACGCAATGGTTACCGTAACAGGTGGCGGCAGCGGCGTAGGTATCGCGGCTTTGGAAAGCAACAACACGGACATAGCAATGGCTTCCCGTAAAATCAAAATCGACGAACAATTGAAAATCAAGAGTTCTGGCAAAACTTTGGTCGAGCAGGTTATCGCTTGGGACGCATTGGCAGTAATCATCAACCCCGACAACAAAGTAAGCCAGCTTACCCGCGAACAATTGGAAGGCATCTTCACCGGCAAAATCACAAACTGGAAAGAAGTCGGCGGCGACGACATGAAAATCGTTGTTTACTCGCGTGAAACCAGCTCCGGCACATACGAATTCTTCAAAGAATCCATCTTGAAGAACAAAAACTACATGGCAAACATCCTTTCAATGCCTGCAACCGGAGCCATCGTGCAATCCGTAAGCCAGACCAAAGGTGCCATAGGTTACATAGGTGTCGCTTATCTTAACGACCAAGTCAAAGCCTTGAAAGTTTCTTACGATGGCGGCAAGAACTATGTTGCTCCTTCCTACGAAACAGCAAAAGACAAATCTTATCCTGTTGTCCGTCCCTTGTATTTCTACTATCTGAAAGAAAACGCTGCCGTTAAACCTTTCATAAATTTCGTAATGTCGGCAGAAGGTCAAGCAATAGTTAAGGAAATCGGTTATATTGACGTAACGAAATAATCATGGCACGCCGTAAATTAGCAATAGTCAACGAGAAAATTGCCGAAACCATTATCCGCGTATGCGGTTGGATAAGCTCTCTTACGATATTGTTAATGGTGGTGTTCTTATTCAAAGAGGGCGCGGGCCTCTTCTCCTCGAAACAGGTGGAAGACGGCTACGTCCTCGCTGTTAATAAGAGCAACAAGGTTGACCACCTCGGTGTTGAAAACATAAAGGACATCTTCGACATGGAAATAACCAACTGGAAAGAGGTTGGCGGCGAGGACATGGACATTATCGTTTTCAGGTTCACCGACATTACCAACTACGTAAGTGCTGAACAGCTCGGAGCGGATTTCGAGAACCTGCCCCAGTGCATAGACAGTGTATTGGCGGCAAACGCAGGCATGATTGCTTTCTTTCCTGAAACTTACATGCCGGAAAATTTCTCAGGCAAGCGTATAGACGGCGACAATATAACCCTGTCATCATTCTTCGCGGGTACGGAGTGGTTTCCTACCGCTACTCCCGCTCCTATTTTCGGAATATTGCCGCTGTTTTTAGCAACTATCTTAGTATCACTCGCCGCAATAATCATGGCCGTGCCACTGGCTTTGTCCGTGGCAATATACATGGCCGAGCTGGCATCTCCCAAGGTACGCAAGATCCTGAAGCCTACTATCGAGCTTTTGGCCGGCATACCTTCGGTGGTTTACGGTTTCTTCGGCTTGGTGGTTTTCGTGCCCATGGTTCAAAAAGCGTTCGACCTGCCCGTGGGTGAAACGGCCCTCGCAGGCGCGATTATTTTGGCAATCATGGCCTTGCCTACCATAATAACCGTAAGTGAGGATGCTATGCGTTCAGTGCCAAGATCGATGAAAGAAGCATCTTTGGCATTGGGTGCGACACACTGGCAAACAATCTGGAAAGTAATCATGCCCTACGCTTCGTCAGGCATTATCGCCGCCATAGTAATGGGCGTAGGCCGTGCAATTGGAGAAACCATGGCCGTGTTGATGGTAACCGGCAACTCTGCGGTAATTCCTGATTCGTTGCTTACCCCGGTGCGCACAATCCCTGCGACCATTGCGGCGGAATTGGGAGAAGCCCCGGTTGGCGGCGCGCACTACCAGGCATTGTTCATGCTCGGTTGCATCTTGTTCGTAATTACATTGTTGATAAGCCTTGCGGCTAACAAAATCCAGTCTAAGAAAAAATGAGTTCGATAACTTCTTTGCACACGCGCAAACGTGTTTCCCAACACGTGGCGTTTTGGATATTCCGCCTGACAGCATTGGCGGTTGTTGCCGTGCTGGTTTGGATTTTAGGTTTTCTGTTTGTCAACGGAGCAAGCGTGATAAGTTGGGAGTTCCTCACATCCGAACCGACCAACGGAATGACGGAAGGCGGCATACTGCCCGCAATCGTCGGCACGCTTTGCCTTGTGGCAGGTTCAATGCTGTTCGCATTCCCTGTCGGAGTCCTCTCAGGCATATATATGAACGAATATGCGAAAAACGGATGGATCATCCGTTTCATCAGGATGATGACCGACAACTTGGGAGCAATCCCTTCCATCGTGTTCGGCTTGTTCGGCATGTCCCTGTTCGTCAATGCCCTCGACTTCGGCGATTCAATCATCGCAGGTTCTTTGACTTTGGGGCTTTTGGTGTTGCCTATCGTGATACGTACCACGGAAGAAGCCCTCAAAACAGTGGATGACACGCTCCGCCACGCTTCTTTGGCACTTGGCGCAAGCAAATTCTACACTGTCTGCCACGTAGTGCTTCCGGTTGCAATGCCTAACATACTCACCGGGTTGATTCTTGCGATAGGAAGGGTTTCCGGCGAAACCGCCCCCATCCTGTTTACAGTAGCGGCATACTTCCTGCCCAAACTCCCGAGTTCGATATTCGACCAGGTAATGGCATTGCCCTACCACTTGTACGTATTGGCTACCAGCGGCACTGATTTGATAGCAAGCCGCCGCATGGCCTACGGGACAGCACTTGTCCTTATAGTGATAGTGCTTATTCTGAATATTTGTGCTACATTGATTCGCAAACACTTTACCAAACACCAAGCAAAATGATGATCCAAGCAGAACATATAAATTTTTATTACGGTACGTTCCAGGCTCTCAAAAACATAAATATGGAAATCGAGGCAAACACCGTAACGGCTTTCATAGGACCTTCGGGTTGCGGCAAATCGACATTCTTGAGATTGATCAACCGCATGAACGACCTTATCCCGGATGCAAAAATGGATGGGACTTTGAAAGTCGAAGACAAAGACATTTACGCCCCGGATGTAAAAGTGGACGAACTCCGCAAGAGGGTTGGCATGGTATTCCAAAAGCCCAATCCCTTTCCGAAAAGCATCTACGACAATCTTGCATACGGATTGAGGGTGAACGGCGTCAAGGACAAAAAAATAATCGACGAGCGTGTTGAAACCTCCCTCAAAGGCGCGGCTCTTTGGGACGAAGTAAAAGACAAGCTCAACAAGTCGGCATACGATTTGTCAGGCGGGCAGCAGCAACGTCTCTGCATCGCAAGGGCTCTTGCCGTCCAACCGTCCATACTTTTGATGGACGAGCCCGCATCGGCACTCGACCCCATCTCCACATCCAAGATAGAAGACCTGATTTTCGAGTTGAAAAAGGATTACACCATCGTGATTGTAACACACAACATGCAACAGGCGACCCGTGTATCAGACAAGACAGCGTTCTTCTACCTCGGCAACCTGATAGAATACGATGATACCCAGAAAATATTCCTCAACCCGAAGGAAAAAGAAACCCAGAATTACATAACCGGCCGTTTCGGATAACGCCATAATACGATAATGACATGCAACACGCAACATTGGAATTGGATGAAGTAAAGACCGAATATGCAAAAATGTGGCATACGGTGGAAAAACAGGTCAAACAAGCCTTCTTAGCTGTTGAAACCTGCGACAAGGGCATCGCCAAGGAAGTAATGGTGATGGAAAACAAGGTCAATGCCCAGGAATTGGTAGTGGACAACGCCTGCGAAAGGTATTTGGTCCTTTTCGCCCCGGTAGCGGTAGACCTTAGATTCGCTGTTTCGATGATAAAAATAAACAACAATCTGGAACGCATAGGAGATTTCGCCGATTCGTTGGCCAAATTCACCTACTATAACCAAGAAGGGGTAATCGACCCGGACTTGATGGAAAAACTCCAATGGAAAAAGCTTACCGGCACCGTGGCAGAAATGATGACCAAGGCAAAAGAAGCTTTCGAGGAAGAAGACAGTGCAATGGCAAGGACAATCCTGCAAATGGACGACGAGATAGACAAAATAAACAAAGCCGTCAATCCCATTCTTGCGGAATACATGCAGGCACATCCTGAACAAATCAGCGAAATGCTATATTTCAGCACCGTAATGCGCCGCATAGAACGCATCGGAGACAGGTTGAGCAACATTGCCGAAGACCTCGTATTCTACATAGATGCCAAGGAACTCCGCCACAGGGCTTCTTTGAAAAAGGCAAAAGAAGAGGCTGAATAAAATCAGTCCAAAAACAGAGTTAAGAGTAGAAAGCCGGATGTTTCCGGCTTTTTCTATTCAAAGAAGCAAAAAAAAGCGGAAAACCGGAAAGGTTCTCCGCTTTTTATCATAACGCGCCTCGTTGTCAATTGCGACGCGGGCCGCGATGGTTGCCACCGTTACGGTTCCCGTTTTCACGGTCGCCTTCGCGACGTGGACGGAAAGGACGGCGTTCGCGCTGCTCGTCGGAAACCTGCTCTCCCTCGGGACGGGGAGGACGCTCGGTGAGTACCTTGTGCGACAAGCGGAACTTGCCTGTCTTGGGATCGATTTCCAAAAGTTTCACCTGCACGCGGTCGCCTTCCTTGAATCCTGCGTCTTCTATATTTTCTATCCTGTTCCACGAAATCTCGGATATGTGCAACAAGCCTTCACGGTTGGGCATGAACTCCACGAACAAACCGTAAGGCATTACCGACGTAACGACAGAATCGTAAACTTCTCCGACTTCGGGAACAGCTATGATAGCTTTTATCTTCGCGACAGCCGCATCGATAGATTCCTTGTTGCAAGCCGCTACTTCCGCTATGCCCTTGTCGTCCACTTCGGTAATGCTGATTGTCGCGCCGGTTTCTGCCTGTATGCCTTGGATTACCTTTCCGCCCGGGCCGATGACAGCTCCGATCATGTCCTTGGGCACGTCAATGGTAACGATACGCGGGGCGTGAGGCTTCAAATCGGGACGCGGCGCAGCCAACGTTTCCTGTATCTTTCCGAGGATGTACAAACGGCCTTCGCGTGCCTGGTTGAGAGCCTTTTCGAGAATCTCGAACGACAAGCCGTCGACTTTTATATCCATTTGCGTAGCCGTGATACCGTCTTTCGTGCCGGTAACCTTGAAGTCCATGTCGCCAAGGTGGTCTTCATCACCGAGAATGTCGGAAAGCACTGCGTAGTTGGTTCCTTTGTTCTCGGAAATCAAACCCATAGCTATACCCGAAACCGGCTTCTTGATGGGAACACCCGCATCCATAAGTGCGAGAGTGCCCGCACAAACGGTGGCCATGGAGGACGAACCGTTCGACTCCAAAATATCGGAAACCACTCTTATGCAATAGGGATAATCGGCAGGAACCATTTTTTTCAATGCGCGGCAGGCAAGATTGCCGTGGCCGATTTCGCGACGTCCAACGCCGCGTTGCGCTTTGGCCTCGCCTGTCGAGAAAGGCGGGAAATTGTAGTGGAGCAAGAACCTGTCCGTTCCTTGTACCAAAGCCTCGTCGATGATTTTCTCGTCCTGCTTCGTACCCAAAGTAACCGTGCACAACGATTGGGTTTCACCACGGGTAAAGATTGACGATCCGTGGGGGCCGGGAAGATAATCCACCTCCGACCAGATAGGACGGATTTCAGTGGTTTTACGACCGTCGAGACGTATGCCCTCGTCCAAAATGGCGCGGCGCATCGCTTCTTTTTCCACATCGTGGTAATAACGGTCGATGAGGGCGGCTTTCGTTTCCAATTCTTCTTCGGTAAACTGTGCCTTGTATTCTTCGCGGACAGCCTTGAAATTGGCTTCGCGGGAATGTTTGTCGGTATTGCAGGACTTTGCAAGCTCGTAAGTTTTGGCGTATGTCTTGTCGTGCACGTCCTTGCGCAAATCTTCGTCGTTTTCCTCGTGGCAATATACGCGCTTGGTCTTGCCGACAGCTTCGGCGAGTTCCAATTGCACGCGGCAATGGTCCTTGATGGCTTCGTGCGCCACACGCATTGCCTGCAACAAGTCTGCTTCGGAAACTTCGTTCATTTCACCTTCAACCATCATGATGTTGTCGATGGTGGCAGCTACCATTATGTCCAAATCGGCCTTTTCAAGTTGGGCGAAAGTAGGATCAACGACATATTCCCCGTCTATGCGGGCTACCCTCACTTCGGAAATAGGTCCGTGGAAAGGCACGTCGCTGACCGCTATCGCGGCGGAAGCGGCCAAGCCAGCCAAAGCGTCGGGCATGTCCACGCCGTCGGCCGAATAAAGGGTTACGTTTACAAAAGTTTCAGCGTGATAATCATCCGGGAACAAAGGACGCAAAGCCCTGTCCACCAAGCGTGCCGTCAAAATCTCGGCATCGGAAGCCCTGCCCTCCCTGCGGGTGAAACCGCCGGGGAAACGACCTGCGGAAGCGAATTTCTCCTTGTACTCCACAGTCAAAGGCATGAAGTCGGTGCCCGGCACCGCGTCTTGCGCGGAGCAAACCGTTGCCAAAAGCATGGTCTTGCCCATACGCACCATTACCGCGCCGTCGGCTTGTTTGGCCAACTTGCCGGTCTCGATGGTAATGGTCCTGCCATCACCCAGTGTGATGGTTTTTGTTACTACATTCATACTTTTAATGTTAAAACTGTATTTTACTCTAAAAATCAAGCAAAGTTAGCATAAAATTTTATCAATCAGTTGGAAAACAGAAGATAAACTTTCGTTACTTTTGTATAAGCCGGAAAATAGAACCTTTTAAATCGAACCGGACATGGCAGAAGATTCGGATTTGATAAGGGTCGCAGGCGTAGAATATTTTAAGTACTATATCATACAACTTGTATAGAAACTGTGTAAATGCCTGAAATAATGTTTTCAGCTTTTCTTACAAACTCCCTGTTTCTTGAAGAAACGGATTCGACGAACTCGTATTTGGCAAGGTTGCTGGCAAGCGGTGAAAGGTTGGGCAACGGATTTATCGTATATAGCGGGTTCCAGACCGATGGACGCGGGCAAATGAACAACCATTGGGAATCGGAAAGGGGCTGCAACCTCTTGTTTTCAATGCTGCTCTACCCTGACAAGATGGATGCCGCAAAACAATTCCCATTGTCCGAAGCCGTGGCATTGGGCATTACCGACTCGTTGGACAAGTTCGACGACGGATTCAAGGTGAAATGGCCCAACGACATTTACTGGCACGATAAAAAAATCTCAGGCATACTGATAGAGAACCATCTGCACGGGGCATTCGTACACGACAGCATCATAGGCGTGGGACTGAATGTGAACCAGGAGAAATTCACGAGCGACGCTCCAAACCCAGTGTCGTTGTTTCAAATAACGAAAAACAAGCAGGAGCCTATGCCGCTATTGGAAACAATCCGGCAAAACATCATGCGCCGGTTCGGGCAAATAAACACGCAAGGAGCCCTGCTGCATGAGGATTACCTGGCGAAACTCTACCGTTTCGGCGAATGGAGGCAATACAAAGACAAAAACGGAAAATTCACCGGCCGCATCCGCGACGTGGCAAGCAACGGCATAATCACCGTGGAACACGAAAGCGGAAAAACGCTCGAATATGCTTTCAAGGAAATAGGATTCGTAATCGGACAAGTACAAGCATCAGTCAAAGACCATGCCCAACTCTGAAACGAGGTTCTGCAACTCCCCATTCTTTTCGACAAGGTATTTCAACTTGGCATCGTTGGTGGTAAGTTTTTCTTCTGCTGCCACAGCTTCCACGTACACGGAAATTTCCACCATATCGTTCTCCAAACGGTTACGCAACGATTTCGTAAGCAATGGCAATACCTGTTGCAATTCATCCGCCACCAACTCGTTTTCCACTTTAAGCATTACCGTTTTACCGTTTTCCAATACGGGCGGGACAGCAAAAAAGCGGTGCAGCATCAATTTTTCGGGTATTTCGTCTGGAAGGGAAAACCATGCGGAGTTCAACTGTTCTTCCGAGAATACGGTTTCACGCAAACGGACTGCCGACGACTGGCGGCTTTGTTGTCCGTCATTGTCATCCATTAAACTTTTAAGGGAAAAACCTATGCCGCCGAAAGCATTACGCGCCGCCTTGTTCATACTTGGCTGCGCGGGTTTGACGGTTTCACGATGCGCTTGAACGGGCTGGGCAACCGGGCGCGGTGCGGCAACTTCCTTTTGGACAGCAGGATTTTTTTGTGCGG
>JADIMR010000047.1 GCA_017694565.1 Candidatus Enterocola intestinipullorum | reverse complement strand
GTTGTAAAGTCATGATAAAGTTTTTGGATTTACAAAAAGTTACAGCAAAATATGCCGAAGAAATTCATGAAGCTGTAGACTGTGTGGTCAATTCGGGTTGGTATTTGCAAGGAGAAGAGAACAAACGTTTTGAGCATAATTATGCCGGGTATATAGGAACGAAATATGCGGTCGGTTGTGCAAATGGTCTGGATGCCTTGATATGGATATTCCGTGCGTATATCGAACTTGGCGTGTTTGCTCCCGGAGATGAAGTAATAGTACCTGCAAATACATACATAGCATCAATTTTGGCTATTAGTGAAAACGGGCTTGTTCCTAAATTGGTTGAGCCGTCCATTGATACATACCAGATTGACGACAGGCTGATTGAGCAGTCGATAACCGATAAAACCAAAGCCGTTTTAATCGTCCATCTTTACGGACAATGCGCATATACGGCAAGGATTGGTGAAATATGCAGGAAATACAATTTGAAACTCATAGAAGATAATGCGCAGGCTCATGGGTGCAAATTTGACGGACAACGGACCGGGGCGTTAGGAGATGCAGCAGGGCATAGCTTTTATCCCGGTAAAAACCTCGGAGCATTAGGGGACGCGGGAGCGGTTACGACGAATGATGAAACACTGGCGAAAACAGTCCGCAGTCTTGCTAATTACGGCTCATCGCGTAAATATGTTTTTGATTACAAAGGCCGCAATAGCCGTTTGGATGAAATACAAGCTGCGATTTTGGATGTCAAGTTGAAGCATTTGGAAGAAGACATTGCAATCAGGAAGCAAGTCGCCGAATATTATATTGAAAACATTAAAAATCCATTGATAACGACACCCAAGGTTCATGATTGGGATGCCAATGTGTTCCATATATTCCCTATTCGTTGTGGGCAACGGGACAAGTTGCAGCAGTATCTTTCTGAGAATGGCATACAAACAGTGATACACTACCCAATACCGCCACATAAACAACAATGTTATGCGGAGTGGAACAGTCTTTCTTTCCCCGTTACGGAGCAGATACACGCGGAGGAATTGAGTTTGCCCATGAGTCCGGTTATGGATTGGAGAGAAGTTGAAGAAGTAGCAAGGGTAGTGAATGAGTTTGAATAATCGATAATATAAAATACGAATACGTGGAGAAAACATACGAGGAAATAGTATCGGATGATTTCGTCAAAACGCCATTAGTCTCCATAAGGGTTTTGGCATATAATCATGAGAAGTATATTTCGCAATGTTTGGATTCCTTGGTATGCCAGGTTTGCGATTTTGGCTATGAAATTGTAATAGGTGAGGATTGCAGCACTGACGGGACACTTGAAATTTGTAAGGCTTATCAAAAGAAATATCCTGACAGAGTTCGGATAATACACAATCGCAAGAATTTGGGATTGATGGATAATTTTTTGCAAATCAATTCTTTATTGCGAGGTGATTATATCGCATGTTGTGCAGGGGATGATTATTGGGTTGATATGGACAAATTGCAAAAACAAGTTGCAATATTGAAGCAGAAGCCTTGTGCATCGGCCGTTATCACAAATAAACAGATTGTTGATGATGATGGGAATGTTTTGTGTAGAGAATGTATAATAGTTCCCGAAAATAAGGAAAGGGAATATTCTTTACATGATTTTTTTTCTATCCCGAATGATTTTTCATCATTGACCATGTTATATAGAAAATTGTCGTATGATAAAACGGTAGATATATATAAACGTTTGTATAGTACATTCCTAGAAGATTATACTTTGTGGATATGCCTACTTACACAAGGTAACTTCTATTTTCTCAATGACGTAACAGCCGCGTACCGTATAAACCCGACTTCTGTAACTCATACGCAGAATGCTGTTTTACGTTGGAAAGAAGATTTTCAAATAAGACGTAATCTGATTTCTGTTTTGCCCAAAGAATATCATAAATATCTGAAAAACGATGAGCACGCATATTTTAAAATTGGCATGGCATATCGGAAAATGCAGAAATACCCGCAAGCTATGTGGAATTTTTTAAGGGCTTTCTGTTGTTCTCCTATTAGGTTTGTAAAGCAAATACGAGAATTGCTTGCAAATAAAAAGGGTACATAAACTATTACGGTTTATAATGCCCATCTTTATCAAGTCCTTGATTTTTAATGCCTATACAATTTCAATTCCTTTCTTTTTGAACTCCCTTTTCAATTTCCGGGAGTTTCTGCGGAGTTGGATTTTTTCCGCGATGTTGATTATACATAGTAGGGCATTCTGAAATTTTACAGCAAATGGGTGCCTATTGATTGCAGTCTGCTTTAAGAGCAAGGTTTTCCAGCGGTCATAGTCGGGCAATACCTGTGGCGGCATTATGCGTTCTATCACCTGACGGCGTTCCTTTGCATTGAGTTCGTGGTTTGTCTCGCTAATACCATCTGAATTAAAACACGATACATCGGTATCCTCGTGTTTCGGGTGTATGCCGTGGTAATATGTAACTTCGAAATACCATTCCCAGTCGGAAACTATTTTCATATTCTCATCATACATTCCATATCGGTCGAATAATTCCCGTTTTATGTAAGCAGAAGAATGTGGTATTGCACCTTGATACATCATCCACGGTGTAACATATTTGCCTTGGACACCTTTATTGCGGGATAGCCGTCCTTTTTTGGTGATTACGATTATGTTACCATAAAGGATGTCGGGGTAATCCTTGCGGCGGAGAGCGTCTGACATGCGTGAAATCACATATTTGTCCACCAAATAGTCTCCGCTGTTGAGGAACTGCACGTATTGTCCGTGTGCCATGCGTATGCCTTTGTTCATGGCATTGTATATGCCGCTGTCCTTTTCGCTTATCCAAGTCCGGGAAATCCGGTCGTTTTCATATCGCTTTATTATATCGACAGAGTTGTCCGTCGAGCCCCCGTCGACTATGATATGTTCGAATTCATCGCTTGTCTGGCAATTAACGCTCGCCAAAGTCTTGTTCAAACCTTCGGCATTGTTATAATTGATTGTGATTATGCTTATCAGATGATTTTGCATTTTTTGTTTTGTATTTCAAATGCAAAGATAATGCAAATGAGAACAAAGACCATCATGCTTGCATGAATGGGCTTTGTCGAGTGCCGCTTGTCTTATGTAAAGAAAATCCACTTAAAGACACCTGCGTCTATCGTGCATGTTGTTTTATGCTTAACCGCGAATTAAGCGTAGCGCTAGCGCATTTGCGGTGGAAAACCGACAGCGCAGAGTATTATGTTCGCTCCTTTCGGGACCGTGATACAGGTTGTGGCTGCATCTCTGTGGGTGCATCCGCTGCGCGGACGGCTTAGGAAATAGTACTTGCCACCGTGAGCCAAGTTATAAACATGCTCCGTCTTGTCCACGTATACATAACCCTGCGTTATGATTTCTGAAAACGTCTGTATGCCAATCGGGTATTTCATGGTTGAAGTCTGGGAATTCGATAAGTCAAAGATAAGTATGACAATGAGTAATCGCAACAAAGACTTGCTGCAAACTTTACCTCCTTTCACATTTAATGTGTAAATTAGCGGGCGGAATAAAAATTGTTTTCGTGAGATTTTCTGTTATAGTCCCTTTGTATAACAAAGCACCGTATGTGGCAAGAACTCTGCAAAGCGTGTTGTATCAAACATACGATGATTATGAATTGATAGTTGTGGACGACGGCTCGACTGACGGCTCTTGTGAAGCGGTTGAAAAAATGACCCTCGACAACCCGAAAATGCGGAACTTGCATGATAGTGGCAGATTCAAGCTGATTAAACAAGTGAACAGCGGTGTGAGTACGGCGCGTAACAACGGGGTGAAAATGTCTTGCGGGGATTATCTTTGTTTTTTGGACGCAGATGATTGGTGGGCCGACGGCTTCCTTGCTGCAATGGACAAGTTGGTAGTGGAATATCCGGAAGCGGCAGCGTTCGGTACGGCCTATTATTATTATAAAAATGGATTTCCAAGGGAGTTGGATTTCGGATTGCAGAAAGATTTCAAGAGCGGCTACATAAACTATTGCCGTCAATATGCGGACAGTATGCAAATGCCTTTATGGACCGGGGCTGTCGCAGTGCGTAGAGTTGCTTTTCTCGATCTAAAAGGATTTCCTGTTAATTTGACATTGGGAGAGGATTTTTATTTGTGGATACAACTTGCTTTGAATTACAAGGTTGTATTTTTAAATGAGAATTTGTCGTATTACTTTCAAGATGTTCCCGTAGAAAAGCGGGCAGTAGGCAAACTTCACAATCCGCAAACCCACATGCTTTGGAATTTGTCGTTTTTGGAAGGTTGCGAGTATACGAATCCTGATTACAAATACCTGATAGACAAGTTAAGGGTTACCGGACTGTTTCTATATTATTTGGACAAACAATATCATGAAGCAGCGTTGCAGGAACTAAAAAAAGTGGATTGGAGCTTGCAACCATTGTCAATAAGGCTGCAATACAAAACCCCGATAAGCGTTTTGCGTATGTTGCATAGGATGAGGCTTGTAGCATCGAATGTAAAACAGTGGATAATAAAAAAGAAGAAACGTAATTTATGATTCCTTGTTGCGACATAGTTTATTTGTTCGGTTCATTGAATAGAGGAGGGGCGGAAACTTTGCTCATGGACTTGTTCCGCAAGAAAGACAAGTTGGGATATAAAATTGCAGCTATTCATAGAAAAGGCGGGGCTCTCGAAGAAGATTTAAAAAATACAGGAGTAACCTTCTCATTGTTGTTCCCAAAATTTCCTTTCGACCCGGTTTATTTAATAAGACTAAGAAAGCGGATTTTAGGTTATAAGGCCAAAATCGTACATGCTCAACAATATTTGGATGCAATATATGCCAAAATCGCGTTGATTGGAACAAAAGTAAAAATAGTACAAACATATCATGGTTATGATTATGGGTTGAATAAAAGAGGAGATGCCATGATAAAGTTTATAAGTAAACGTATTGATTGCAATATATTTGTCAGCAAGACACAAAAAGGCTATTTTGTCGGCAATCTGAACTTGCCCGAATCCAAAGTTGCAGTCGTGTATAATGGGGTCGATTTTTCCAAGTTGGGAGATATTAATAAACATGAGGCAACAAGTGGAGTCCTTAGATTGGGTACTGTCGGGAATTTTGTGCAAGGCAGGGATCAATATACATTATGCAAGTTTCTGAAAGTATTAAAGGAAAATAATATAAACTACCGATTTGATTTCGTTGGAAGAAAAGACGAAAAGAATCCCGGTTATTTTGACAAATGTCATGATTTTTGTGTTCGTAACGGACTGATGGAAAGTGTCCGTTTTTTGGGTTCGAGGACTGATGTGCCGGAATTGTTAAAAACGTGGGATGCTTTTTTGTATAGCACTGATCATGATACCTTTGGTTTGGCAGTAATTGAGGCGATAGCTTCCGGAATACCTGTTTTTGTAAATGATTGGGGTGTAATGCGGGAGGTTACCGATAATGGAGAATTGGCTGTTTTGTATAAAACAAAGGATGTTGAGGATTTATATAAAAGTTTTGCAGGATTTATTTCAAGCCCTCAGCGATTTTTTGAAAGTTCTTATCATAATGCAGAAACGATAAGGAGTAAATTCAGTATAGAGCAATACATACTACATTTAAATAATCTATATTTTAAAATCAACCGAACGTAAGAAATACTAAAATGTTGACCTATTTCCCGAGAATATTTGCCAACAAAGCAATTGTGTATTATTTTGTGCTTTTGGCTGTTGTAAGCGTGTTGTTTTTTCAATACGCTTTGCCGTTATGGCTTATATTGTTTGGGGTGGTGGAGGTCGTAGGATTTTTCTTAGGGGTGAATTATCTCACCAAGGCTTGGGCGAATGTTACACCCAAAACATTTGAAAATCGTCTGTTTGTAGTTTCATTCTTGATACGCTGCGTATATGTGGTGTTCTCGTATTTATTTTATATGGAGATGACAGGGACACCTTTTGAATTCGCAGCGGCTGATGTGGGATTTTACGATCATATGGGCAAATATGGACATTATTTGATTTCGAATGGTGAGTTTGACTTTCTCAACAAGTTTTACGCTTATGCACACATGCTGTATTCGGATTCAGGCTACCCCATATATTTGAGTTTCGTTTATTGGCTGTCTAATGATTCGCTGATATTCACTCGTTTGCTACATGCATTATGGCTTTCTTTGACAGCCGTGCTTGTTTATAAACTTGCAGTAAGGAATTTTGGAGAAAGCGTAGGAAGAATGGCAGGTGTTTTTTGTATGCTGATGCCGAATTTGATATATTATTGCGGTCTGCATTTGAAAGAACCGATAATGGTTTTTCTTACGGTATTGTTCGTGGAACGTGCGGATTATATGATAAGGGGGGAGAAGTTGGATGTCCCGGCACTTATTGCCGTATTATTGTCGGGAGCGGCTACTTTCTTTTTTAGAACGGCACTTGGTGCGGTCCTGTTCGCTTCCCTATGCTTCGCTTTGGTATTCAGTTCAAGCCGAATTGTGGGGTGGGGCAAGAAAATAATGGTTTCCGTTTTAGTGCTTTGTGTTTTAGGCATCGGTATCGGCGGGCAAATTGCCGATGAGGTAAGCACAATGATTGAAACCGGAAGCAGTGCCCAGCAAGGCAATATGGAGTGGCGTTCGGAACGCAAGGGCGGTAATGCCTTTGCAAAGTATGCCGGTGCGGCAATATTTGCACCATTGATTTTTACAATTCCGTTTCCTACTATAGTTCATATAGAAGATCAGGAAGATCAACAGATGATAAATGGTGGAAATTACATAAAGAATATCATGTCTTTTTTTACCATATTTTCATTGTTTTCATTATTGTTTAGCGGGGAATGGAAGAAACATGTTTTGCCAATAGCTCTCATGTGTTCTTATTTGTTAGTATTATCTTTAAGTAGTTTTGCACACTCTGAGCGTTTTCATTTACCTGCTTTGCCGTTCGTATTGTTGTTTGCAGCATACGGAGTTTCCATCATGCAGAATAATAATAAAAGATGGTTTAATTATTGGTGTTTTGGCACGTTTGTGATTGGATTGGCATGGTCGTGGTTTAAATTGGCAGGAAGGGGATTAATATAAAAAACAAAGTTTCACGTTTAATGAGAATCCTTATCGTAGCTTCATATAACAAGGGCCGTTTCGCACCTTTCATTACCGAACAGGCAGAAGCCCTTTCCAAAAACGGAGCGGAAATAGACTATTTCGGAGTGGTTGGAAAAGGATTGGCAGGGTATTTGAAAAATATACGGTCGTTGAAGCAAAAGATAGAAGACTTCCAACCGGATATTGTCCATGCCCATTACGGGCTTAGTGGTTTATTGGCTAATTTGCAAAGAAAAGTACCTGTTGTTACGACATATCACGGCAGCGACATAAACGATTCCAAGGTTTTGAGATTATCTAAAATCGCAATGCGTTTGTCCGCTTGGAATATTTTCGTGTCCAAGAAAAATGTGGAAATGTCAGGCTTGACAGGAAAGTACAGTTTGCTGCCTTGCGGAATAGATACTGATAATTTTGCAGTTAAAGAAATGGCAGAGGCACGAAAGGAATTGGGGTGGAAAATGGATGGTCAGTATGTGTTGTTTGCAGGAGCATTCGATAATGCTGTAAAAAACGCGGCATTGGCGCAAGCGGCTGTCGCGTTATTGCCCGGAGTCGATTTGGTTGAAATGAAAGGATTTTCCAGACAACAGGTCGCGTCATTGTTTTATGCGGCTGATGTGTTTTTAATGACTTCCAAATCGGAAGGATCCCCGCAGGTAGTGAAAGAGGCTCTGTATTGCGGTTGCCCTATCGTGAGCGTCGATGTGGGAGATGTTGCGGAAGTGACGGAAGGGATATTGAATTGCTACATCGCAAAGCCCGTAGCTGAAGATCTGTCACAGAAATTACGAATTGTTCTGGCATCCCCTTTACGCACGCAAGGGAGGACTGTGATATTGGCAAAAGGCATGGATAACAAGACAGTTGCAACGAAGTTACTGGATATTTATAATTTGATATGTAAACATTAACAACGATACGTTAAATCATTCATCATAGTTTTAAGCAAATTAATATGAATATTTCAATTTTCGGTTTGGGTTATGTGGGCTGCGTTGGCATGGGATGCCTTGCGGCACGTGGTCATAATGTTGTCGGCGTGGATGTTTCGGAAGAAAAAATCAATTTGATAAATTCCGGAATGCCGACTATTGTTGAAAAGGATATTGACCATTTGATTGCGGATGCGCACAATGCCGGGAAAATAAGAGCTACAAAAGATTATAAGGACGCTGTTAAGTCAACAGATATTTCGTTTTTGTGTGTTGGAACTCCATCTGCCGATAATGGCCATTTGAACCTTGAATACATTTTTCAAACCGCGCGGGAAATAGGAGAAGCGTTGAAGGATAAAAATGGGTTTCACATAATCGTAATAAGGTCGACTGTTTTTCCTGGTACAAATGCCAAAGTAACAAGGATAATATCCGAAATTTCAGGAAAGAAAGCCGATGAGGATTTTGCAGTCGTGTCCAATCCTGAGTTTTTGCGTGAGGGGACTGCCGTCCACGATTATATGAATCCGCCTTTGACCGTGTTAGGTTCGTCTTGCCCCGCTGCGATTGACACATTGAAAAATCTTTATTCAGAAACGAACGCCCCCATAGAGGTCGTTGCAATAAACGTAGCGGAGATGATAAAGTACGTGAATAATTCGTACCATGCCTTGAAAGTCGTTTTTGCCAATGAAGTGGGAGCGATATGTGCTGCGTTGGGTATAGATTCCCATGAAGTTATGCGCATTTTCTGTATGGACAAACAGCTGAATATCTCTCCATACTATTTTAAACCCGGATTCGCATATGGCGGCAGTTGTTTGCCAAAAGATTTGCGAGGATTAAAAACCCTTGCACACGATTTGTATTTGGATACTCCGGTTTTAAATGTGATAGATGATAGCAATAGAAAACACATAACACGATGTGTGATGGAGATTGAAAAGAGCGGGTGTCGGAAAATCGGTTTTTTAGGTTTGAGCTTCAAGGCTGGAACCGACGATATGAGAAATTCACCCATAGTCAATGTGATAGAGTATTTGCATGGCAAGGGCTATGATATAGAAATTTTTGACAAGAATGTATCTCTTTCAAGACTGATAGGTAAGAACAAAAGCGTGATAAGTGAAAAACTTCCGCATTTGGATAAAATGTTGAAGGATGATTTGCAAGATGTTTGCTGCCATGCCGAGTTATTGGTTATTTCAAATAAAGACGAACAATTTAAAACTTTGCAATTGCGTCCCGGTCAAAAAATCTTCGACCTTGTTCGCATAAAGGAGTTGGAATCCTCTCCTGATTATAAAGGTTTGTGTTGGTAAAATGAAAGTTTGGATAGACATACTGCATACTCCCCAATTTAATTTCTACAAAAATCTCATAGCCGCATTATCCAGCAGAGGTTCTGAGGTTCTTGTAACTGTGCTCGGAAGGGGCAAGTTGCCGTTAATTGCAAAAGAGGAACTTGCGGGCATGAAAAATGTAACGGTGGAAACCATAGGCAGGCATCGTATGACTAAATTTTCTGCCATTATTGAGGCTAACCTCTTGCGTTTTTTTCAACTGTTTATATGGGGTATGCTGCATAAATTCGATATCGCATTTTCCAATGGAAGACAATGTTGTGAAATCGCAAGATTAAAAAGGAAGCCCTATTCCTCTTTTGAGGATGACCCGCAAAGTCTTGACAGCAAATTGAAAACTGTATTTGGAACGAAAGAATATTTATGTGTATATCAGTTGAAAGATGGAGAAACACGTAGAAATAACATGTCTGTTTTGCCAGTTTTGAAAGAATGGGCATACTTAAACGAAAAACTTTTTCGACCGGATTCATCTGTCTTGTCAGATTATGGATTGAAGCCGTATGCGTATTTGTTTTTCAGGGAAGTTTCTGTAGGTACGATAAATTATGCTGGACAAGCCCCTGACAGTATATTGCAAATGGCAAATGCCGTGCCTGTCGATATGCCGGTTTTATTGTCGTTGGAGAAAAAAACGAACAGGAGTTTATATCCCAAACATTGGATTTTGTTGCAAGAACCGGTCAAAGACATTCATTCGTTGATATATTACAGTTGCGGATTGGTTTCTTCCGGGGACAGCATGGCAAGAGAGGCGGCGTTGTTAGGGATTCCTGCATATTATTTAGGCATACGCTACGATATGCCCGCTAATCTGGCAGCGGCGGAGATTGCGTATTTTTCCAATCGGAGAACAATTTCAATTGATCAATGGCTTAAAAAAGTAATTATGGAGAAACAAGAAGTTGCGAAACATCAGGCAGAAATAAGAGCATCACTAAGTACCAAGTTTATTGATATAAATTCGTTCATGCTTGATATTGTTGAACAAAATAGGAGAATAAGTAAAGCATAATATCATTTCCTTTTGTCCATTTTTCCCGACATATCATCCAACCGACACGAGGTAAAGGACGTGCTTTACCTCGTTGTTTTTCAGGGCTTGAATTATGTTCCGTCGCTGATAGTGTTGCCTTATCTGATTGTGGTGTTGGGGGCGGAGAAGTTCGGGCATGTGGGTTTCTCCCTGGCGGTTTGCCAATTTTTGATGATTGTGGTCGATTTCGGCTTCAATCTCTCGGTGTCCAAACGGATTGCCTTGGCGCGGGATGACAGGAAGGAGCTCGACCGCATATTTTCGGCGGCGTTTTTTTGCCGTATCGGGCTGCTGTTGTCCTGCTTCGTGATACTTACGGCAATATCCTTTTTCCCGAATTATGAAATCTACCGGCCGGTGCTGTTTGCCAAGTTCACCACGGTGGTCGGCGAGGCGTTCTTGTTCACTTTCCTTTTCCAAGGATTGGGAAAAATCCGCTGGGTGGCAATTTTCAATTGTGTGGCTAAATTTTTGTTGTTGCCATTCACATTCATATTTGTCAAAGGTCCGGATGACTATCTTTTGGCTGCCGCTTTGCCCGGAATCGTGTCGATTGTGGCGGACGTGATGTTGATAGTTATGATTGCCGTTTCGGGGTGGGTTGGTTTTCCGAAGTTCGATTTCAAGGACTGCCTTGCGGAACTACAAGAAAGCACTCCGATATTCGTCTCAAACGTGTCAAATAATATTTATTTGTTGATAGTGGTGATGGCATTGGCTCATTTCGCTCCGGCAGCCGAGGTGGGAAGGTTCACGGCATCCGACAAGATAATCCGTGCTTTGATGACCTTGCTGGCAGTGCCGGTAGTGCAGGCGTTTTACCCCGCTGTCAGCCGCATGGCGGTTGATGACAAGGCAAAGGCTTGCGCTTTGGTAAAAAGGTTGGTCATAGGCGGTGCGTGCGTTATGGCGTTGGCGGCAACGGCTATTTTCATTATCTCCCCGTATTTGCCGGCATGGTTGGGAGAGGATTATACGGGTACGGAAAAGATAATGCGGATTTTGTCGCTGATGGCCGTGGCGGCAAGCGCAGGCATGTTGACGGGGCAGTTGGGGTTGCTTGCATCAGGAGGCGGAACGCAGAAGGGCTGGTATTTTTACATATATCTTGCTGCCACTGTTGTCGCAGCCGTATTCATGTTCGTGTTCGTGCCGTCGTGGCAGGGCGTAGGGGCTGCAATGACTTTCTTGCTGACTGAGATTTTCGTGGCGGTAGCGATGGTGGTGGCTTATGGTTTGATGCTAAGAAAATCAAGCTCTAAAAAACAGAAAAATTAATAAGTCTGTTTCTATATTTGCGAACAATTTAAATAAAAATCCGAAAAATTGATATTATGGCATTTTTCATTGAAAATCTTGACAATTATATAGAAAAATGGCGGAATTTGCAGGAAGCATCATCTACGTTTTCCTATTTCCAATCTCAAGAATGCTTTGAATTTTACTCATCTTTATATTTTATGAGACCCTTCGCTTACGGGGTAGAAGAAAACGGAGAATTGAAAGCTGTGATTGTCGGTTATGTGACATACGATAAAAATCCTGCAAAACAGTTTCTTACCCGTAGGGCCGTAATAAACGCGGGCCCGATGCTCGCCGATGATGTTTCGGAGAAAGCATTGGCTTTGCTGCTGTCGGAAACCCAAAAAAGGCTTAAAAAGCAAGCCATATATATAGAAACACGGAATTTTTTCGATTATTCCGCGTATAAACCTGTTTTTGAACGTGCCGGCTTCAAATATGAAAAGCATTTGAATTTCAAAGTGGACACAACAACTATCGACATCGTTGATGCCAATGTCTCGAAGAATATAAAAAGGGATGTAAAGACGAGCGTGCGTGATGGTGCTGTAATAGTTGAAAAACCAAGTCCTGAACAGGTCTCGCAATACTACGATTTATTGTCCGACTTGTACAAGACAAAAGTGAAGACTCCTTTGTTTCCGAAAGAATTCTTTACAAAATTAGCAGATTTTCCATCGACGCATTACCTGTTGGTGGATTTCAACGGAAAGATAATAGGCGGGACCGTGTGCGTGGGTTTTGGAGGCAAGATGTACGAATGGTTCGTGTGTGGCGAGGACAGGTTGATAAAACACGTGTTTCCATCGTTACTCGCCACCTATTCCGCCCTGCGTTATTGTGCGGAAAACGGCTTTTCCGTGTTCGACATGATGGGTGCAGGTAAGCCGGACGAGGATTACGGCGTACGGGATTTCAAGGCGCGTTTCGGTGGGAAGTTGGTGGAAGAAGGCCGCTTTGTCCACATAGCTCATCCATTGCTGTATAAAATCGGCAAGTGGGGAGTGAAGCTGTTGAAGAAGATTTAATTTAATGTATAATTGAAAATTTATAATTAAAAACGCATATTAGTGGTTAGTGGATAGAGGTGGCTTCGCCGCAGTGGTTAGTGAAAAGCATGTTAGAAGATAGTGGATATTAAAACAAAATTAATCGAAAACAAGCACGAGATTACGGATATCATATATCTCGTTGCTTTGCAGGGACTTAATTTCATAGCTCCGATTTTGGTGTTGCCATATCTAATGGTGGTTCTCGGTGCTGAAAAGTTCGGGTACATCAGCTTTGCGCTTGCAGTGTGCCAATATCTTAACGTGGCGGTGGATTTCGGTTTTTATTTGTCGACTACCAAACGCATAGCCCTTGTCAAGGATGACAAGGCGGCACTCAGCCGCATTTTTTCGGCGGCGTTTTATTGCAAGATGGGTTTGTTGGTTCTAAGTTTCATTGTTCTGGCCGTCATTGCGGCTATTCCCAAATTCGCGGTTTACAGGCCGGCTTTGTTTGCCATGTTCACAATGGTGGTGGGTAACGCATTTCTTTTTGCTTTTCTTTTTCAAGGATTGGGACAGATACGTTGGGTGTCCATTTTCAACGGCATTGCCAAGATGTCCGTTTTGCCGCTTACTTTCGTGTTTGTGAAAAATCCCGATGATTATTTGATTGCAGCACTATTACAAGGCGGGGTGTCGATAGTGGCAGCAATTATATCCTTATTGATGATTGTCCGCAAGCGTTGGCTAAACTTGCCGCGTTTTTGCATGGCGGATTGCAAGACGGAGATGAAGGAGGGTTTTCCCATTTTCATTTCCAATGCCTCCGGCAACATATATGTTTTTGGGTTCGTATTGATTTTGGGCATATTCGCAACTCCTGACGAAGTGGGACGCTATGCCGCTTCCGACAAGATAATCAGGGCTTTGATTGCCGTTACGATGGCACCGGTCATACAGGCTTTCTATCCTTCCGTGGTGCGTATGGCCGCTACCGGATGGCAAAAGGCAAAGAATACAGTAAATCTTTTGCTGGGGCTTTTGTTGGCGGCAATGGTCGTGATCATAGTAGCGGTATTCGCAGTCTCGCCCTATTTGCCGGAGTGGTTGGGAAGCGATTACTCGGGAACGGAGACTATAATCCGCATTCTGTCTTTTGCTACCGTGTTCATTACTATGGGAGGAATCTGCGGTCAATTGGGGTTGCTTGCAATGGGCGGCGGGGCACAGAAAAAAAGTTTCTCCAAGGTTTATGTAGGCGCGGCAGTCGTGGCATTGACCTCCGTACTGGTTTTAAGCCCGTTTTATCAAGGCATCGGTGCTGCCGTTGCCATACTTCTGACCGAAGCATACGTCGGGATAACCATGCTCGTCTTGTATGTGAAGATGCTTCGTTCTTGTTAGTGGGTAGTTTTTCAGTGGATAGTGATTAGTGGATAGTGGTTAGTAGAGACGTGGAGTGTCGCGTCTCTGATATTGTAGGCACATCGTTTCTGTTTGGCACCTCGTAGTGTTTGCACGAAGTTCAGGGTAGAAGCCCCCTCTGGGGGCAGTAAAAATTGCCTAGCAATTTTTACTGGGGATAAGATAAGGACGGGCGTGCGCAGCACGCCCCCTCTGGGGGATAAGACAATGCGGAACCTGCGGAGCAGGTTAGTGCAAGCTATCGCGGGAGATTCGCACCGCCGTAGGCAACGGGCGAAGCCCGGCGCGTAAGCGTAAGTTAAATGAAAAAATGCTGCGAAGCAGCGTAGCGGAAATGCCAATGCCCCCCCCTTGGGGGCGGCAAGTAATCGCGTTAGCGATTACTTGCCGGGGATAAGACAACGAATAGCGCAAGGCAAGAAATTAATCAAAAGAGATTTTGATTAATTTCTTGCCTTGCATTATCTTTGTGCAGCAAGCATTTTTGAAGTTATGAAAGTACTTAAATTCGGCGGGACGTCCGTAGGTTCCGCACAGAGAATGAAAGATGTCGCAAAATTGGTTTGCGACGGCGAACAGAAAATCGTGGTGTTGTCGGCAATGTCGGGGACTACCAACACATTGGTGGAAATCAGCGATTATCTTTACAAGAAGAACCAAATGAGTGCCAACGAGGTAATCAACAACCTCGAACGTAAATACGCCGGCGTTATCGACGAACTTTACGATAGCGACGAATATAAGAAATTGGCGACCGAGGCGGTTTCGGTGAACTTCACTTGTCTGAGGGAACTTGCCAAAAACAACTTTTTTACCGTTTTTGAAGAAAAAATCGTCTTGTCGCAAGGCGAGCAGATGTCCACTGCGATGTTCAATCTTTATTTGAACTCGATCGGTGTCAATTCTGTGTTGTTGCCGGCTTTGGATTACATGAAAATAGACAAGAACGGGGAACCTGACAGCGCGTATATCCGCGAGCACCTGCAAACGGAACTGTCCAAACTTCCCGCTGATGCGGCTTTGTATATTACTCAGGGTTATATATGCCGCAATGCTTATAACGAAATCGATAATTTGCAACGCGGCGGAAGCGATTATTCCGCTTCGCTTATCGGAGCAGCAATCAAGGCTGACGAAATACAAATCTGGACCGACATAGACGGGATGCACAACAACGATCCCCGCTTTGTCGAGAATACCAAACCTGTTGCCAACCTCAGTTTCGAGGAGGCTGCCGAATTGGCATATTTCGGTGCAAAGATATTGCACCCCACCTGCATTTTGCCTGCAAAACTGGAAAATATCCCTGTCAGGCTTCTGAATACGATGGACCCGAAGGCTCACGGAACTCTAATATCGACAGCAATCACCCCTCATAAGATAGAGGCCGTAGCAGCCAAGGACGGCATAACGGCTATAAAGGTGAAATCCGGACGTATGTTGTTGGCTTACGGTTATCTGCGCAAGGTTTTCGAATGTTTCGACGCGCATAAGACTTCCATCGACATGATTACCACTTCGGAAGTCGGGGTTTCCGTAACTATCGACAATACCAAGCATCTCGACGAGATAGTAAACGAGTTGAAAAAGTTCGGTACCGTAACCGTCGAGAAGGACATGGTGATAATCTGCGTGGTTGGAGACATGAACAGCAACAATGTAGGCTTCCAATCCAAGATAGTCAGCGCGTTCAAAGACATTCCCGTCAGGATGGTTTCTTACGGCGGAAGCAACTTCAACGTTTCGTTCCTTGTCAAGGCAGAAGACAAGCAACGTGCGTTACAGTCGCTTAGCGACACGCTTTTCAATTAAGAGACAGTCTTTTAGAAGTACTATACGTATTGCCGCCGAAGCTATGTAGCAGCGGCGGCTTCGTAATGTGGTTTTTTACATAAATCCGATAACAATCATGTCAAAAGAGATATTCCCCATAAAGGCCTTTTCAGGGTTAAAAACCCCTTTTTATTATTACGATACCGATTTGTTGCGTAAGACGCTGCAAACATTGACATCGGAAGCCGGCAAGTACGGCTTTCTCCCCCATTACGCAATAAAGGCGAACGCCAATCCGGTTTTACTGAAAATAATCGCATCATACGGTTTGGGTGCCGATTGCGTGAGCGGTGGCGAGGTAAAAGCGGCATTGGCCGCCGGATTTCCTGCCGGCAAAATCGTGTTTGCCGGAGTAGGCAAGGCCGACTGGGAAATTGAAATTGGCTTGGATAACGATATTTTTTGTTTCAATGCAGAGTCGCTCCCCGAACTGGATGTGATAAACGAAATCGCGGTACGCAAGGGCAAGACGGCAAGGGTCGCTTTGCGGGTAAATCCCGATGTCGATGCCCATACGCACGCCAAGATAACCACGGGCAGGCAGGAAAACAAGTTTGGTATAAATGCCGGACAGGTGGAATCCGTCATAAAGCATATCGGCACTTTGCCAAATGTGGAATTCATAGGCTTGCATTTCCACATAGGTTCGCAAATTACCGAAATGGAAGTTTTCGCGACCTTGTGCGAAAGGGTAAACGGAATAGTGTCCGAATTGCAGTCGAAAGGCGTTGAAATAAAAAATCTGAACTTCGGAGGCGGCTTAGGCATAGATTACCAGAATCCGGATAGCCATGCAATCGCGGATTTCGCAGATTATTTCGCTGTATTTGCCGCCAATATAAAAGTCGCAGGCAATCCCGCCATCCACTTCGAGCCGGGACGTTCAGTTGTCGCCCAGTGCGGAAGTTTGGTTTCACGGGTATTGTACGTTAAAGAAGGCGAGGTGAAAAAATTCGCGATTTTAGATGCGGGTTTCTCGGATTTGATACGTCCTGCAATGTACGATGCTTATCATTTCATGGAAAACATAAGCAGTTGCAAAGCCGAAGACAAGTACGATGTGGTCGGCCCGATTTGCGAATCTTCCGATGTGTTCGGCAAAGATGTCGTTCTAAACGGCACGTCACGTGGAGATTTCGTGGCAATACGCTCGGCCGGTGCATACGGGGAAGTAATGGCTTCGCAATATAATTTGAGGGAACTCCCGAAAGCTTATTTTTCAGAGGATTTGAATGCTTGACGATTTCTTTTCCATTTTGGCAGGACAATGGCAGGCTGCCGGACTTTTCGTCCTCGTAGCCTTGTCATGTGTCGTCGCGGCCGCATTGGTGCAGTCCGGTTACCACTGGCTGTTGTATTGCTCCTTGTTCAGGTACGACCGCAGGGTGCGTAAAGGAAAAGTCGTTTTCCAGGAAGAAAGGCCTTCCGTGTCGGTGATTGTTTGCGCCAAGGACGAGGCGGAGAATCTCGAACGCAACCTGCCCGAAGTCCTGTCGCAGGATTATCCGGATTTTGAAGTGATAGTCGTGGATGATGCTTCGGGCGATGAAACGGCCGATGTGCTTACGCGCTTGTCGTCGGTTTACGACAATCTTCGTGTGCGAACCGTGCCTGCGGGGGCGAAATTCACTTCCTCCAAGAAATTCGCCGTGTCGTTGGGCATAAAAGCCGCAAAGAACGATATTCTTCTGTTTACCGATGCGGATTGCCGTCCTGCAAGCAAACTGTGGATTTCGACAATGGTGAGGAATTTCACGCCCGGTGTGCGGATAGTGTTGGGCTACGGCGCGTACGAAAGCAAAAAAGGTCTTGTGTCATACGCCATAAGTTACGATACCGTTACCATTGCCATGCAATATTTGTCGTGTGCTGTTTCAGGTATGCCTTATATGGGTGTAGGGCGCAATCTCGCTTACAGGAAATCGTTTTTCCTTTCGACGAAGGGCTTTTCATCGCATCTGGATTTGCAATCCGGCGATGATGACCTGTTCGTGAACGAATACGCCGATGCGGGCAATACGAAAGTTGAAATTTCGCCTCTGAGCGTTACAGTATCCGGACCGAAGTCCACGATATGGCAGTGGTTCGTGCAAAAACAACGGCATTTGACCACGTCTGTCCGCTATAAACCAAGTTCGAAAGCCGTGTTGGGTTGCGAAATGTTTTCAAGGGCGTTGTTTTACATCGCTTTTGTCGCATGTATGTGCACGGGAAACCTGATTGCCGTCGGCATCGCGGTTTTTTTGTTTATCGTCCGCATGGTAAGCCATTATGTGATGGTCAATAAATTATCATCGGTTTTGGGCGACAGGAAATTTCCCTGCGGTTTGATATTATTGGATATTTTCATCCCGTTTTTCAATCTTGCTGCAAGCCTTGCTCCGCGAAAAGGCGAACGTTACAAGTGGAAATGAATCAGTGGTTAGTGGTTAGTGATTAGTGATTAGTGGTTAGTTTCATTTGGCACTTTTTAGTGCCCGCACGATGTTTATGGTTGGAAGCCCCCTCTGGGGGCAGTGAAAGACGCGAAGCGGCTTTCACGGGGGATTAAACAATGACTGGCGTGCAGCGCACGCCCCATCTGGGGGCAGGAAATTATCCGTAGGATAATTTCCGGGGGATAAGACAATGGTAAGCGTTAGCCGGCGAAGCTGGGTAATGCTTAACTGCAAGTTCAGGCGATGAAGGAGACCAACTTACAGTTATAAAGGCATAAGGAGTATGTCAGGTGTCAGGTTTCAGTGGTTAGTTAGTGAATTTTGAGAAAGAGTTTTTACATATTAATGGTTTTTGCCCTTGCCGCAGTTCCGTCAAGGGCCGAGTCAAGAGTCAAGTTCCTTTACGATGCGGAGTTCCTGTTTTATTTCGACAATAAGGAATGCGACCGCAGTCCATACGCTGATAGCCAGACGCTTACCGGCATAAGGATTGCTCCCGAAATCGGGGCGGGTATTGCCGACAGCATTTACGGCGACCATAGGCTGATGGCCGGCGTGGTGTATCTTCAACCTTTCGGTGCGGGATGGGATGCCGGCAAACTGCGCCTTACCGCATATTACAGTTTTTCCAAAAGCGGTTTTTCTATGCAGTTGGGATTTTTGCCATACGCCAAGCTGATAGAAACCCTTCCGGATTACCTGCAAAGCGATTCCATAAGTTATTATGATGCCAATATCCAAGGCGCATTGTTCCAATATCAAAGCAGTAAAGGTTTCGCATCATTGTTTTTGGACTGGCGGGGCATGCCGTCCCCTGATACCCGCGAAGCTTTCCGTATAGTCGGTACGGGACAGTACCGCAAGGAATGGTTCAATGTCGGCGGTTACGCACAAATGAACCATCTTGCGTGTAGCAAGCCTTATATCGAAGGGGAGGGCGTTTGCGATGATTTGCTTTTGAACCCTTACGTCGGTTTCGACTTGGGTAAAGTTACGCCCTTGGATTCGTTCAGCATAAGGGCCGGATACATGCTCGGGATACAACGGGACAGGGCTGCCGGGGCGGATTATTTGTGCAACGGCGGTATTTTGGAAATATTCTTGCGTTGGCGTTTTGTCGGCTTTAAGAACAGCACGTATTACGGAGACCCCCAATTCCCGCTGTATGCCGGCTACGGCAGCGAACTCAATCGTGGAGACAGTTATTACAGGGCATCGTTTTACAATCGCAGCGACGTGTTCTTCTATATTTACAACAATCGGTTCGTAAATTGTTTCGCATCAGCGAATTTCATGGTGTCCGACGGTCATTTCAGTTGTTCACAACAAATAACCGCGCAATTCCTTCTTTCCCGTATCGGGCAGAAAGATGCAGCAAAACTTCGTACCCAGTTCGGCAAGTAGCAAAAGCCGCCCACGCAACTAATCACTATCCACTTACCACTAAAAAACACTATCTTTGCGTTTGAATTAAAAATCAAGATAATGGCAGTTACTATTCCATCCATACCCAAGGGAACTCGCGATTTTTTGCCCGAAGAAATGGCAAGGCGCAACTATATCTTCGATACTATCCGTGAAGTTTATTCATTGTACGGTTTCATGCAGATTGAAACCCCTGCCATGGAAAATCTTTCCACTTTGATGGGCAAATACGGGGAAGAAGGGGACAAGCTTCTGTTTAAGATTTTGAATTCCGGCGATTTCCTGTCGAAAGTACCACAGGATGAACTGTCGGCCGCGTCGAGCGGCAAATTATTGCGCAAAATTTCCGAAAAGGGTCTCCGTTACGACCTTACGGTCCCGTTTGCCCGTTTTGTGGTGCAGTACAGGGATAAGTTGAAATTTCCTTTCCGCCGTTACCAGATTCAACCGGTTTGGCGTGCCGATCGTCCGCAAAAGGGACGTTACCGCGAGTTTTTCCAATGCGATGCCGATATGGTCGGTTCGGATTCGTTGCTTTGCGAAGTCGATTTCGTAAATATACTGGACGAGGTTTTTTCACGTTTAGGCATACGGGTGGACATAAGGATAAACAACAGGAAGATTTTGGCGGGCATGGCCGAAGCTGTAGGGGCGGAAGACAAGATAACCGACATGACTACTGCAATAGACAAGTTGGATAAAATCGGATTGGAGAATGTGAATGCCGAGTTGGAAGAAAAAGGTTTTTCGAAAGAATCGATTGCCAAATTGCAGCCCATACTTGCATTGTCTGGCGACAACACTGAAAAAATGGATGGTCTTCGCCAAGTTTTGTCCGCATCTGAAACCGGAACCAAGGGCTTGGAAGAAATGCGGACATTGTTCGGGCTTTTGAAAAATACTCCTCTTGTGAACAATCTGACTTTGGATTTGACACTTGCCAGGGGGCTGAATTATTATACAGGTACTATTTTGGAAGTACGGGCCTTGGATGTACAAATCGGAAGCATTGCCGGTGGCGGCCGTTACGATAATTTGACAGGGGTGTTCGGTATGCCCGGATTGTCCGGGGTCGGGATTTCGTTCGGGGCCGACCGCATATATGACGTGCTTAACCAATTGGATTTGTACCCGTCGGACGCGCAGTCGAAGGTACGGATTATTTTCTTGAACCTTGGAGAAAAGGAAGCGGCCGTAAGCATGGGGTATTTGCAGCAATTGCGTAAAGCTGGAATCGCTTGTGAAATTTATCCGGATGCCGCCAAATTCAAAAAACAAATGTCGTATTGCAATGACCGCAATGTGCCATTTGTGGGAATAGTCGGGGAAAGCGAGCTTGCGGAAAACGTGGTGTCAGTCAAAAACATGGCTACGGGAGAGCAGCAGAAGCTGGGCATCGGGCAAATCACGGATTTGCTTAGTGTATAGTGGTTAGTTAGCCGCTTCGCGGCAGTGGATAGTGGGCGGTGCGTAGCACCGCAGGTTTGGATTCGCCCAAATTCGGCTGCGCCTTACCATAATCTGAACAAGTTCAGCTTCTGGCGTTGAAACATTTCCATTTTCGGCTGTGCTCGGCTATGAACAAATGAATTTGTTCATACTCTCGCTGGCACGAAAATTCGGCTTTCGCGAATTTTCAGGTGTCAGGTTTCAGTGGTTAGTGCGTAGTACCGCAGGTCGTCCACCGTGGATGCGCTTAGCTCTATCCACGGTTAAGCATAAAGAAACCTGCACACAAGGCGCAGGTTTTTCTTGTTATGCAGTTATTCTAAGGCGGCTTTGCCGCCTGTGGGAACCTGCATTGTAAAATGCAGGTTCATTTATGCTTAACTGTAAGTTTAGCGGACGGACGAAGTTCGGCAGCGCACTTACAGTAGGTATAGTGAAAGCACAATGTTCAAGGAAGTCCGCCCCCTCTGGGGGCAGTGGAAAACGCGAAGCGATTTCCACGGGGGATGAGACAATGAAAATTGGCATGGACATTGGCGCGGAGATGCCCCCTTTGGGGGCTGCAAGTAATTGCGTCAGCGATTACTTGCGGGGGATAGTACAATGATAAAGAACCCGGACTGCAAGCAGCCATTGTGGGGTTTTATTATAAGTCCACAAAGTGGACTTATAATAAAACCTCCCGATGTTTCGTTATTTGGGTGAGTATAAAAAATCGCAATGTTTTCAATAATCAAAAGGATTATCGCAGTTTTGTTGTTGTCGGTTTTGGCAGCAACATCCCTTTACGCCCAATCGGACAAGAACATAATCAAGAGGTTGCCGCAAATTGATTTGCAGCGTTGGCATTTCGGTTTCATACTTGGTTTGAACTTCGCCGATTTCGGAGTTTCACCTACGGGATGGACCGATGAGGACGGTCTTACATGGTATGGCGAATCGGGCGGCTTGTCCCCCGCTTTCAACGTGGGGATGATTGTGGACTTGCGTTTGGTGGAGTATCTTAATTTGCGTTGTACCCCGACTCTTACCATAGGGCAACGGCATTTGCAATATGCCGCGTTTGACGCTGCGGGGAATCCGACGGGAGAGATAATTTCCACTGCTTGTTCGCCTACGCAGATAGAGATACCGTTTTGGTTGAAATACAGTGCGAAACGATATGGCAATGTGCGCCCATACGTTTTGGTAGGCGGCGGTCCCGTATTCAATTTGAACCGCGACCCGGAAGTCCCCGTGCTGTTGAAAACTTTCGATGTGGAAGTGGGATTCGGCATTGGCATGACCATTTATACCGAGTATTTCCGTTTCTGTCCCGAACTTAAATTCTGTGTCGGGCTTCTCGACGAACTCGACCGCAACCACCCCCAAATGGAAGGTACGCGGGACATACTTTGCACTAACGCTGTTGAAAGGCTTACATCCCGGGCGATTTGCCTCACGTTCAATTTTGAATAATCATGATTCATACCCGCAACATAAGAGTCGACGTGCCTACTGCATACGACAAAGACCGTTTGCTCCAATATCTTTCTTCGCAAATGTCTTTGAAGCGTCAGGATATTTCCGCCGTGCGCATAGTACGTAGGTCGGTTGATGCAAGACAGCGCAATATCATGGTGGAGCTTGGAGTCGAAGTGTATGTGGGCGAGCAACCCGCCGCACCTGATTTCAGCGAGTTCGAGTATAAGGATGTTGAAAAAGCCCCGCAAGCCATAGTGGTCGGAGCCGGTCCGGCAGGCTTGTTCGCCGCCCTGCGTTTGATAGAGTTGGGAATTAAACCCGTGGTTTTGGAGCGTGGCAAGGACGTCAGTGCCCGCAAGCGGGACATAGCCCTGCTTGCGCGTCAAGGCAAGGTGGACGAGGATTCCAATTATTGTTTCGGTGAAGGCGGAGCCGGAGCGTTTTCCGATGGCAAACTTTACACGCGCAGCAAGAAACGCGGGGACAACATGCGCATACTGAAAATATTCTGCCAAAACGGGGCCTCAACCGATATTCTTGTGGATGCCCATCCACACATAGGTTCTGACAAACTTCCGGTAGTTGTGTCAAACATCCGCAAAAGGATATTGAATCATGGAGGCGAAGTGCATTTTTCCGCAAAAGTAACGTCGATCAAACGCAGCGGGGACAAAGTTACAGGCGTGCTATGTGCGGATGGCAGGGAATTTGACGGTCCTGTAATATTGGCGACAGGCCATTCCGCCCGCGACGTGTACAAGATGCTCGATGCCGGGGGATTTTTGTTGCAGCCGAAAGGGATTGCCGTAGGTGTACGTCTTGAACATCCCCAAGTCCTGATAGACCGTTTGCGTTACCATGCCAAGGAAGGGCGAGGAAAGTATCTCCCCGCTGCCGAATATAATTTTTCCACCCAAGTAGACGGTCGTGGAGTTTATTCATTTTGCATGTGTCCCGGCGGCTTTGTAATTCCAGCGTCGACGGAAAACGACGCTTTGGTGGTAAACGGGATGTCCGCCAGTGCCCGGTCTTCCGAGTGGGCGAATTCGGGCATGGTGGTTGAAATCCGTCCCGAGGACATACCCGGAGACGGGATTTTCAGGCTGATGGATTTTCAGGAGCAGATGGAGCGCAAGGCTTTCGGCGCAGGCGGCGGCAATCAAATCGCGCCTGCCCAACGCATGATGGATTTCGTAAACCGCAAAGTTTCAAGCCGGTTGCTCCCGACTTCGTATGTGCGTGGTTTATCTGCCTGCGATTTTACCGAAGTATTGCCTCCGTTCGTGGAAAGCCGCCTGCGCAACGGCTTCCTCCAAATAAGCATGAAAGCCCAAAGTTTCCTGACCAATGATGCCCAACTTATCGGAGTCGAGACCCGCACGTCGTCGCCGTTGCGCATCGTCCGCACCGATGACGGCCTGCAACAAGAAAAAATCCGGGGACTCTTTCCCTCGGGCGAGGGGGCAGGGTATGCAGGAGGCATAGTGTCGGCCGCCATCGACGGCGAACGCTGCGCCGAAAGCCTTGCGAAATATCTAAATAGCTGAACCGCGAAGCCGCCGGTAAACTTCCGAACCTTGTGTGCAGACACTAATATCCACTATCAGTTTCTTGCCGCTTTACGGGATTTCTCCCGAATCCAATCCCTGAAATATGATTCCTGATACCTGCTACCTTTTTAAATTGTAATTATTTTGAAATTGCAAACGTTTGCAATTTTCGAATTGCTTCCACTACGCATTATTTTTCGCAAGATTTGGATAATGGCAGTCCATATTTTTTAAATTTACATCTGCAAGATGCCGGTAAATACGTGAAACCGTGTCATGGATGGTGTAATGCAGTATGACGCTTGCGGAAATTTCGTGTTCGAGCCATAAACAAGCATCTGCAAATTCCATTTATAATTTTCAATTTTAATTGTCAAGGCATGACCATAAAAGTAGGCGATAGGGTTAAATATCTTAATAATGTGGGAGGCGGCAAGGTTACCCGCATAAAGTCCAAAAAGGAAGTTTGGGTTTTGGAAGATGACGGGTTCGAGGTTCCTGTCAGTATGTCGGATTTGGTTTTGGTCAATCCCGCAAATTTTTATTTCAAGGATGAACCCATTGATGTGGACGAATCCGTTGCCGTGCATGTCCCGATTGATGCCGCAGCTGCTTCCTCGTCGCCGGAAAGTGATGAAGAGGATTATGTTTTCGACGAGTCCGAAGAAACCCCCGAAGGAGAGAAACTCAGCATATACATGGCATTCGTTCCGAAAGATATAAAGGACTTCCAAAATACGGTAATAGAGGTTTTTTTGGTGAATGACAGCAATTATTATATGGATTTCCAATGGTTGTTAGGCAAGGATAACGTTAAGGTCGCTAGAAAGGACGTCATAGAGCCTTTGACCACTTTGCGCATAGCCGAATTGGAGCGTAATGATTTGAACGAAATGCAGAATCAGCGGTTCCAGGCCTTCGCCTACAAAAAAAGGGAATATTCACCCAAACCTGCCATTGACATAAGTTTCGGTGTAAGGCCGGTAAAATTTTACAAGTTGCATTGTTTCGCAGGCAACGACTATTTCGAGACTCCTGCAATGTTGTTGCCGATAGTCGAGAGGGACGTTTTCAATCTTACGTTGCAGGCCGATGTGGATGCGGTACAGAACATGATATTGCAAAAGGACAAAGTGCCGTCGGAGCAACGTCGTCGTATCCGCGTGAAAAGCCACGACAAACAGCCGGAACCTTTGGAAGTGGATTTGCACATTAACAGCCTTTTGGATACCGTGGTCGGCATGTCGCCCAAAGAAATGTTCGAGTACCAGATAGACAAATTCAACGATGTAATGCGCGAAAATATCAGAAAGAAGGGGCAGCGCATAGTATTCATACACGGAAAGGGGGACGGCGTGCTGCGTGCCGAAATAACAAAGCAGCTCAGGCAGAAATACCCGGGCTGCTATGTTCAGGATGCCTCGTTCCAAAAATACGGTTTCGGGGCTACCATGGTTACCATAAGGTAGAAAGTTCGAAATAAACCTTTCTGGCAAAATCGCTCAGATACGGGTCTCTTGCCCCCATGATGAGAACCACGGCGTTGTCTTTCGGGGTGGTTTCCACGATTTTCAACAAAGTGCTTTCCTTGTCGCCGGTGAACAAGGCGTTTTTGCCTTCATCGGCTATTTTTTCGCTTACTTCGTCCGGTTCCACATCGCGGTCCACCGTGCCTCCGGCATAATAAACGTCGGTTATGAAAAAGTAGTCTTTGTCCCGTAAAACCGAGCTCACTTCTTCGGCGAGTTCGTCTTTCATGAACCGCAGCGGTCCGAAACCGTGCGGGAAGAAACAAGCCATTACTGTCGGTGCAAGGCGTTGGCAGGCCTTGATTGCGGCTGCCACTTCCGACGGGTTGTGGGCGAAGTCGTCAATGACGCAAATGTTGCGGTCGTCGATTATCCCGACTGTTTGCGAGCGGCGGTATATGCCTCCGAATTTTGCCAAAGTGGAAATGGCTTTTTCAATGGAAACTCCTGCCTGGTAACAAGCTGCGATTGCCGCAAGTGCGTTTTCCATGTTATGGCGGCCGATCATCGGAATATCGCATCCGATGCCGTTTACTTTGAACCTTATGGAAAAACCGTCCTGCACGAAATCCGAACCGAAGAATCCTACGTCCTTGTTTCGAGTGCCGAAGTCGCAACTGCGTTCCTGGGACAGGTTGCGTGTCTGTTCGTAGTCGTCATTTACTATGAATGTGCGTTGCGTATGGTCGCGGAACGTTTCGAACAGTTCTATCAATTCATCCTCGTCCTTATGGTCGCGTTCCACATTTAACAGCACGGAAATTTCGGGATGATAATTGACTATCGAGCCGTCGGATTCGTCCGCTTCTATCACTAACCATTCTCCCGTGTCCCCGTATGCGTTGCCCACCAATCCGCGTTGTTGCAGCGAGCTCAGGGGCGCGCCTGTAATCAACGACGGGGCCAATCCGTTGTCGTGGAGTATTTCGAAAATCATGGCAGTGGTCGTGCTTTTTCCGGATGTTCCCGCTACGGCTATGGTTCTGGCATTTTCCGAGATTTCAGCCAGCAATTCGGAACGTTTGATGACGGGTATGCCGAGTTTCCTGGCCTTGCGCAGTTCAACATTCTTATCCTCGATGGCAGTGGAAATCACTACTGCTGCGAAATTCTTGTCGATGCCGCGTCCGTCTTGATAAAAGCATTCTATGCCTTGTTGTTCCAATGCCACCTGCATTGCCTGCTTGGTCGTATCTGAAAACAATCTGTCCGATCCGGCGACTTTGCAGCCTTTGCCTTTGACATATTGGGCCAAAGCACTCATTCCGGTGCCGGCGATACCCACAAAAAAATATGAGTCGTATTGCATGGTTTAATGTAATATCTTAAAAATCAATTCATCCATAAGTTGCCCGCTGTCTGCTGAAAAATTGCCAGAGCCTTTGGATTTCCTGTCGTATTCCCTAAGGTAACCAACTGCCCGGAATGCCTGCATTTTGGTATAATTCCGTGCGCCTTTTTCATAATCCTTTAAAAAATAGGGGCGTATTTTCATTTCCGTGACCGCATTGCTTTTGTCGGCAAGGTAATGATATATCATAAGGTTGCAGAAATAGTTGAACAGCACGGCAATGGTTTGCTGTATCGCGCTTGTCGTATGGGTGGCAACGCGGTAGCATTTTTCGGCATTGCGGTTTATCAAGGAGTCCAACAGCTCGAACGGCGTGTAATCCTTGCTGATTCCTACCGAGTTGGCCACAGCGTCCGCAGTTATTCTTTTGCCTTCACCCAATTGCAGCCGCAATTTTTCAAGGGTGGTCTCCAAGAGCGAGAGGTCCGCACCCACGTACTCGGCCAAAAGATTGACAGCTTCCGGTTCTATGGTCGTGCGCGATGTTTTTGCAAGGTTTTCGATGAATGAGGGCAATTGGTAATCACGTAATTTTTCGCTGTTGAACACAACGCCCGTTTTTGCCGCCGCCGAAATCCATTTTTTGCGCCCGTCGATTGTCCCGTATTTGTATGCTATGACCAAGACTGTGGAGGGCATGGGTTTTGCAATGTAATGCTCCAACAAGTCGAGCTCTCCTTTTTTGTCCAAGGTTTGAGCTTCCTTTATCATCACAAGGCGCATTTGCGACATTGTCGGGTATTGCCTGGCTTCGTTTATCACTTCGCCCACGCGGCAGTCCTTGCCGTAGAAAAGACTGAAATTCATAAACTTCTCGTCTTCCGTCAAAACGGATTCTTCCAACAAGCCGGTCAGTTTGTCTATAAAATAAGGCTCTTCACCCATTAAGACATATATGGGCGGAAATTGACGCAGTTTTATCTGCTTTACGATGTCTTTGTATTCTGTTTTATTGACAGCCAATTTTATTGTTACCTTTGTAAGGTACAAATTTACTGTTTTGCAATTGAAATACAGAAATAGCGCAGGAAAAAATGAGGTATTCGACCCTTTTCGTAAAAAATGGGTCGCAGCGACTCCCGAAGAAATGGTAAGGCAGAGGTTTTGCCTTTACATGGTGAATGATTTGCATTATCCCCAAGGGCTTATAGCCAATGAATATACCATCGACGTGAACGGACAAAAGCAACGTTGCGACACATTAGTTTTCAAGGACGGGCGTTATGTCATGATGGTCGAGTACAAAGCCCCGGACGTGGAGATAACGCAAGCGGTGTTCGACCAGGTCTCCCGTTATAACAGTATAATCAAAGCCCGGTATGCAATTGTTACCAATTCCAAACAGTGTTATTGCTGCAAGTTCGATTTTGCAAAACACCAATCATGTTTTTTGAAATCGTTGCCTTTATGGGAAGAAATCTGATTTTTATCACAATATTTCCGATGTTGCCACGTTAATAAATATGTATAAAGATTGATTAAATAAATATAAAAACGGGGGGGGTAAAATCAGATTTATAGATATAATATCTTTGCATCGGATAAGCCGAGTATCGCACATTATAGTGAGGATAAGGCAATGGTTGGCATGGATATTTGTAACTTGATTTAAAGTAAAGGATTAATATTTCAGAATGTCTGACGTTATAAATTTGAAGGGCATACATAAAACTTACAATGCGGGTAGCCCTTTGCATGTATTGAAAGGAGTTGATTTGAGTATCGGAAAAGGAGAGTTCGTTTCTTTGATGGGTGCGTCAGGTTCGGGCAAGTCAACTTTGTTGAATATCATCGGTTTGCTCGATACTTTTGATGAAGGGGAGTACTTTTTGGATGGTAAACCGATAATCAATCCGACAGAAAAGGAGGCTGCGTATCTTCGTAATCACTTCATAGGTTTTATTTTCCAATCGTTTAATTTGATTTCTTTCAAGAATGCCTTGGAAAACGTGGCTTTGCCATTGTATTACAGGGGTATGTCGAGGAAACAACGTAATGCCGTTGCCATGGAAGCTTTGAGAAAGATGGGGCTTGAGCAATGGGCAGAACATTTGCCTAACGAACTTTCAGGAGGCCAGAAACAGAGGGTGGCAATTGCAAGGGCTTTGGTTACCAATCCGGCCTTGGTGCTTGCCGATGAACCAACGGGAGCTTTGGATTCTCAAACTTCTACGGATGTGATGGATTTATTGAAAGATATAAATCGCCGCGAGCATACGACCATGCTTATAGTTACTCACGACCATGGGGTAGCCGAAAAAACGGACAGGATAATACATATTAAGGACGGATTGATAGTTTAGTTGTTCATGCGTGAATTTTGGTCTGAAATATGGCTCTCGATGCGGGCAAACAAATTGAGGACGGCATTGACAGGTTTTGCTATAGTATGGGGCATCTTGATGGTTATTCTGTTGCTTTCCGTTTCAAATGGTTTCCACAACGGAGTCATGCAGAATTTTAATTATATGAACGCCAATACGATAAGTATTTATCCCGGATGGGTGTCAAAACCATACAAGGGAATGCCGTCCGACAGAAAGATAACATTCAATCCGGATGATATAAATAAAATAAGAAAAGGTATTGGCACTTTGGTTAATGTCGTAGCTTTCAGTCCTGTTTACAATGTTCAGAATGCCGCAATATCTTATAAGTCGATATATGCCACACCATCCATAATAGGTGTTTGTCCCGATTTTTTCAAGCTACGTGATATGCGTATGGAAAAGGGGCGATTTATAAATGCTTCGGATATGGAAAGTTGTGGCAAAGTGATTGTGATTAATGAGAATACCGCGGATTTGCTTTTCGGTGATGACGAGCCTTTGGGGAAGTTCGTTACCGTGTCCGCTTTGCTTTTTAAGGTGGTCGGGGTATATTCAGAAAAGGGCGGGAGTCAGAATTCGCCTGCATATATTCCTTTTGAAACTTCGCAAATAATTTTTAATTCATCGCGACAGATTACAGATTTGAGTTTCATGGTGGAGGGGATGGACGATCTGGAATCTATTGATGTCTTGAAAACAGAAATACGCGAATTGGTGGCTGGAATAAAGATTTTTGACCCTGCTGATGAACAGTCTCTTTGGATTCAGGACAGACGTGAAATGGTAGGGGCATTCAATATCCTGTTTTCTATCATCAATGTTTTTATGTGGATTGTCGGTTTGGCATCTTTGCTTGCCGGTGTGGTAGGGGTCAGCAATATAATGATCGTTACGGTATCGGAGCGTACACGTGAATTCGGCATACGCAAGGCCTTGGGTGCTCCTCCTTCATCTATATTGTTATCAGTGTTGGGGGAATCACTTGCAGTAACCTTGTTGTTCGGTTTTATCGGTATGACAATAGGCATTGCTATCTCGGAGGCCGCCGCATATTACTTGTCACAAAATCCCGAGATAGTCAAGAACATGATTTACAATCCTACAATCGGATTGGATACGGCTTTCTCGGCACTGTTTGTATTGGTGGTATCCGGTTTGCTTGCTGGATATGTACCTGCCCGAAAGGCTGTAAAAGTTAAACCCATAGAAGCTATTAATGCAAAATGACACGTTTTTTCGATTTTGATTTCTTCAATGAGGTTTGGCATACCATAACAAAAAACAGGGGACGTAGTTTCCTTACTGCTTTCGGGGTGTTTTGGGGCATACTTATTTTCGTGTTGCTTAAAGGTGCGGGCGATAGTATCGAGTTAAAAATTTATTCGTTGTTCTCGGATCAAGCACGAAATTTCATGGTTGTGTTTACGGGACCGACTACAGAGCCGTATGACGGCTTCCAGAGTGGACGTGTA
This sequence comes from Candidatus Enterocola intestinipullorum, assembly GCA_017694565.1. Classification (GTDB taxonomy): domain Bacteria; phylum Bacteroidota; class Bacteroidia; order Bacteroidales; family Paludibacteraceae; genus Enterocola; species Enterocola intestinipullorum. The sequence continues at coordinate 4,095 of JADIMR010000047.1, read as the reverse complement.
CCTGAATTTCACAACAATGATATGGAAGCTATAAAAAGAGAAATACCGCAGATAACAACAGTCCTGCCTGTGATATACTCAAGTTTGGGAGATAAAAAATTACTACATGCTGACAGAACATACGATGAGGCGGCTTTTATCGGCATAGATCAGAATATGAAGGAACTTAATCCGCCTAATATTTTGAAAGGCAGGTATCTGAATCATATAGACGTAATGGAGTACAGAAAAGTTTGTTTGATAGGAGAAAGAGTATGCAATGCCTTATATACCGCGGATGAAGAACCTGTTGGAAGTATTATATGGATTGGTTCAAGTGCATATCAAGTAGTGGGGGTAGTTAGTGACAAAGGAACACTTACAATGATGCTCGATTATCCAAACAGTGTATTGATACCGTATACCACAATGCAAAAGATTTACGGATATGGGGATAAGATAAGTAATGTGGGCATTGCTTTGCCGTCTGGACAAGATGAAGTGGAAGAACAAGTTAAACAGGTTCTACGTGCACATTGCCATGTCTCGCCAACCGACAGGGGTGGTCTGTATTTCTTTTCCACAAAAGAAATGTTTGATTTGTTTTCTTCTTTGTTTTTCGGTATCAATTTCCTGACATATCTTGTGGGTATTGGAACCTTGCTTTGCGGTATGGTAGGGGTAAGCAACATAATGCTGGTTACGGTACGCGAACGCACGCAGGAAATAGGAGTGAAGAGAGCATTGGGGGCTACTCCGTTTTCAATAATCATCCAAATTGTCACAGAAAGTCTCGTGTTGGCATTGCTGGCAGGTTTGGCGGGAATAGTAGTCGGGGTAGGCATATTGTCGTTAGCAGATTTCGTATTGCAACATTTGGATTTGGCCGAATTTGGCAAATTCCAATTACAATTGCAGTTGGACAGTGCTGTAACTGCTGTTTTGATAATAGCTTTTATGGGTATGGCGGCGGGATTGTTGCCGTCATTCAGAGCGGTAAAAATCAAAGCCATAGACGCATTGCGCGATGAATGATCTTTTATTCGGAAGATATTGATACGATTCGGATTGAGATTTTACTCGTCTATATTTAAAATGAATTTGTCGAAAAATACCATATTATGAAAAAGTTTTTCAAGATCTTTGGATTGGTTCTTTTGCTTGCTTTAGTTATTGGTGTATTTGTTTTTTTGTGGGAAAAACAACGTCCTGAGAAACAAACAGTCGAAACCGTCATGTCAACGAAAAGTGATATTAAGGTTACGACATTGGCGACAGGCAAGATTACTCCTCGCGATGAGGTTAAAATCAAGCCCCAGATTTCGGGTGTGATAGTGGAGTTGTACAAAGAGGCTGGAGATTTCGTGCAAAAGGATGAAGTCATATGCAAGTTGAATGTGATAGCTGACATGTCGAGTCTTGCCAATGCGCAATCGCAGTTGCGTCAGGCGCGGATCTCCGCAGACAAGGCCGAACGGGATTATGACCGGCAAAAGGAGCTGTACGACAAGGGAGTTATTTCCACGGACGATTTCGAGCAATACGAAGTGAATCATAAAAAGGCTCAATCCGACTTGCAATATGCCGAAGATTATCTGTCTGTCGTGAGAGACGGCGTAATGCAGTCGTTGAAATCTCAAAGTACCACTTACGTGCGCTCCACGGCTTCCGGTACTATCCTTGATTTGCCCGAAAAGGTCGGAAACTCAGTGGTGCTTACCAACAGTTTCAACGAGGGTACGACCATCGCGACAGTTGCCGACATGACCGATTTGTTGTTCGAGGGCACCATTGATGAAACCGAAGTCGGGCGACTTAAAGTCGGGATGCCTTGCAAAGTGATGATAGGTGCATTGCAGGAGCAATCGTTCGATGCCGAATTGGAATACATCGCACCCATGGGAACGGACGAAAACGGTGCAGTAAGCTTCGAAATAAAGGCGAAAGTCGAAGTCCCGGACAGTGTGAGCCTCAGGGCGGGTTACAGCGCGAATGCCGAAATCACGGTGGCTGAAAGCAAAGACGTTGTTACGATTCCCGAAGCCGCGCTAAAATTCGCGGGCGATACGGCATACGTCGATGTCGTATTGTCGAAAGAAGAAGACAAGTACGAAAGGCGGGATGTCGAAACCGGGGTTTCGGATGGCATAAATATTGAGATCAAAAAAGGTTTGACAGAAAACGTTGAAATAAGAAAATGAAAAGGACTTTGTTTTTCATATTGGCACTTTCTTTTGTGTCTGTTTGTGCAGCACAGGAATCAGGGAAAGTGGTGCTTGATTTGCAAACCTGCATAGAAATGGCCAAGCAGCACAACCTGAACATCCAGAAATCAGGGATTACGGTCGAACAGCAACGAATCAACCATGTACAGTCGAAAGAAGACTTCCTTCCATCATTGAGCGCGAATCTGGGCCAGAATTTTTATTTTGGTCGTTCGTTGAATGATGAGAATATTTATCAGCCGAATAATTCTGCAAGTACCACGGTTGGAGTCAATGGCTCTCTCACCTTGTTCAACGGCTTGCAGCGGCTCAACACGGTGAAAAAAGCGCAATTCGATTACAATGCCGCATTGAAAGACTACCAGAAACAGAGCGACGACATTTGCCTGCAAGTGATGTCGCAGTATCTGAACGTGCTTTACTACAAAAGGCAGTTGGAAATCGCTAAATTGCAATTGGAGTTGTCGCAGGACCAGTTCCGTAAAACCCGCACGCAAGTGAGGGCGGGAAGCTTGCCCAAAGGCGACCTCATAGAGGCGCAGGCACAAGTCCGTTCCGACGAGTACGGGGTGGTGCAGGCACAATCCGCGCTGCAATCGCAATTGGTCAGCCTCGGCGAATTGATATTCATCGAGGACTTCGATAATTTCGACATTACCGATGAGGATCAATTGCCGGCTTCCGATATTTTGGAAATGACGGTGCGCGACATTTATGACAATGCCTTGTATTTGTTGCCGTCAGTGCAGGCGGAAGAATTGCGCATACAAAGCGCGGAGCGGCAGATAAAAATAGCGAAAGGAGCATATTCTCCTTCGCTTACGTTCAATGCCGGTTATTCAAACAGTTATTTGGTCATACAGGACAGCCCCGACAACGCAGCTTTCCTCGACCAGCTGAAAGCCAATTCGGCTTTTTCGGTCGGCTTTTCTCTGAACATACCCATATTCGACCGTATGCAGACTCCCAATGCCGTAAAAAGCGCGAAATTGTCATTGCAGGACCAGAAATTGGATTTTGAAATTGCCAAATACAATCTCTATACGGCTATTCAGGATGCCTATAACAACGCCCGCAATGCGAAATCGCAGATGGTGGCGGCGGAGGCAGCCGTGAAATCGAACAAAGAGGCTTACGATTACCAAAAAGCCAAATATGAGTCCGGGACTTCCAGTGTTTACGACTACAACCAAGCCCGTTTGGATTACACGGAGGCATTGTCACAACAGGTGCAAGCCAAGTTCGAGTACGTTTTCCGCACCAAGATACTTAGCTACTACAACGGTGATTTGGTGTTTTAGCGGGCGGTGCTTTGCACCGCAGTGGATAGTTAGCCGCTTCGCGGCAGTGGATAGTGAATAGTGAATAGTGAATAGTGGTTAGTTAGCCGCTTCGCGGCAGTGGATAGTGGGCGGTGCGTAGCACCGCAGGTTTGGCTTCGCCCAAATTCGGCTGCGCCTTACCATAATCTGAACAAGTTCAGCTTCTGGCTTCGGCTTGCGCGAATTTTCAGGTGTCAGGTTTCAGTGGTTAGTGCGTAGCACCGCAGACCGTCCACCGCGAATGCGCTAACGCTTAATTCGCGGTTAAGCATAAAGAAACCTGCACACAAGGCGCAGGTTTTTCTTGTTATGCAGTTATTCCAAGGCGGCTTTGCCGCCTGTGGGAACCTGCATTGTAAAATGCAGGTTCATTTATGCTTAACTGTAAGTTAAGCCGATGTGCGCAGGACATCGGCGCACTTACAGTGGAAGAAAAGGCAGGTGTCAGTGGTTAGTAGCACCTCGTAGTGCAAGCACAAGGTTCAAGGAAGATGCCCCCTCTGGGGGCAGAAAATTCGTGCAAACGAGAGCAGAGGACAAACTTGTTTGGACTATGCCAAGTGCAGCCG
>JADIMR010000046.1 GCA_017694565.1 Candidatus Enterocola intestinipullorum | reverse complement strand
GAAAAGGAGGGGATAAACATCCATTACACGGACAACATAAACCTCGTTCCCGTAACTTTCATGGATAGCGAAAACACGACAGTGATTTATACCCCGGCAGTGCCGGAAAACATGAAGGAGTTCCAGTTCTTCAAGAAAAGCGGATTCCGCATGATAAAAAGGTCGCAAGCCTTGGGGTTGATAACAGAAGGCAAACAAGCGGTTTGCGTCGCCGGCAGCCACGGCAAGACCACGACCACGACCATGATAACGCACCTGCTCGACCAAGGAAAAGCGGGCGTGAACGCTTTTTTGGGCGGAATATCGAAAAACTACGGCTCGAACCTCGTGGTTTCGGACAAAAGCGAGACGGTGGTAGTGGAAGCCGACGAATACGACCGCTCGTTTTTGCAACTCAAACCGTATATCGCGGTGATTACCGCCACCGACTCCGACCATTTGGACATTTACGGCAGCCGCGAAAAACTGCTTGAAGCTTTCTCCGATTTCTGCTCCTTGATACGAAGCGGAGGCAGCCTTATTTACAAAAAAGGCATAGAACTCGATCCGAAAACCGTTGAAGGCGTAAGGGTATACACCTATTCGAAAGACGACAAGCAGGCAGATTTCCATGCAGAAAACATTGTTTGCGGCGACGGTGCCACGACTTTCGATTTCGTATATCCCGGAGGGCGCATCGACAAGGTCGGATTGGGTGCTCCCGCCCCGATCAATGTGGAAAACGCCACGGCTGCGATGGCGGTAGCCAAAATAGAAGGCGTGGACGACGACGGCATATTGCAGGCAATGGCAAGCTTCCAAGGAGTAGCCCGCCGCTTCGACACGAGAATAAAAACCGGCAAGGTGGTATATATCGATGATTACGCCCACCACCCGAAAGAAATTTCGGCTGCTATCGCATCCATCAAGCAACTTTACCCCGGCAAGAAGATATGCGGGGTATTCCAGCCGCACCTTTACAGCCGCACGCGCGATTTCTACAAGGAATTTGCAGAAAGCCTGTCGGTATTGGACACTGTCGTGCTGCTTGACATCTACCCAGCGCGCGAATTGCCAATAGAAGGTGTCAGCTCGGCCCTGATATTGGATAACATAACCGCATGGGACAAATGCCTGGCCACCAAGCAGAACCTGCTGAAAGTATTGGACAGCAAAAATTTCGACGTGCTGCTGACTTTGGGCGCAGGCGACATAGACCGCCTCGTTCCGCAAATTGAAAATTACCTGAAAACCAAGAACGTATAACCTTGCGCAATACAAAGCAAAAACATCTGGATATTGAACCCTAAAACAGTCAAAATAATAAAAATAATCCTGAGTTCCATTTGTGCCGCCTTTTTTGCGTCATATCTGGTATGGGCCGCCGTTGCCGGCTTAGGCAGCGACGAAGTGGTTTGCGGATCATTGGTAATCGACATAACGGACAGCGACACATACAATTTCATAAACAACAACGATATCAAGGACAAGCTGTCGGAAGCACATATCGACCCGGTAGGCAGAAAGGTAAGCCATAATTTGGCGGACAGCGTGGAAAAAACAATAAATTCCATTAGCTTTGTAAAAAATTCGGAATGTTACATAGGAGACAACGGGGTAATGACATTGGAAATCACCCAACGCCAACCTGTATTAATGGTGAAAACCCCCGTTGAAGATTATTATATAGATTCCGAACGGAAGAAAATGCCCGTTTCCCCGCATCATACCGCACTTCTTCCCGTGGTTACCGGCAGGGTAAAGGAAAATATGGCAAAATCCGTTATTTTCGATCTCGTAAAATACCTTGGAAATAACGAGTTTTACAAAAACCACATAGACCAGATACATGTAGGGGAGGACGGGGATTATTTCCTTGGAACGAAAAAAGGCGTGAACGTAATCAAAATCGGCACGCCCGACAACATATACGCCAAACTCGGAAAACTCCGTGCATGGTACGAACAATATCCGGGGTTCGCGTGGAGCGACAAGTACCGCATGGTGGATGTCAGCTACGAGGGGCTGATTTACGCCACCAAATAACCGTACACGGACAACAAACGAAGAAAAATTGATAATAGCGGCAATAGACATAGGGACAGACAAGATTGCGGGAGCAGTGGCTTCCAAAACGGAAGCGGGCATCGAGCTGCTTGCATTCAACGAAGAGAAGTGCAAGGACGGCGAAGTGCTGCACGGAAACGCCGCATTGAAAGACGGCGTGATTTTCCACCTTAAAAGCATTTGCAGGAAATTGGAAAATGCTTCGGGGCTGCCAATCGCACAATTTTTCATAGGCTATTCCGGGCAGGGACTGCTTGACAAGAAACCCGATTTCGACACTACGCTGGAAGAATGCCTGTCATATCTGGCCAATGACGGAAAGACGCTTAAACGGGCAAGCAGTTCGCCGGCAAAGCTAACAGCAGCCTGTTTGCTGAGCGAAAAAGAGAAAGCGGACGGTTGCCTTTTCATCGACCTCGGACGGGGAACTACCTCATCGGTAGTATACGAAAACGGGAATGTCGTTTTGAACAACACGCGGCCTGCCGGCACCGATTATTTTTTCAACGACCTCATGTCGTACATCACGGAAGATTTGGGATTGAAAAGCTTCAGCCGCGACAAATGCCAGATGCTGATAAACAGGTTCGCCGGCGCGATGCCCGTTCCCGAAAACGAGGACCAGCGGATCCGCCTGAAAAAACCCGTTGAAGGGCAAGCGGACTATTTCATACACAAAAAATACGTAAACGACGTGGTCAGGGCGCGTCTTCTTGCCAACCTGCGCGTATTGGACAAAATGGAAGCCGAAAACCGGTTTGCCAGAACCGTCCACAGCATTGTGGTTTGCGGGGGCGGCAGCCGCCTTGCCGGATTCGAAGACTATTTGCGGCAACGCACGGGGCTGCCGGTAAGGACTGCCGTACCGGACAAGTTGTTTGCGGACAACGAGACGGCAAGGCAGCTGCTCGCCCCGCAATATTGCAGCCTTGCTGCAATATTGGCAGCGGGCAATGAAGATTGCCTCGCTGCCCGCAAACCGGAATACAATTCCGGCGGCGGACAAAAGAAGAAACAGGCAAGGAAAATGCTGAACGGATTCAAATCCCTGTTCAACCTTAACGACGACAACGAAAAATTCAGATAACGAAAAGCATGTTGGACGTAAGATTTCCGTATTCGGGACCAGGACTGATAAAAATCATCGGTGTCGGCGGCGCAGGAGGAAATGCCGTGGGCCGCATGTACGAACGCGGCACGGACAACATCTTTTATGCTATCTGCAACACCGATTTCCAAGACCTGAACCGTTCGGACGTGCCTTGCAAGATCACGCTTGGGGAGAACTTGTGCAACGGCAGGGGTTGCGGGGCCAACTCAAAGAAAGGGAAAGCCGCAGCGGAAGAAAGCATCGATGAAATCTCGTCCCTATTCGGAGACGGCAGCATAGTATTCATCATTGCCGGAATGGGAGGCGGAACAGGAACCGGGGCTGCTCCCGTAATTGCGAAAACCGCAAAGGAAAAAGGACATCTGACCATCGGAGTGGTTACAATGCCTTTCAGTTGGGAACAGGAAAACCGCATCAACAAGGCAAAGGACGGATTGCGTAACATGCTGGCCACGACCGACGCAATAATGGTTTTCAACAACCAGCAAATTTCCCGGACATACGAAGACCGCCCGGTATCGGAAGGGTTCAAGGAAGCCGACGACATCATCGCCTCCGCGACATTGGGAATTGCCGACATTGTTGAAAATCCTGACAAGATAAATCTTGACCAGGCGGACATTACCGCAGTATTGAAAAACAGCGGCGTGGCGATAATGAATACCGGAGAGGCCGATGGGGAAAACAGGGTCATACAAGCACTGACCAACGCCGTGGAGCATCCGTTGCTCAAAGGCAGGGACATAGGCAAATCATCGTACATACTGATTCACATTTCCAGCCCCAAGGAAGACGAAATCACTCTCGGTGAATTGAACGGCGTGAACGAATTTGTGGAAAAGTTCAGCAAGAAAGGCAACATTTCGCTTAAAGAAATTTTCTGGGGGCTTTCCGTCAGGGATGAAAAAGGCAGCAAATGCCGGGTAACACTTATCGCCACAGGTTTCACCTTGGACGACGTGTGCGATTGGCATCTGTACGAACGCGAAAAAAACAAACCATCCACCGACCACGCACCCATCATCGACCTCGACGATTGGGCTTGATAGTGGATATTTTTAGCGATGCGAAGCATCGCAGGCTCACGATTTCAGGAGCCAAGTGCCGGTATGCGGC
>JADIMR010000045.1 GCA_017694565.1 Candidatus Enterocola intestinipullorum | reverse complement strand
AAAACCTGCCCCCAAAGGGGGCTACCACCCTGAACTTTGTTGCTATCACTGCAAGGTGCTAAACTTACGCGATAGCTGGCACTAAACGGTATAACCCGAAACTAACCACTAACCACTATCAACTAACCACTAACCACTAAAAAATAACTATCTTTGTACCAGAAACAAAAATCTGACACAATTTAAAACTATTACAAATATGTTGCGTATCGCGGTACAGACAAAAGGCCGGCTGCATGAGGAAACCATGCGGATGTTGGAAGAGTCCGGCATAAAATTGGAATCTACAAAACGTTTGTTGCTTTTACAGTCAAAAGATTTCCCCGTGGAAGTCTTGTTTTTGCGCGACGACGACATACCCCAAGCCGTTGCCACCGGCATTGCGGACGCCGGCGTTATCGGCGAAAACGAATATGTGGAGAAAAACGAAGATGCCGAAATTGTCAAAAGGCTGAATTTCAGCAAATGCCGCCTGTCTTTGGCAATTCCCAAAGCGGAAGAATATCCCGGCCTGCAATGGTTCGAAGGCAAAAGGATTGCCACTTCGTATCCCCATATATTAAAGAAATTCTTGGACGAAAAGGGGATTCGTGCCGACATACACATAATAACCGGATCGGTGGAAATCGCTCCGGGCATAAACCTTGCCGACTGCATTTTCGACATAGTAAGTTCCGGCAGCACCTTGGTAAGCAACAACCTGAAAGAGGTGGAAGTGGTGATGAAATCGGAAGCCCTTATGATTTGCAACAAAAACCTCAGTGATGAAAAAAGGGCGATTTTGAACGAATTGTTGTTCCGCTTCTCGTCTTATAAAAACGCAGAGGGCAAGAAATACATCATACTTAACGTTCCCAACGACAAAATACCCGATGTTTGCAAACTGCTGCCGGGAATGAAATCGCCTACCGTCACGCCTTTGGTACAGGAAGGCTGGTCCTCGTTGCAATCCGTCATAAGCGAAGACAAATTCTGGGACATAATAAGCAAACTCAAAGCCCTTGGCGCGGAAGGCATACTGGTTGTACCAATCGAAAAGATGATACTTTAAACGTATTTTCCATCACACTTTTGCAACCTGATAAAAATGAAAATATACGATAATCCTGCCCGCGAAGATTGGGACGCGCTGCTGGCACGTCCGGGCAAGGCCGATGATGCGGCGATACGCCAAAGCGTGGCTGCAATAATGGACGATGTAAGACAACGCGGGGATGTTGCCTTGAAAGAATTGGAATTGAAGTTCGACAAAGTCGGACTCGAAAATATCCAAGTAAGCGAAAAGGAAATAGATACTGCGGAGACTTTGCTCGAAGAGGATTTGAAAGAAGCCATACGCAACGCAAAGGACAACATATATAAATTCCACGCTGCGGAAATACCGTCGCTTGCGAAAGTCGAAACCGCCGAAGAAGTGGTTTGCTGGCAAAAGGCCGTAGCGATAGAGAAAGTGGGATTGTATGTCCCCGGAGGCACTGCACCGCTGTTTTCCACAGTACTGATGTTAGCAGTCCCGGCACAAATCGCAGGCTGTTCGGAGGTCGTGCTTTGCACGCCTCCCGCCGCCGACGGCTCAATCCATCCCGCAATCCTGTATGCCGCCAAAATATCGGGAGTACACAAGATATTCAAAGTCGGCGGCGCGCAAGCCATCGCCGCGATGGCTTGCGGAACAGCCACTATTCCCAAAGTGTACAAGATTTTCGGACCGGGCAACCCCTACGTGACAATGGCCAAACAATTGGCAAGTTTGCAAGATGTAGCAATCGACATGCCCGCCGGACCATCCGAAGTGGCAATCATAGCAGACTCCAACGCTAAAGCCGAAGTAGCCGCAGCCGACATGCTGTCGCAAGCGGAGCATGGCACAACAAGCCAATCGGTACTGTTCACCACATCGAAAGAATTCGCCTTGGAAGTCGCCGGAGAAGCCGACCGCCAATGCGCCATGTCATCAAGGGCGCAATATATCAGCAAATCATTGGACAACAGCAAGATTTTCATTCTTCCCGACCTTGATACCGCAATGGACATGTGCAACGCCTACGCACCGGAACACCTTATAATCTCGTGCGACGGCTACCGGGATTTGGCCGAAAAGGTAATAAACGCAGGCAGCGTGTTCCTAGGATACAACACCCCGGAAAGTGCGGGAGACTATGCTTCCGGCACAAACCACACCCTGCCCACATCCGGCTTCGCAAGAATGTACAGCGGCGTGAACTTGGACAGTTACATAAAAAAAATAACCTTTCAGGAAATAAGCAGGAAAGGGTTGGAAAAATTGGCAAAAACCATAACCGTCTTAGCCGAAAACGAACTGTTGACCGCACATAAAAATGCCGTCGAGATAAGACTGAAAAACTGAATTTTACGTAAATTGCCGTCCACGACAATAAAAAACTCGCCTACATTGCCGATATTCCAACCAAAAGGCTTATATTCGCAATGTTGAGTGCAAAACAGCACAATCAGTATCATTAATAACTTTAACAAAAATCATTTACCATGAAAGAATTGATGGACAAAATCAACGGGCTTGTGGAAGCCTTCACGAAAGATGCGACAGCTCAAGTTGAAAACGGCAACAAAGCAGCAGGTATGCGTGCCCGCAAAGCTTCTTTGGAATTGGAAAAAGCACTGAAAGAATTCCGTAAAGAATCAATTGCAGCCGCAAAATAAACATATCGGCAAAGCAATAAAAAACG
>JADIMR010000044.1 GCA_017694565.1 Candidatus Enterocola intestinipullorum | reverse complement strand
AAAATTTTTTGCCGTTTTTTCCATGCTTATACTGTTTTAGAGACTTCCTTTCGTGCTTGGCAGTTCGAACTTGTAGATGTCGCGTTTGATTGCCATTTTTATCGAACGGGCGAATGCCTTGAAAATGCCTTCAATCTTATGGTGTTCGTTTTCTCCTTCCGCTTTTACGTTAAGGTTCATTTTGGCATTGTCACTTAGTGATTTGAAGAAGTGCATCAGCATTTCGGTCGGAAAATCACCTACTTTTTCCCTCTTTAATTCCACGTCCCAGACAAGCCACGGGCGGCCGCCGAAATCCAATGCAACGCTGCACAAGCAGTCGTCCATGGGTAGGCAATATCCGTATCGTTCAATGCCGCGTTTGTCGCCCAATGCCTTGGACAACGCTTCTCCGAGCGCGATGCCCGTGTCTTCGATGGTGTGGTGCTCGTCCACGTTCAAGTCGCCATGCACGTCAATCGTCAAATCGATGCCCGCGTGCTTGCCGATTTGTTCGAGCATGTGGTCGAAAAAGCCGATGCCGGTTGAAACGGACGTTTTGCCTGTGCCGTCCAAATCCAAAGCGATTTTTATATCGGTTTCCTTGGTCTTGCGGCTAACGGAGCAGCTGCGTTCTCCCGCGAACAAGTATTCACATATCTTGTCCCAGTCGGGGAAACGGTCGGAACCTATGCGTATGGCTTTCGCGCCGAGGTTTTCCGCCAATTGTTCATCGGTCTCGCGGTCTCCTATCACGTAGCAAGAGGACAGGTCGTAACTGCCGTCCATGTAGGCGGTGAGCATTCCCGTTCCCGGTTTGCGTGTCGGCAGTCCGTCTTCCGGGCGCGATTTGTCTATCTTGATGTCATTGAAAACCACTCCTTCGCCTTCAAGGATTTGCAACATCTTGCCCTGCACCTTTTCGAAATTTTCCATAGGGTATGCAGGTGTGCCGAGCCCGTCCTGGTTTGTAACCATCACCAATTCGAAATCCAAATTCCTGGCTATGAAATATAAATTGCGTATGGCACCCGGCAAAAACTCCAATTCTTCAAGAGTGTTTACTTGTTCTGTTACTGGTGGCTCGACTATTATTGTCCCGTCGCGGTCTATAAAAAGGGCACGTTTTTTCATTGAGGTGGATTATTTGAATTTCCGTATGGCTTCAATAAATTCAGAATTTTCTTCCGGAGAGCCTACCGTTATCCGCAGGCAGTCGCCGCACAAGTCCACTTTGCTCCGGTTGCGGACTATGATGCCCCCGTTCATCAGGTAGCGGTAACAATCATCGGCGTTCCTTATTTTCGCAAGCACGAAATTGGCATCCGTGTGGTATGTCTTTTCGCAGATGTCGAGAGCCTCGATTTCTTTAACCAGTTTTTCCCTCTCTTTCAGGATTTCTGTTACCCACTGTTCTTTTTCTGCGGATTTTTCCAATTGCCCGCTTACGAAGCGTTGTGTCAGAAGATTGATATTGTAGGGATATTTGACTTTGTTGAACAGGCCCGTGATGTCTTCGGAAGCGAAAGCCATGCCGCAACGTACCGATGCCATTCCCCATGCTTTCGAAAATGTCTGCAATACGACCATGTTGGGATGGTCGTCCAAAACCGTAAGCCATGAAAAGCCTCCCGCGAAATCGATGTATGCTTCATCTATTATCACGATTCCCCCGAATCCGTCAAGGATTTTTTCTATTTCATGCTTGTCGAGCAGGTTGCCGCTCGGGTTGTTGGGAGAACACAGCCACACGGCTTTCGTTTGCCCGTCGCATGCCGCAAGCACCTTGCCGGCGTCCAACTTGAAATCTTCGTCAAGATCCACCTTGCGGTATTCCACGTTGTTTATGTCGGCGCATACCTTGTACATGCCGTAAGTCGGATTTATCGCCACAGCATTGTCTTTTCCCGGTTCGCAAAATATGCGGTAAATCAAATCTATGGGTTCGTCGCTGCCGTTGCCGAGCATGATTTGTGCGGGTCTCACATTTTTTATTGCGGCTATTTTTTCTTTCAATGCGAGTTGTAATGGATCGGGGTAACGGTTGTAAGGCTCGTTGTACGGGTTTTCGTTCGCATCCAAAAATACCGAGGCGGCCCCGCTGTATTCGTTGCGTGCGCAGGAATAGGGCTCCAACGCCCAAATATTGGGTCGTACTAATTTATCCAAAGGAATCATTTCGCTTAAAGAATGAAATATGTGATAAAACCAATGTACGGGCGGAGTTTATCGGTCTCCGTCGTTTTTCTCGGCATCGTCCTTTTCGGCAATCAATATGCTGAGCGATGTTACGGTCGGATTTGCGTTGTCCACATCCAAATCGGACGTGAGGATAAGGCGTATCGGTGTCCTGGTGCTTGCCGGGTTGCGGGGCTGCAAGGCTACGAATTGTGCATTCGGGATGGCCATGGCTTCGCCAGCTACAAGGCTGTCGGGGTTGAAAACGTACAGCCCGCTTTCTGGATTTGATCTTTGCGTGTCGAAATATCTTTCATAATCGCTTTGGGCGAAAATGGAATCTTGCAGGTAATTGCGGTCTATTTCCACTTCGAATTCGCGCAATGCGTTGTAATAAGGATTGAGCACCATGCCCAAGCGCAGCGTGTCCCCGACATACAAAGTGTCAAGTATTTCACCGTATTCGAGAGTGTCCCGGTTGATGGCAATGCTGTAAATGTTGGTTTCGGGGCTGCGGTAAGTGGACGGCCCTTCACATGACAGCATAAGGCACGTTGTCAGCCCGGTAAGTAAACAAAACAGGATTTTTTTCATTTGCGGATTCTGGTTTTATTTCTGCTGTATTTTATGATTTCCCCGCTTTCCTCGCATCCTTTATCAGACGGTCGACTTTTTCATCTATGCTTTCGTCCTCGCTGTCGGGTACGGGGCGGTTCAATATCCTTACTTTGAATGTTTTCGTACACACGTTGCTTGTCTTGCTCGTGTCCACGTCGGTTGTCATGGATATGCCGACTGCGACGTATGTGCTGTCCGGATCGGGACTCTTGTGCGCTATGAATTGCATCCTCGGTACGAATACCCCTAAGCTCGGGACCATGTCCTTGAAATAATATCTCCCGCTGTCGGGACGCGACAATACGGTGTCGCAATAGGACAGGTAATCTTCAA
>JADIMR010000004.1 GCA_017694565.1 Candidatus Enterocola intestinipullorum | reverse complement strand
GGCTACCCCGGTGCGGCTACCTTGATTGGCGATGAAGACCGCTTCAGCCAATACATTCAGTCGGCTATCATCGAGGCCACTATCAACAAAGACATTCTGATGGATACGCCAATTAGCAAGCCTGCCTTGTTACGTCAGACCTTTGAGTTGGGTGCGGCCTATTCGGGCGAGTTGCTTTCGTTGAACAAAATGTTAGGATCTCTCCAAGATGCCGGGAACACGGTTACCTTGGCTGGGTATATCAACCTATTGAATGAAAGCGGATTGCTTTGCGGACTCCAGAAATTCAGTGTAGATATGGCAAGGCGGCGTGCCAGTATCCCCAAGTTGCAGGTGTATAACAATGCGTTAAAGATGGTGTATAGCCCGTTGACCTTTGAGCAAGCTATATTGAACCGTAAGTATTGGGGACGAATCTTTGAGTCTGGCATCGGTGCTTATATAGTAAGCCAAGCCTTCGTTCATCGTTTTGAAGTGTTTTATTGGCGTGAGCGGGACGATGAAGTGGATTTTGTCCTGCGCAAGAAAGGTGCGGTAGTAGCCATTGAGATGAAAAGCAATGCGGAAAAACGGACGGATGGATTGGACAAATTCCGCAAGCTGTTTAATACGCAATCGACTTTTATCGTAGGTGATGGCGGCATAAGTGCGGAGGATTTTCTTTCGATGAATTTGGAGAGGTTGTTTTGAGATTTTTGAGTTTCCACAAATTTGGCTTAACTTTGATTTTGTCCAAAAAAGTTTGTCCTCTGCGCTCGTTTGCGCGAATTTTGACTGCCCCCAGAGGGGGCGAGGGTCGCGGGTTCTTGTGCCACAAAAAAAAGCACAGGCGTTTTGTTCGCTTGTGCTTGCTTGCAACTTGGAGCGGAAAACGGGGCTCGACGCTTCGCGTCGATTTTCATTTTATTATACGGACTTCGTCCGCCGGGCTGAAGCCCGGTGCTTGCTCCGCAAGCTCTTTTAATCGTTTTATCCCCCGCAGCCAAGTCCTGCGGACTTGCTGCCGCCCCCAAAGAGGGCGAGGGTCGCGGGTTCATGTGCCACAAAAAAAGCACAGGCGTTTTGTTCGCTTGTGCTTTCTTGCAACTTGGAGCGGAAAACGGGGCTCGAACCCGCGACCCTCAGCTTGGGAAGCTGATGCTCTACCAACTGAGCTACTTCCGCGTTGCTTTCATCAAAATGATAAATTTATGAATCTTATCTTTACTACTTATTGAAAGATACCATCTTTATTGCTGTAACTGCCGCTTCAACGCCCTTGTTACCCAATGATCCTCCTGCCCTGTCAAGTGCTTGTTGCATGTCGTCGGTTGTCAAAACTCCGAAAATGACCGGGACATTTTCTTTCCTGTTGGCATTCAACATCGTAATGCCCTGCGTTACTCCGCTGCACACATAATCGAAATGCGGGGTTCCGCCTCTTACTACCGAACCAAGTACTATGATTGCATCGTACTTGCCTTCCTGAATAAGGGTTTTGGCAGCGAATGTCAATTCAAAAGCTCCCGGAACATGGAAAACTTCTATATTACCTGCACCGTTTTCTTTCAATGCACGGATCGCGCCTTCACACAAGCGGGAAGTTACCTCTTGGTTCCAATCCGAAACAACCACGGCATAAGCTTGTCCGGCAACAACTGCCTTGTCCGGCATTTTTTCCGAATCGTATTCTGACAAATTATGATCCTTACTCGACATGTGCGGCCGCCCTTGCTATATATTTATCTATATTGTCAACTTCCGGAATACCGCTTTGAGCTTCCAGCTTGCCATTCTTTACAGTTTCATACATTTCCAATGCTTTGGCATAATTGCCGGCAGCCTCGTAACACAAACCAGCCTTTACCAAATACACGGGACGAACCAAGATATTCTTTGATTTGGCCGCATTGATGAAATATTTTACTGCCTCTACGCTATCTCCCAACTGCACGTAACAATCACCTATTGTGCCTTGTACCGTATATTGCATAATGTCATCGGAAAGGCTCGTTTGTTCCAAATATGAAATGGCGTTTTCGTACTCTCCCAATTTGAAGAAAGACAAACCGCTATACACTTTTGCCAACTCTGCTGATTTTGTAAGAGTGTAATCTTCCCCTACTGCGATAAAACCGGGAAAATCTATGCTGTCCCCGTCCAACGCTGTACGGTAATCACCGTTTTGGAAATATGTTTGACCGACAGACATTACGGCTTCGGCTTCGCTCTCGCGGGGGTCAATATACAAATTTTTAACCAACAGCCACACAGCGGCAATTACAATAATTGCCACAAGTGTGATAATCAATGGTTTTTGATTTTTTTCAAAGAATGCTTCGGAACTTGTCAACGCGCCCTCGATGGCTTTCAATTCCTGATCTTGTTCTTGTTTGTTCTTATTTGCCATGTTTTATGACCTTCAATTGAATTTCAGCGTGCGAATTTACAAAATTTATTCATTCAAACCCATTATAAAGCGCATTTTATTTGGCTTCGAAAAATTTTTCGCATTAATTTTTTTATTACGCATAAAAAGCATATCTTTGCCCCGCGTTTGACAAGGCGCACACGCACACGCGCATCGCACGTAAACATAATAAATGGTTCCTTGGCCGAGTGGTTAGGCAACGGTCTGCAAAACCGCATACAGCAGTTCGATTCTGCTAGGAACCTCAAAAAAAGAGTTTGGAATTAAATTCCAAACTCTTTTTTGTGG
>JADIMR010000043.1 GCA_017694565.1 Candidatus Enterocola intestinipullorum | reverse complement strand
CGGCACGGCCCGACGGGTCAGCCATCTGCTTGAAAGCCGCGTCCCATTCCAATGCCACCGGCGTGCTACATGCGACCGATGGCAGCGACGGTACGCAGGCGGCAGCGGATTCCGATGGGAACAGTTCCGCGAAAATGCTGCGGTAGTAATATTCCTCTTTCGTCATGGGGGTGTTCAAAGGGAATCTTTCCGCCGCTTTCGCGAACTCTTCGTCCGAAACGAGATTGGCGGTCATTTCGCGTAACGTGTCTATCCAATTGTAGCCGACACCGTCGGAGAATTGTTCCTTTTGCCGCCATGCCATGCTTTCCGGCAGGTAATCCTCGAATGCCTTGCGCAAGATCCATTTTTCTATTTTACCGTTGCCGGCCATTTTGTCTTTCGGGTTAAGCCGCATGGCCACGTCCAAAAACTCTTTGTCGAGGAAAGGAACTCGGCCCTCCACTCCCCATGCTGCCAACGATTTGTTCGCACGCAGGCAGTCATACAAATGCAGCATTGACAATTTGCGCACAGTTTCTTTGTGGAACTCTTCCGCGTTCGGGGCTTTGTGGAAATACAAGTAGCCTCCGAAAATTTCGTCCGCTCCTTCGCCTGAAAGGACCATTTTCACGCCCATCGATTTGATGGCTCTTGCCAAGAGATACATCGGCGTGCTTGCGCGCACCGTGGTAACATCGTATGTCTCGATATGGTAAATCACATCGCGGATAGCGTCCAACCCCTCCTGCACGGTAAAGTGCACCTCGTGGTGGACAGTGCCTATGTGTTCCGCTACTTTGCGTGCGGCGGCCAAGTCGGGAGACCCCTCCAAACCTATGGCGAACGAGTGCAGTTGCGGCCACCACGCATCGGAAACGTTGCCTGTCTCGATTCGTTTGGCTGCGAATTTTTTAGCCACTGCGGAAATTATCGAAGAATCCAAACCTCCCGACAACAACACGCCGTATGGCACGTCTGTCATCAACTGTCTTTCAACTGCGTCTTCGAGGGCTTTCCTTAGCGTGTTTATGTCCGAAACGTTGTCCTTTACCGCATCGTAGTTTTCCCAATCCCTGTGATACCATACGGTGCTTTTTTTGTCCGGGCTGAAATAGTACGTGCCCGGCATGAATTCTTCGATTTTCACGCAATAGCCTTCCAAGGCTTTCAGTTCCGATGCGACGTAGTGTGTACCGGCTTCGTCCCATCCTTGGTACAAGGGAATTATGCCTATGTGGTCGCGACCTATCATGTAGCAGTCTTTTTCCACGTCGTAAAGGGCGAAGGCGAATATGCCGTTCAAATCTTCAAGGAAACGAGGCCCTTTTTCGCGGTAAAGGGCAAGGATTACCTCGCAATCGGAATTTGTAAGGAATTCGTATTTGCCTGCGAAGCGTTCGCGTATTTTGCGGTGGTTGTAAATTTCACCGTTTACGGCCAATACCAATTTCCCGTCCTTGCTGTACAAAGGTTGTTTCCCCGACATGGGGTCGACTATCGAAAGTCGTTCATGAGCCATGATCGCCTTGTCGCAGGAATAAATTCCCGACCAGTCCGGTCCCCTGTGCCGTATGCGTTTGGCCATCTGCAACACCTGCGGCCTTAGTTCGGAGGCTTGTTGTTTTATGTCGAATGCACATGCGATTCCACACATAGTTTTCTGTTTTAAAGGTTATTTGCTTAAATAATCATTGATTGCGGCTGCTGCGTCGCGCCCGGCTGCTATGGCTCTGACTACCAAGCTTGCACCCGTGTTCACGTCTCCGGCAGCGAATACTTTTTCTACCGATGTCTTGTGTCCCGTATCGGTTCTCACGTTGCCCCTTGCATCGAATTCCACTCCCAAGTCTTCCAATAGTCCGCCGTGCACAGGCTGTGTGAACCCCATTGCCAAAAGTGCCATTTGGGCTTTTATTGTTTCCCTTTTGCCGGTAGGCTTCATTGTCGGACGGCCTCCGCCCGGGGACGGCAGCCATTCAACTTCTTCCACTTCCACTCCCGACAGTTTGCCGTTTTCGCCAAGAAACCGGTTGGAGGACAAACTCCAGCGGCGTATGCAGCCTTCTTCGTGCGAACTTGACGTTTTCAAGATTACCGGCCAATTCGGCCAAGGTGTGGCAGGGTTTTCGTCTTTTGGAGGCATTGGCATGATTTCTATCTGGGTTACGCTTTTCGCGCCTTGGCGAATGGCGGTTCCCACGCAGTCGCTGCCGGTGTCGCCGCCGCCGATAACCAACACGTCCTTGCCTTTGGCTGAAATGCGCTCGTCTTTGCCGAACTCCTTGCCGGCAAGCACACGGTTCTGTTGTTGCAGCAATTGCAATGCGAAATATACCCCGTCCAAATCCCTGCCTTCGATTGTCAGGTCGCGTGGTTGCTCCGCACCCATGGCAAGACAGACGGCATCGAAGTCGGCCAGCAGTTTCGCGGCAGGATAGTCATTCCCGATTTTTATTCCCGTTTTGAACTCGATACCCTCTGCTTTCATTATTTCCAAACGACGGTCTATTACGTGTTTGTTCAATTTGAAATCGGGAATACCGAAACGGAGCAGTCCGCCTATGGCTTCATTCTTCTCGAATACGGTAACGCTGTGTCCGGCTTTGTTTAGTTGGGCTGCGGCAGCCATTCCGGCAGGTCCGCTGCCTACCACGGCCACATTTTTACCGCTGCGGACTGCCGGGACATGCGGTTTTACGTAACCCTCGGCAAATGCGTGTTCTATTATGGCGACTTCGTTTTCGCGGCATGTGACGGCGGAATGTTCGCTATGGTACAATACACATGCTTTTTCGCATAATGCAGGGCAGACACGTCCCGTAAACTCCGGAAAATTGTTTGTCTTTTGTAAAATTGCCAAGGCTTCTTTCCATTTGCCTTTGTACAGCGCGTCCTGCCACTCCGGATTCTTGTTGCCTAATGGACACGCCCAATGGCAAAAAGGTACTCCGCAATCCATGCAGCGAGAGGCTTGCAACATCCTGTCGTCGGTGTTCAGTGTCTGTTCCACTTCACCGAAATCTATTCTTCGTTCGGCTACCGGCCTGTAACCGGCTTCCTTGCGTTTGATTGTCAAAAATGCTTTCGGGTTTCCCATGATCGTGTATTGTTTTTCTTAATAATCATATTCCACTTGGGCGATTTTTTTCTTTATCGCCTCTATTTTTTCATCTTGCAATACTTTCTTGTATTCGATGGGCGTAACCTTGATAAAATGCGGCAGGTATTCATCCCAATTGTCAAGTATGCGTTTTGCCAACGGACTGAGAGTGTTGTCGTAATGTTTTTGCACAAGCATCCGTAATTCCCGGTTGTCGGAACTGTCTTCTATCAGGGAAAGCTCCACCATTTCCATGTTGCAGAAATAATCGAAATTCCCTTTCATGTCGAGTACGTAAGCTATGCCGCCGCTCATGCCGGCAGCAAAGTTGCGCCCTGTTTCTCCCAATACGACAGTGCGGCCGCCTGTCATGTATTCGCAGCAATGGTCTCCCGCACCTTCCACCACGGCAATCGCTCCGGAGTTCCTTACGCAGAACCGTTCGCCGACTATCCCGTTTATGTAAACTTCTCCGGATGTCGCGCCGTAAAGCGACGTGTTGCCGGCTATTATGTTGCCCTCGGGTGCGAAAGTGCTGCCGATTGGAGGAACTACGGTTATCTTGCCGCCCGAAAGCCCCTTTCCGAGATAGTCGTTGGCTTCTCCCTCCAACCGGAAGGTAGTGCCTTTTGTCAGGAATGCCCCGAAACTTTGTCCGGCCGAGCCTTGGAATGTATAGCGGATGGTGTTGTCCGGCAGGCCTTTCTCACCGTATTTCAAGGCGATTTCTCCCGACAACATGGCACCTGTCGTGCGGTCGGTATTGTAAACCGGGAAAGATGCTTCCACGTTTACATGGTTTTCTATCGCTGCCGTGGCTTTCCGTATCAGTTTTTGATCAAGTACATCTTCTATTTTGTGATGTTGACGTTTTGTATTGCGTATAGCGTTTGTCCTCGCCTCTTCGGGCAGGTAAAGCAATTTGTCCAAACTTACCTTTGCGGCTTTCGCGTTTATGTCCGAGGGGACGAATTCCAAAAGTTCGCTGTGCCCGACTATCTCGTCCAAACTCCTGAAACCCATTGCGGCCAAATGTTCGCGGACTTCCTCGGCAAGGAAGTTGAAGTAGTTCACGAGATATTCGTATCGGCCGATGAACCGCTTGCGCAATTCCTCGTTTTGCGTCGCTACACCCATCGGGCAGGTGTTCAGGTGGCATTTACGCATCATCACGCATCCCAAGACTATCAGTGCGGATGTGGCGAATCCGAATTCTTCCGCGCCCAACAAGGCTGAGACCACAATGTCTTTGCCTGTTTTCAACTGACCGTCGGCCTGCAATCTCACAAGACCTCTCAAATTGTTCATTACCAAGGTCTGTTGCGTTTCCGCCAGTCCCAATTCCATTGGCAGTCCCGCATACTTTATAGAGCTCGCGGGACTCGCGCCCGTGCCTCCTTCCGCTCCCGAAATCAGTATCATGTCGGCCTTTGCTTTGGCAACGCCTGCCGCGATTGTGCCTACTCCGGCCTCGGAAACCAACTTTACGCTTATCCTTGCTTTCGGGTTCACGTTCTTCAAGTCGAAGATCAACTGCGCCAAATCCTCAATCGAATAAATGTCGTGGTGGGGCGGCGGAGATATAAGCGAAATTCCCGGTATCGAGTGTCTTGTTTTCGCGATTATCTTGTCCACTTTGAACCCCGGCAATTGCCCGCCCTCTCCGGGCTTCGCACCTTGTGCGATTTTTATTTGCAATTCGTCCGCGTTTACGAGATATTCGGTAGTTACCCCGAAACGTCCCGATGCTATCTGTTTTATCGCGCTCCGGCGGTTCAGTCCGTCATCGCCCGTCTTGAAGCGGGCAGAATCTTCGCCTCCTTCGCCGGTGTTGCTTTTGCCGCCTATTTTGTTCATCGCGATGGCCATCGCTTCGTGCGCTTCCTTGCTAATGGACCCGAACGACATGGCGCCGGTTACGAAACGTTTTGTTATCTCGCTTGCAGGTTCCACTTCCGAAATATCAATCGGGCTTTCCGCTTTTTTGTACCGTAGCATGTCGCGCAGGAACACAGGATTCTTTTTGTTGTCTATCCCGTCCGTATATTTGTGGAACAGCCCGTAATCACCTGTCCGAGTCGCAATTTGCAACTGCGATATGGTCTCGGGATTCCATGCGTGATATTCCCCGTCTTTGCGGTATGCGTACAGTCCCATGTTGTCGATTGTCCACGAGTCGTCGAAAGTCTGGCCGGAGAAGCCGTATTTGTGTGCGCGTTCGGCTTCGGTTTGGATGTCTTTTATGTCGATTCCGCCTATTTTGGAAACCGTGCCACGGAAATATTTGTCCAAAACGCTTTTGCCTATGCCGACCGCCTCGAAAATCTGCGCCCCCCTGTAGCTGCGGATGGTAGAAATCCCCATTTTCGAAAGCACTTTCAGCAGTCCTTTGTTCACTGCTTTTATATAGTTCTTTTCGGCTGTGTGGAAATCCAGTTGCAACTCGCCTTTCTTGACGACTTCGTTAATGGCTGCGAATGCCATATACGGATTCACTGCGGTCGCCCCGTATCCGAACAACAACGCGAAGTGCATGATTTCCCTGGCTTCGCCAGTCTCCACTACGATTGCAATCTGCATACGCTTGCGTTTTTCAATCAGGTAGTGATGGACTGCCGAAACTGCCAGCAATGACGGAATCGCGACATGTGTTTCATCCACGCCCCTGTCGCTGAGGATTATATAATTGTATTCGTCCGTGACGGCTTGTTCCGATTTCTGGCAAAGCTCGTCCAAAGCCCGTTCCAATGCGTATCCGCCTTTTGCAGGCTCGAACAGCATTGGCAGGGTGATTGAGCGGAACCCTTTGTAACGCAGGTTTTTGAGTATGTCGAACCTGTTGTTGTCGAGTATGGGGCTGTCTAACTTCACCATCTTGCACAACTCGGGCGACGGTTCCAATAAGTTGCCTTCCTGCGCACCTATGTACAGTCTCAGCGACATTACCAATTCTTCGCGGATCGGGTCTATCGGCGGGTTGGTTACTTGTGCGAACAGTTGGCGGAAATAGGCGAACAGGCGTTGGGGTTTGTTTGACAATACGGCAAGCGGAGTGTCATTGCCCATCGACGAAGTGGGTTCTTTGCCGTCCCGTGCCATAGGTATCATAAGTTTCTCGAAATCTTCCTTATAATAACCGAATGCCCCCAGCAACTGTTTGAAATTGTCCACTTCTGTTTTGACGCTTCGACCCGAGGATATTTTATCCAAGTCGATGCGGTTCTTTTCCAACCATTCCGAATAGGGCAGGGCTTTTGCCAATTCGTCTTTCAGCAAGGCGTCAGGGTATATCTCGCCCTTTTCTGTGTCGATCATGAGCATTTTACCCGGTTTCAAACGGCCCTTTTCTTTCACTTCTTTGGGTTCTACCGGCAGTACGCCGGCTTCGGAAGCGATTATTATCGTGTTGTCTTTTGTTATGGTGTACCGGGCAGGGCGCAGGCCGTTGCGGTCCAGCATTCCTCCGGCATAGCGTCCGTCGCTGAACAGGAGCGCGGCCGGGCCGTCCCACGGTTCCATGATAATGGAATGGTATTCGTAAAAAGCTTTCAACTCCTCGCTGATAGGATTCTTTTCGTTCCAACTTTCAGGGACAAGCATGGACAAGGCATGAGGCAGGCTCTTGCCGCACATTATCAGGAATTCCAGCACGTTGTCCAATGATGCACTGTCGCTCATGGCAGGCTGTATTATCGGATAAATGTCATTCATGTCGGCAAAGCGGTCGCTGCGCATTATGCTTTCGCGTGCTTCCATCCAGAACCGGTTGCCCTTAATGGTGTTTATTTCCCCGTTGTGTCCCAAGAGACGGAACGGTTGGGCCAAGTCCCATGTCGGGAACGTGTTCGTGCTGAAACGCGAATGTACCAATGCAAGCCCCGAAGTGTAATACGGGCTTGTCAAGTCAGGATAATAGTCCCGCAGCTGCAACGAGGTCAGCATTCCTTTGTAGACTATGCGCTTTGCCGACAAACTTACTATATAGAAATCACGCTTGTGGGCAAGGTTTGATTTCAGTACGGCTTTCTCGATTTTTTTCCGTATGATATAAAGTTTCAGTTCCAAAGCCTCGGTGTCGCTCTCGCCAGTAACGAATATCTGTTTTATGCCAGGTTCGTTCAAGCGTGAAATCTCTCCTAAGATGTCGCTGTTTACCGGTACGTCGCGCACCGCAAGCAGGTTCAAACCTTCCTGTGCGATTGCGGACTTTATCATGTCAATGCAAATGTCGGCTTCCTTGCCGTCTTTGGGCAGGAATACGAGTCCGGTGCCGTATGTGCCTTTTTCAGGAACCGGGATGCCCTGCAACAGAATGAACTCGTGGGGAATTTGCGTGAGAATCCCGGCTCCGTCCCCTGTTTTGTTGTCCGCGCTTTCCGCTCCTCTGTGAACCATGTTCTCCAATATACGCAGGCCTTTTTCCACCGTATCGTGTGTTTTTTGCCCTTTTATGTTGGCGATGAGGCCTACGCCACATGCGTCATGTTCGAATTCGGGACTATATAGTCCCTGTCCGCTTGTTTCGGTCGTTAAATCCGTCATATCCTTGTTGTTTTTTTTGTGATTTTGCTTACAAATGCTAAATATGAATTGCTTTTTGTAGGCAATTGCCTTGTTTTACTTGCAAAATTATAGTATATGCGCTATTGCGCGGACTATTTGTATGGGGTAAATATCAGGATTGGGTAAGTTTTTTACAAAATGTAAGCAATGATAATATTAATGCTTACGAATTT
This sequence comes from Candidatus Enterocola intestinipullorum, assembly GCA_017694565.1. GTDB lineage: Bacteria > Bacteroidota > Bacteroidia > Bacteroidales > Paludibacteraceae > Enterocola > Enterocola intestinipullorum. The sequence continues at coordinate 13,266 of JADIMR010000043.1, read as the reverse complement.
GAATAAAAGTGGAGCATGTAATATCAAATTGTTACTTTGCAAAAAGCCGTTCCATCTCGTTTTCATCAATTATGAGCCAGATGGCTTTGCCGTAATTTGTAAATGCGGGGCTTTTGCAGCGCGAAAGTGCGCCGACAAGTTCTTTTGCGGATGCTTTTGTGTAGCAGTTGGATGATGCAGCCGCGCCGCGTGCTAATTTTTCAGCCAATTTTATTGCCGGTTGGTGTAACAAGCTTTCAAATTGTCCGTCAGTCAGGAAATCCCGTATAAGACTGGCGGTTTCCATGTTTTCGGTCGACGTGGGTGCCGCGCATATCTGGTATGCGTGTTTTCCGAAATCCTCGAACCGGAATCCCATATTTTCCAGTGCCGGCCTTATCTGCGAGAACGAAGAATCTTCTTTCGGGGTCAGCTCCAACAGTTCGGGGAACAACAGGTTTGTCCCTGATGCGCCGCTATTTTCCGCAGCAGTAAGATATTTTTCAAAAAGCACTTGGAACTTGGCTCTGTATAAGTTGGCTATTCTCAGGCAAGTGCCCTGTTTCTCAACATAGTATCTGCCTCCAAGTACGAATCCTTCCTCGTTTTCGGCGGTTTCGTTGCCGTATCCGGGCTCTGCGGCCTCGTTGCTTCGCGTCTTGCCGAAAAGCCGTTCCCATTCGTATGCGGCATTGCGTTCCTTTTGTCCGTATTGCTCGAAACTGCATGTCTTGAACGGGTCGTATGCCGGATCGATGTTTATGGACGGAGGTTCGGGCGCATAGTCCGGAATGCGGTTCAGTGACGGAATCAAAGTACTGTCTGCACCTTCGAAATCAATGCCGGGCATAATGTTCGCCTTGTTCAGGGCTTCACGGACGCAGGCCGTGATAATAGGGAATATCGCTTGTTCGTTTTCGAATTTGACTTCTGTTTTGGTAGGGTGTATGTTCACGTCTATTCCCGATGGATCGACATCGAAAAATATGAAATAGGCAGGCCTGTAATCGTCGGGCAAAATGCGGTCGTAAGCCATCGAGACGGCTTTGTTGAAGTACGGATGCTGGATATAGCGGCCGTTTACGAAAAAGAACTGGTTGCTACCCCGTTTTTGCGCTGCTTCCACGTTCCCGGTATAGCCTGATATTTTTACCAAAGTGGTGTCGGCTTCGATTGGCAACATTTGATTGCCGAGTTTCTTTCCGAATAGAGACAGTATCCTGTGAAGCCGGTTTTCCGGTTCCAACCGGAATAATTCGTTTCCGTTGTTCGACAGCGTGAAAGCTATATTGTTATAGAAAATGGCGATTTGTTCGAAGCAGCTTATTATGTTGCGGAGTTCGGTCTCGTTTGATTTCAGGAATTTGCGCCGTGCCGGGACATTGAAGAACAAATGCCTTACGGCGATGTTGCACCCCTTGTCGCAAGCAATGTATTCTTGCGATTGAAGTACGCCTGCCGAAAATATGGTTTGAGTGCCTACTTCGTCGCCTTCACGCCGTGTTTTCAACTCCACTTCTGAAACGGCGGCAATCGAATACAATGCTTCTCCCCTGAATCCCATGGTGGATAGATTGAACAAGTCGTCGGCAACTTTTATTTTTGATGTGGCGTGCCGTTGGAAGGCGGTTACCGCATCGCTCGCGGACATCCCGCAACCGTTGTCGATAACTTGAATCAGCGTGCGGCCGGAATCCTTCAAGATTATGCGGATTTCCGTAGCCCCGGCGTCTATGGAATTTTCCACTAATTCCTTGACTACCGAACTCGGGCGTTGCACTACCTCTCCCGCCGCAATCTGGCTCGCGACATTGTCAGGCAAAAGATGGATTATGTCATGACTGTCAGAGGACATAATGTATGAAAAGGTAAAAACAAATCACGACAAAACCTAACACGATACCCAAACGGACCATATCGCGTTTTTTTTGGCGGCTATCCTCCAATGTGTCCCTCATGGAGTTGCGGATGCGCTCGGGATCAACCCGGTAGCCTTCTTTCTTATCCATTCCCAATTGTTTGCGTACTCTCTCCTCCGACTCGCGCAAACGTTCCTTATGCTCGTCGTAGTAGCGGTACTTCAAATTGAATTGGCGGGGCCGCCGTTGTTTCATGAATCCTAATATGGCCATCTTTTTACAGGTTACAGGTTATAGGTTACAGTGTTGTCTTATATGCTGGTAAATAAAGGCGGCGTAGCCGCCTACTGATCCCAGACACCTGTAACCTGCGGTGCTGCGCACCGCTCACTATCAACTAATTACTAGTAACTATGGTATTTCTTCACCTTTTTGTATAATTCGGAAGCAAAGACAAAGTCGTCCAAATCAGTGTTGCCCGTGTCGTATATGTTGTCCTTGTTGCCTTGCCACGACTTGTATCCTTTATGGATGAACAATATGTTGTCCCCGATTTCCATAACGGAGTTCATGTCATGGGTGTTTATGATAGTGGTGATGTTGTTTTCTTCCGTGATTTCCTTGATGAGACGGTCGATTGTCAGGGAAGTACGGGGATCAAGTCCCGAATTGGGCTCGTCGCAGAACAGGTACGTCGGTTCCAGGACGATGGCGCGGGCAATGGCGGCGCGTTTCTGCATACCTCCGCTTATTTCCGACGGGTAAAGTTTGGCCGCATGGTCGAGATTTACCCTTTGCAGGCAGAAATTAACTCTTTCATTCCATTCTTCGCGGCTCTTTTCTGAAAACATTTCAAGCGGGAAACGCACATTTTCCTCTACTGTCATGGAATCGAAGAGCGCGGAACCCTGGAATAACATTCCCACCTTCTGGCGCATCGTGGTTATCTGTTTTTTTGTCATGGATGTTATATCCGTGTCGTCGTACAATATTTTCCCGCTGTCCACTTGGTGCAAGCCTATTATGCATTTCATCAACACGGTCTTTCCGCTACCGCTCTGACCTATGATCAAATTGGTCTTTCCGCTGTCGAATGTTGCGGATATGTCGTGCAGGACGGTATTGTCCCCGAACGATTTTGTCAAATGTGCAACTTCTATCATACCAACAACAAATCAGTGAGAATCACGTTGAAAAGCAGCACTATGATACTGCTGTTTACCACGGCGTTGGTACTGGCCTTGCCCACTTCCAAAGCTCCGCCGTAGGCATAATAACCGTAGTAGGAGGAAACCGATGATATTATGAAAGCGAATATCAGCGATTTGATTATTGAGTATGTGACATAGTACGGATTGAATGCGTACTGTATGCCCATGGTGTATTGCGCAGGGGATATGATGCCGGAGTATGCCATTATGTAACCGCCGATCAAGCCGAAAAACATGCTGAAAATGACCAGGCAGGGAATGATGGTTACGAAACCGAGTATTTTGGGCAAAATCAAATAATTCGGGGCGTTTACTCCCATTATTTGCAATGCGTCTATTTGCTCGGTTATGCGCATTGTGCCGATTTCCGATGCTATGTTGGATCCGACTTTGCCTGCCAATATGAGGCAAAGTATGGTGGAGGAGAACTCCAACAGCAAGGTTTCCCTGGTGGTCAAGCCCGTAACATATTTCGGAAGCAGCGGGTTTTCCGTGTTCAGTACCATCTGCATGGTGATTGCCGACCCGATAAATACCGATATGATAATGGTGATGCCGAGGGATTGCAGTCCCTGTTTTTCGATTTCTTTAATGTACTGCCGGCCCAACAGCCGCCAACGCTGCGGCAGTGTGAATGTCTCTGCCATCAGTTTCGCATATCGGCCGATGTGTTCAAAAAATTTCATTTGTCCGTATTCTTCGTTTCTTGTGAGTCCGTTTTGCTATCCGTTCCCGTTTCAGGACGGTTTGTTTGTTCCGTATCGCTTTCAGCAGGGTTGTCGTCGCTTTCTTCTTTCGGCGGATTTTTCAATTCCGGATAAGAAATGCGTGTGTGGTATATGCTGTGCAGGCGTTCTTTCAATACGGCCTTGATTGTCGTCAGTTCTTTCAAGGTAAGCGGCGCATCGTCCAAATAATGTTCCTTGATTATGCCGTTTACCAATTTGTCCACTAAATTGTCGATATTTTCTTCCGTATATTCCGGCAGGCTTCGCGAAGCGGCTTCGACCCCGTCGCAAATCATCACGATGCCTTGTTCTTTCGTTGTCGGGTTGGGTCCGGGATACGAGAATGCGGACAAATCCGGAGTTTCCCCGGGGTGTTCGTTCATCCACGTGTTGTAGAAGTATTTCGTTACGCTTTTGCCGTGATGCGTTTTTATGAAAGCGATTATTTTGTCAGGCAGCTGGTGCTGTTTGGCAAGCGTTACGCCATCCGTAACGTGCTTTATTATCTGTTGCGCGTTTTGTTCGGGCGTGAGGTTGGCATGAAGATTGTCGTTTTTGGCATTTTCGGTAAAGAATGCGGGATTCCCCAACTTGCCTATGTCGTGGTAAAGCGCGCCTGTACGGGTAAGCAACGGGTTCGCCCCGATTGTCTCCGCAACTTCGGCCGCAAGGTTGGATACCTGCATGGAATGCTGGAACGTTCCTGGAGCTTTTTCCGACAGTTCCCTGAGTACGGGATTGTTCGTGTTCGTCAATTCCAACAATGTTACGTTGGAAGTGAATTTGAACAATTTTTCCGTAAGGAAGATGAGCGGGTAGGCGAGCATCAGAAGAATGCCGTTTGCCAGCAATGCGAACAGATGGTTCCATTCGAACATCGAGAAATCGTTGTAAACGATCAGGATATAGCCGAAATACATTATGAAATAGCTGACCGTTATTATGCCTGCCGTGCGCACGAATTGCGACCGTTGCGAAAAGTCCTTTATGCTGTTGATGGCCACCATGCCTACCGAAATTTGCAGCAATACGAAAGTATAAGGCATGGGAACCTGGAACGATGCGATAAGGATCGTTATTATGTGGGCGAACAAACCGGTGCGCGTGTCGATTTTGTTCTCGCCGAAGATGCTGACGATTATGGGTAGCAGCGTGTAGGGTATGGCGTAAAAATAGAAATTCTCTCCGGTGCGGGACACAACGTTGCTTGCGGCGAGGAAAATTACCATATAGCTCAGCAACATCACGACATAACGCCAATTGCGCAGCGCGGCAAGGCGGAACATGCGCAAATAAACGTATAACAGGGCGAAAAGGCACACGACCAACAGTATCTGTCCTGCAATGAGGGTGGTTTGCCGGTTGAATGTGTTTTCTTCCTGCATTTGGGATTCCCTGCGCATCGAATCAAGGATGTTGTACTTTTCTTCCGTTACGATTTCTCCCGTGTCAATGATGCGTTGTCCCGATTGGACCATGCCCGAAGTCATGGATATGTTGTTCAAATCCTCGGTCTTTACTTTTGTCGTCAGTTCGTTGTTGTATTTCAGGTTGACAGCGAGGATTTTGTCCAAGTTCATCTTGGCCAGCACGTCGGCTTTCAATTGTGCGGGCAGTTCGCTCACGAGGCGCGCCTTGGCCGAGGACAGCGAATAAACGTCTCCAAGGTTCCTGTTCCGGCTCAGGTTGTTTTCCGTAACGGTTATGTACGAGGTCTTTTTGTTTACGCAGTCTTCGTATATGTCGTCAGGCATTACGCCGGCATTGTAAATCTTTGCCAATTCCTCCGACAGGTAATTCCTGTAAGGTTGGATATTCACGTGTTTCGTGTCTTCGTTTACAAGGACGCTTTGTTCTTCTTCCGTTCCTGCTATTTTTTGCAGTATGCGGTCTTTCACGCTGTCGTCGAGGTCGAATATCGGCACGTGGCGGTTGAGTATTTCATCGCGTTCGGCTTTGATCTCCTCCTGCGATTTGTATATCGGGAAGTCGTATGTCGCGGTCAGCAGGTCGTATTGCCACGGTTTGCCCAATTCGAATTGGTACTTGAAAGTCGTCGTCTGCCTTGGCAACGACAATACTACCAAACATACGGCGACAAAGAAAGGCAACGCGCAGAGGAACTCGCGCCAGAAACCGCTTTTCTTTTTATTTGTTTTCTTTTCGTCCATCGCGTATATGATGAATTACAAAGGTATGAAATTTTGGGAAAAACGGGAATATTTGATTTGGCGGATAGCGGTCGGCGGGCGGGATAATGTATTGTTTTTCCGCTCGCCTCTTTTTTATTGCCCGAAAGCATCCCTGTAAAAATCCAATGCTTCGAAGATTTGCTCTTTGGATGCCGTGCAGTCGATTTGTATGCGCCCCGGTGCGCGGAGCAGGGTAAAGTTCACTTGTGCGGCTGACTGGTTTTTCTTGTCGTGCTGCATCAGCCCGTACAATGTTTCGTATTTGTCGCAGTCTATCGGGAAACTGCCGTAGTTGCCTTTTATGAAACGGGTTACGGCTTGCATGGTGTCCAATGGGAATCCCAATAGTTTGTGCGACAGGAACAATTCCGCTACCATGCCCCAAGCCACGGCATATCCGTGCAGTGCGGGGGAATGCAGCTTGTGCGACAAGCTTTCGAAAGCGTGTCCTACGGTGTGCCCGAGGTTCAAGGCTTTCCTTATCCCTTTTTCTTCGGGGTCTTGTGCTACTATGTTTTCCTTCACTTCTATCGAACGCTGCAACATCCCGGACATGCCTGCGGGGTCGGCGTTCAAAATATCGAAAGCCAGTAATTCGGACAAGGCATCGTCGCCGGTCAGAAGCCCGTGCTTTAACATTTCGGCATAACCGGACAAAAGGTTCCGTTTGTCCAAGGTTTTAAGGAACGCGGTGTTTATGACTACGGCCGCGGCAGGCTTGATTACTCCGATTTCATTTTTAAGACCGTCGAAGTTTATGCCGGTTTTGCCGCCTACTGCCGCGTCTACCATGCTTAGCAGTGTCGTAGGGATATTGATGAAAGCAATGCCGCGTTTGAAGGTGTTGGCGGCAAAACCTCCGAGGTCGGTAACCATGCCGCCGCCCAGATTGACGAGAAGCGAGCGGCGCGTGCCCCCGTTTTGCCCCAAAAAACGCCATACGTCGATAACGCTCTCTATGGTTTTGTGGTCGTCCCCGGCCTTAATGACCACTTTTTTTGCGGACGCGAGAGCCGGGATCCCCTCGATTGCGGGGCCGCAGGCGGAAAAACTCCCTTCGTCGGCCAATAGGAATAATTGCCCGTCGGGAACGCTGCGGCTGCCGAGGGCTTTCTCCACAGCCGTCCGCAAATCATTATCGAAGAATACGTTGTTCAAGATTTCAGGTTACAGTACTAACCACTATCCGCTAATCACTAACCACTACTTCACATTCCCTACCTTGATGAGGTATTCGGCTATCTGTACGGCGTTCAAAGCCGCTCCTTTACGTATTTGGTCGCTTACGCACCAGAATGTGAGGCCGTTTTCGTTGGCAAGGTCCTTGCGTATGCGGCCGACGTAAACATCGTCTTTGCCTGACAGGAACAAAGGCATCGGGTAAACCTTGTTGGCAGGGTCGTCCATAAGGGTTACGCCCTCGGCAGCTGCAAAAGCTTCCTTGGCTTCTTCTATCGAGACGGGACGTTCGGTTTCCACCCATACCGATTCCGAATGCGCCCTAAGCGACGGAACCCGCACGCACATTGCGCTGACTTGCACGTCGGAGTGCATTATCTTACGGGTTTCGTTGAACATTTTCATTTCTTCCTTGGTGTATCCGTTGTCTGTGAACACATCCACTTGGGGGATGAGGTTGTATGCCAGCTGGTAGAAGAATTTCTGCACGGTAGGTTCTTCTCCTGCAAGCACTTGGCGGTATTGGGTTTCCAATTCGGCCATTGCCGCCGCGCCTGCGCCGCTGGCTGCCTGGTATGTGGCTACATGGACGCGCTTGATGTGCGAAAGATTCTCAATGGCTTTCAGTGCCACTACCATTTGAATGGTGGTGCAGTTCGGATTGGCTATCACTCCGCGGGGACGGTCAAGCGCGTCTGCCGCGTTGACTTCCGGAACGACCAAAGGCACGTCGCTGTCCATCCTGAATGCGCTCGAATTGTCAATCATCACTGCCCCGAACTTGGTTATGTCCTTTTCAAATTCCTTGCTTATGCCGGCTCCTGCGGAAGTGAATGCTATGTCTATGCCTTTGAAATCGTCGCCGTGTTTGAGTTCAATGACGGTGTATTCCTTTCCTTTGAATGTGTATTTTGTTCCCGCACTGCGCGAAGAACCGAATAATTTCAACTCGTCGATCGGGAACTCGCGTTGATCCAACACTCTCAAAAATTCCTGTCCCACGGCGCCGCTGGCACCGACAATTGCTACGTTCATAGTGTATTTCTTTTAGAATTGTTATTCTGATGGTACGGCGTACACGCCATAAATCCGCGCAAAATTAATCGGTTTTTGCCAATTGTCAAACAATATGTTAACTTCGCGCCGTCTTAATTCTTGAATCCGATGGGAAAAATTTCATTTTCAGCTTTGCTTTTTCTTGCTCCGTGTGTCTTATGCGCCAATCCATGGTATGGAGACACCGATAAGTTCGTTTTTACCGGCGACAGCATCAAATTGTCCGCACCCCGTCGGTCAGCAAGTGTTTATATAAGCCGGGCATCTTCCGCAGCGGTCGATGCCGTGTTTTCATGTTCGGTGGAAATGGACTACGCTCCGAGTTCGGTCAATTACGTGAAATTTTACTTGTTGTCGGACAGTGAGGATTTGAGCGGGCCTCTTGACGGTTATTTTTTACGCTTGGGCTATTCCGACAAAACATTGTCCCTTTACAGGCAGGACGGCGAGGTGATAAAAAAGCTTGCGTCTGCCGTCGAAGGCTTGTTGGATAGCGGTACGCCGAAGTTTACCTTCCGTGTGGAAAGGCGGGGCGAAAGTCTTTGGACATTGTATTACAGGGACGATAACGCCCGAAATGCAGATTTCGTGAACTTGTCCAGTGTAGAGGACGGGACATTTACCCATGCTTCGTTTATGGGGGTCGCAATCAAGTTCACGTCCACCCGCAACGAAGCTTTCCGCTTTTTCAATCTTCATGCAAGCGGGGAAAACGGGGAAGAACGGGTTTCTCTTCCGCCTCCTGCTGCGGGAGACGTGTTTCTTAATGAAATATTGTTCAACCCGTTGCCCGGCGGTGCGGATTATGTCGAAGTCGTCAATATGTCCGACCGTGGTTTCAGCTTCGCAGGATGCAGTATCGCCAACGGCAAAGACACCTTCGCATTGCCTGCCCGCGATATTGCAGCCGGGTCGTATATGGTGTTCACTCCTGACAGTGCAGCCACTGTGTCGGGTTACGACGCGGAAGATAGCCTCGTTGCTGAAACTCGCTTGCCGTCCATGCCCGACGACGCAGGGTGTGTCTATCTGCACGATCCTGACGGAGTGGTGATAGACAGCTTGTGTTATTCGGAGGATATGCACAGCCCGCTTGTATCGGATGCCGAAGGCGTGGCTCTCGAACGTTGCAATCCGCTGTCGGACGTGTGGGTGTCGGCATCGTCGTTTTACGGATACGGGACTCCCGGAAGACAAAATTCACAATACATGCAAGAGCCCGAAAATCCGGCCGGATCGCAAGTACATGTCTTTCCTGCGAGTTTCACTCCAGACGGCGACGGGAATGAAGATTTCGTGCGTATCTGCCACAGTATGGACGGCGGTGCTTCCGGCAGCTTGTACATCTGCCATGCCAACGGCTATATGGTGAAAACGCTTTATTCGGGAGTATTGCTTTCCGCCGAAGATTGTGCCGTATGGGACGGTACGGACGAGGACGGCCGTTTGTGTCCCGTCGGCATTTACGTGGCCTTGTTCGAGGCCGTGGACGAAAGCGGTTATGCCACACGTGCGAAAATCCCGTTCGTATTATCCGCAAGACGTTGATTTATAAAATTTCTGTTGAAAAAATCCAAATAGCTTCTTAAATTTGCAGATGGATAAAAAGACGACAGAATTATGGCAAAGAAAGCGTTGTTAATGATTTTGGACGGTTGGGGAATCGGTCATCACGACAAGGCCGATGTTATTTTCAATACCCCGACGCCTTATTTGGATTATTTGAATGCCACTTACCCGCATTCCCAATTGATGGCCAGCGGCGAAAATGTAGGTTTGCCCGACGGGCAAATGGGCAATTCCGAAGTGGGACACCTTAACATAGGTGCGGGCCGTGTGGTTTATCAGGACTTGGTGAAAATAAACAAAGCCTGCCGCGACAATTCCATTTTGAACAACCCTGAAATAGTTTCCGCGTTTTCGTATGCGAAAGAAAACGGCAAGTCGGTACATTTCATGGGATTGTGTTCGGATGGCGGCGTGCACAGTTCGCTCGACCACCTGTATAAACTTTGCGAGATTTCGGAAAAATACGGAATCGACAATACGTTCGTGCATTGCTTCATGGACGGGCGCGATACCGACCCCAAAAGCGGCAAGGGCTTTATCGAAGACTTGCAGGCGCATTGCGGAAAAACCAAAGGCAAGATAGCAAGTATCATAGGCCGCTATTACGCCATGGATCGCGACAAACGTTGGAACAGGGTAAAAGAGGCCTACGACCTTCTTGTTTCGGGAATAGGCAAGAAAGCTTCCGACATGGTCAAGGCGGTTGAAGAATCGTACGCCGAAGGCATCACCGACGAATTTATCAAGCCCATAGTGAATGCCGGCGTGGACGGCCGCATAAAAGATGGAGACGTGGTGATATTCTTCAATTTCCGTAACGACCGTGCGAAAGAACTTACAATCGTGCTGACACAGCAGGACATGCCGGAAGAGGGAATGCACACCATTCCCGGCCTGCAATATTATTGCATGACCCCGTATGATGCTTCGTTCAAAGGCGTGCACATCTTGTTCGACAAGGAAAATGTCGACAATACGCTGGGCGAATATTTGTCGAAACTCGGGAAAAAACAATTGCATATCGCGGAAACGGAGAAATACGCGCATGTTACGTTCTTCTTTAACGGTGGACGCGAAGCTCCGTACGACGGTGAAGACCGTATCCTGATTCCATCGCCGAAGGTGGCCACATACGACTTGAAACCTGAGATGAGCGCGTATGAGGTCAAGGACGCGCTGGTTGCGGAAATCAACAAGAACGTGTATGATTTCATCGTAGTGAATTACGCCAACGGCGACATGGTAGGTCATACCGGCGTGTATGAAGCCATAGAGAAAGCCGTGGTTGCGGTAGATGCCTGCGTGAAGGATACCGTGGAAGCGGCAAAAGCCAATGATTACGAGGTTATCCTGATTGCGGACCATGGCAATGCCGACCATGCGGTAAACGACGACGGTACACCCAATACCGCACACTCCCTGAATCCCGTTCCATTCATATATGTTACCCGGAATGCGGATGCGAAAGTGGAGAACGGCATACTTGCAGATGTCGCACCATCTATTTTGCATATCATGGGCTTGGATCAGCCTGCTGAAATGACAGGAAAAAACCTGATAAGTGACAAGTAGGATTTAGTAATATGGCATAAATGGAAACGGCGGCCGAATCGGTCGCCGTTTCCATTTATGTCAGGTTCCGGTTATTTCTATTCCGGCAAGCCTTTTTTAAAGGTGAACAGGAATTCCAACCCTCCGCCCGCATGTTTCTTGGCCGTTATCCGTCCCCCGTGCATCGCAACCGCGTTCTTGACGATGGCTAAGCCTAAACCAGTGCCGCCTAATTTGCGGGAACGTCCCTTGTCTACGCGGTAGAATCTTTCGAATATCCTGGACAGGTGTTTGTCGTCCACGCCTACGCCGTCATCCGAATATGAGAAATAATAAAATTCGTTGTCGCTCCGATAGCAATTGATGGTTATCGTTATGTCCGTTCCGGCATAGTGCAGGCTGTTGTCCACTAAATTGCGGAATATCGAGTATAGCAGGGAATTGTTGCCGTTTATGCAAACTTTTTCCGAAACTTTCACGCGGACTTTGAATTTTTTCTTTTCCAATTCCAACGCGACATCTTGCAGGACGTTTTCTATCAAGTCGCGTATTTTCACGGGAGAGCGGTCGAACAATTCCGATGATTCGTCCAACTTTGTCAGCATGGAAATATCCCTGAGCAGATAGCTGAGCCTGACGGCTTGCGAGTAACAGCGTTGTATGTAGAATTTGCGTTTTTGCGGATCCATGTCGGGGTCTTCCATCAGGATTTCCATGAATCCCTGTATGCTGCTCACAGGCGTTTTCAATTCGTGGGATATGTTCTGGGTGAGCTGTTTTTTCAGAATTTCCTGCTCCTGTTGTTTGGTAACGTCCTCTATGTTTATTTCAAAACTCTTGTCGTTGAACAATATACATGTAACCAAGAGGGTATATTCATTCTTGGTTATGTAAAAAATCTTCGTACCCACGAAGTCGTGCGCATAGCGTTGTTTGTCATCCAAATATTCCACGACCTCGGAAAATTGTGGAATGTCGAAAACGTCTTCCGAAAATTGCAGCCGTTTGTCCGATACCAAGTTTATGTATTGGATAAACAAGTCGTTTGACAATATCTCTTTCCGTTGCGGGGAAAATATGGCCAGTCCGCGTTTCGAAATCTTCAAATGCGAAAGTAATTTTTCCCTTTCCGTGGCAAAACTTTTTTGCGACATGGAAAGGTTGTGGTAAAGTTTGCTTATCTGTTGGCCTATTTGTTTGAACTCGTTATCGGGAAAATCCATCTTGCCTTTGTCGTTGTCCACATTCTGAATGAAGTTTTTCAGTTTGTTGAGCGTTATGCCGTAACGGCGGGACGACCAAAGGAAGATCAATGTCGAGGCTATGAAAAAAAATACGATTACGAATGCGGAATGTCCGTTTGCAGCCAAAAATTCGTTTTTTGTATTGAATGAGCGGGAAGTGCGGATGTATTTGTCCCCGTATTTTTTTACGTAATAGAAATGATAGTGCCCGCTGCTTCTCGATTTTCGGAACGCGCTGCCTTCACCGTTGGCAAGGTGTTTGAATTCCGGCATCTTTTTGTGGTTGTAGAACATGGAAGAATCCGTCTTGTTGTCGTACAACACGTTGAAATCCGAATCAAAAATCGTAATACGTATGGCTGTATCAGGGAAATTTTTGACTATCTGGCTGTCGCGGGCTATTATGTCGCAATAAACAGAAAGCTGGTTGTCCATTCGTTCTTCCTGCAAATGATATTCGTAATGCCGTTGCATGAACAGCAATATTATCGAAAGCAAAAGCATTCCGATTACGAACGTCAGCACGGTTTTTTGGTTCAAGGTCATCCGCATAATGCAAAGATAGGATTGTCAATTAAAAATTTAAAATTAAAATTTCAGTGGTTAGTGATTAGTGGATAGTGGTTAGATTCGGGTCTTGACGTTTAGTGCGAGCTATTGCGGAAGTTTTTATCTTTCTTTGCCCTCATGCCGGGCAG
>JADIMR010000042.1 GCA_017694565.1 Candidatus Enterocola intestinipullorum | reverse complement strand
CTGCACGCGATGCATGGGAAGACGAACAAAAGAAACACGCGCTTGTCATAGACGAGGATTCGATAGCGGAAGTCATTTCCTTGATTTCAGGCGTGCCGGTCCAAAAGGTAGAGGAAGCCGAATATTCAAAGTTGCGGAGGATGCCGGAAGCTCTGAAAAGCAGGGTGATAGGCCAGGACAAGGCCATTGATTCCATTTCAAAAGCAATATTGCGCAACCGTATCGGGCTGAAAGATCCAGCCAAACCTATCGGATCGTTCCTGTTCCTCGGTCCTACCGGAGTGGGGAAAACATACCTTACGAAGATTTTGGCAGATTACATGTTCAACAGTCCCAACGCGCTCATAAGGATAGACATGAGCGAATATATGGAAAAATTCACCGTATCGAGACTTGTAGGCGCGCCTCCGGGATATGTAGGATATGAGGAAGGCGGACAACTTACGGAAAAAGTGAGACGCAACCCGTATTCCATCGTGCTGTTCGATGAAATAGAGAAGGCCCATGCAGATGTTTTCAACCTTTTGTTGCAGGTTTTGGACGAAGGCCGGCTTACCGACAGCTTAGGCCGCACGGTTGATTTCCGCAACACGATTATAATAATGACATCCAATGCCGGCAGCCGCCAGTTGAAGGATTTCGGCCAAGGAGTGGGATTTTCCACGGCTGCACGGCGCGCGGACACGAGTTATCAGGACAGTATCATAAACAAGGCCCTGCAAAAAACTTTTTCTCCTGAATTCTTAAATCGTATCGATGAAACGATTATATTTGAACAACTCTCGGAGGAATCGATTTTCAAAATCATCGACATCGAGTTGCGCGGGGTCAAGCAAAGGATTTCGGCGTTGGGTTACAATTTGGAATTGAGCGACGATGCCAAGAAATTCATTGCTTCAAAAGGTTACGATTCGCGTTATGGCGCACGTCCTTTGAAACGGACGTTGCAAAAATACGTGGAAGACGAAGTAGCAGGCTTGTTGGTAAACAACGAGGATTTGCCGGCAGGTAGCGTAATCCGCATCAATTACGATGGCCAAAGCAATAAAATAGAATGCAACTGTTCAAGTATGTTATTGCAGTCCTGATTCTTTGCGGTATTCCCGACATCATATTGTTCAGGCTCTTTTACAAATGGAGGAACAAGACCTTGAAGAGCCTGCAATGGACGTCGGTGATAATTTTATTGGTAGTTTTCTCCTTCGCCATGATAGCCAGGTATTTTACCGTAAGCATGGTTCCCATGCTTGCGTTCGGCTTCGTGGTGATGTTTTTTTATATCCCGAAGTGGTTCTTCTGGCCTTTTGCCCTGCTGCACCATGTGAAGATAGGTGTATCCTTGGCGATAATTTCCGCAATCATAGTGTTATACGGCGTTACTTTCGGACGTACTGGAATAATCACGAAACAAGTGGACGTATACTCATATAAAATTCCGGAGTCGTTCGAGGGATATAAAATAATGCAATTTTCGGATATCCATCTTGGAAGCCTTATAAAAGGCTCCGGGTGGATAGAAGCCCTGCCCGACTCGCTTAACCAGCAAGAAGCCGACCTGCTTTTGTTCACGGGGGACTTGGTTAACATGTACGCCTTGGAAACATTCGGTTGGGACAGCTTGTTTTTGCGTATGGAAGCTGCAGACGGCAAATTCGCGGTGCGCGGCAATCACGATTACAGTGCCTATCTGGACAGGGGCGCGATATATGCGGATTCCGCAACCAATATCGAACACATTGAAGAAGCATTCGGACGTTTCGGTTTCAAGCTTCTCAACGACACGGCCGCCATTATAAGCAGGGGAGCGGACAAAATCGCGATACTCGGAACGGAAAACATAGGCAAACCTCCTTTTCCTCAAATCGGAAGTGTAAAAGAAGCAGTGTCGGCTGCCGGGAATGTTCCCTGCAAAATACTTATGACGCACGACGCTGCTGTCTGGGACTCGCAAATTGCGAATGTCACGGATGTGATGCTTACATTGAGCGGCCATACCCATGCCGCCCAGATGGGCGTGGAATCCATGGGCATTCATTGGTCGCCCGCCAAATTCATACATAAATATTGGGACGGCATATATGGCAACAACGCGCAATTGTTATATGTGAACAGGGGTGTAGGGTATATCACGTTCCCAATGCGCATGGGAATGTCTCCCGAAATAACCTTGTTCGTACTGCACCACAGCAAGGAACCTGCCATAACCTACTCGGTACACCGCAAATACGGCCGGCATCCGGTTTTCGACACGGATGATTGAACATGGAAACAAACAGATATGAAAAGCGAAAAAGACAAAATGCTTGCCGGCGAATTGTATGATGCCAACTACAATCCCGGTTTGATGCAGGAGCGGATCGCCTGCAAGGATTTGTGCATACAGTTGAACAATACGCCGTTCTCACAACCCGCCAAGCAAGAAGAATTAGTCCGCAGGATATTCGGCAAAGCCGGTAAAAATCCTGTCGTCGTACCACCTTTGTGGTGCGATTACGGATACAACATCGAGGTCGGGGACAATTTTTTCACAAACCATAATTTGGTGATACTTGATCCTGCGAAAGTGATATTCGGGGACAATGTGTTTGTCGGACCGAATTGCTGTTTTGCCACGGCGGGACATCCTCTCGATGCCGAAACCCGCAACAAGGGGCTGGAATTCGCACGTCCCATAAAAGTCGGCGACAACGTATGGTTCGGTGCGGGGGTTACCGTATTGCCCGGTGTTACGATAGGCGACAATTGCGTCATAGCAGCAGGAAGCGTGGTAACGAAAGATATCCCGCCCTACTCCGTGGCAGCCGGGGTTCCGGCTGTAATCAAGAAGAATTTGGCCGTGAACAAGGAATAGCGATGTGAATTG
>JADIMR010000041.1 GCA_017694565.1 Candidatus Enterocola intestinipullorum | reverse complement strand
AGCGAGAGTATGAACAAATTCATTTGTTCATAGCCGAGCACAGCCGAAAATGGAAATGTTTCAACGCCAGAAGCTGAACTTGTTCAGATTATGGTAAGGCGCAGCCGAATTTGGGCGAAGCCAAACCTGCGATGCGAAGCTCGCTCACTAACCACTAACCACTAACCACTGTAACCTAAACTTTGGCACAGCTTTTGCAGTAAGAAAGGCAGAATTTATTCTAAAAACCAAAATACATAATCATGAACATCAAACCATTGGCAGACAGGGTTCTCGTTAAACCCGATGCAGCAGAAGAAAAAACAGCCGCAGGTATCATAATTCCTGATTCGGCAAAAGAAAAACCGTTGTCAGGTACCGTTCTTGCAGTAGGCAAAGGCACGAAAGACGAAGAAATGGTACTTAAAGAAGGCGACAAGGTACTCTACGGCAAATATGCCGGCACGGAGGTCGAATTCGACAACGAAAAATACCTCATCATGCGCCAAAGTGACATTTTGGCAACAATCTAATCAATCAAAATCCTAATCAAACAACAAACAAAAAATCTCATATCATGGCAAAAGAAATAAAATTCGATGTCGATGCAAGGGATCAACTTAAAAAAGGCGTGGACGAATTGGCCAATGCCGTAAAAGTAACCCTCGGTCCAAAAGGCCGCAACGTGATCATTTCAAAAAAATTCGGAGCTCCCCACATAACCAAGGACGGCGTAACCGTTGCAAAAGAAATCGAACTTGACAACGAGTTCGAAAACATGGGTGCCCAAATGGTGAAGGAAGTAGCTTCCAAAACCGGTGACAAAGCCGGCGACGGCACTACCACTGCTACCGTTTTGGCACAAGCCATCATTTCGGTAGGCTTGAAAAACGTAGCAGCAGGAGCCAACCCCATGGATTTGAAACGCGGTATCGACAAGGCAGTTGCACAAGTTGTTGAAAACATCAAAAGCCAGGCTCAGGAAGTCGGCGACGACAACCACAAAATCGAACAAGTCGCTACCATTTCGGCCAACAACGACAAGGAAATCGGCAAACTCATAGCCGACGCTATGGCGAAAGTCAAAAAAGAAGGCGTAATAACAGTAGAAGAAGCCAAAGGCACGGACACCACGGTGGACGTTGTGGAAGGAATGCAATTCGACAGAGGCTACCTCTCTCCCTACTTCGTTACTGACACCGAGAAGATGGAAGCCGTTTTGGAGAAGCCTTACGTGCTTATCCACGACAAGAAGATTTCCTCGCTCAAAGACATCCTTCCTTTGTTGGAAAGCATAGTTCAAGGCAGCCGTCCCTTGTTGATTATTGCCGAGGACGTAGATAGCGAAGCCCTTACTGCATTGGTAGTAAACCGTTTGCGTGCCAACTTGCGTGTTTGCGCAGTCAAAGCTCCCGGTTTCGGCGACCGTCGCAAGGAAATGTTGCAGGACATCGCCATCCTTACAGGCGGTACTGTAATAAGCGAAGAGCAAGGTTTGAAACTCGAAAACGCCACTTTGGACATGCTCGGCTCTGCCGAAACCATCACGGTCAACAAAGACAACACCACCATCGTGAAAGGTGCAGGCGACAAGGAAGCCATTGCCAACAGGGTACATCAAATCAAGTCCCAGATAGAAAAAACTACTTCTCAATACGACAAGGAAAAATTGCAAGAAAGACTTGCAAAATTGGCCGGCGGCGTTGCTGTCCTCTACATCGGTGCTCCCTCCGAAGTTGAAATGAAGGAGAAAAAAGACCGTGTGGACGATGCACTGAGCGCGACACGTGCAGCTGTCGAAGAAGGCATAGTACCGGGCGGCGGCGTAGCTTACATCCGCGCAATCTCCGCATTGGAAGGATTGAAAGGCGACAATGAAGACGAAACCACTGGTATCGAAATCATCAAACGCGCAATCGAAGAACCCATGCGCCAGATTGTGGCGAATGCCGGAAAAGAAGGCGCAGTCATCGTTCAAAAAGTCCGCGAGGGCAAAGGCGACTTCGGCTACAATGCACGCACCGACACATTCGAGAACTTGTTTGAAACCGGTGTCATCGATCCTGCAAAGGTTACCCGCGTGGCTTTGGAAAATGCCGCCTCGATTGCAGGCATGATGCTTACCACCGAATGCGTCATTGCAGACAAGAAAGAAGAACAACCCGCAGCCGCAATGCCCAACATGGGTGGCGGCATGGGCGGCATGATGTAAAAAAAGGGGCATCCGCCCCGAACAAAAAAGCCAATCCTCATTACAGGATTGGCTTTTTTATTTACTGCGCTACGGCAAGGCAAACGCTATTATACGAAATATACGTTGAACACTTGCCATACCGCCACAAAATGGCAAACGGAAGCCGCAAGTATGAAAAAATGGAATATGGAATGTGCGTATCTGATACTTTTAAACGAATAAATCGCCGCACCCGCTATATCGAAAAAGCCTTCCGCCAAAATCCAGTACACGGCCGATGGTGAAATGGAGTACAACGGTTTGAAAGCAACCACTACCGACAAGCCCATCACCACGTAGCACACTGTCTCTATATGGCTGTGCGTTTCCATCTCGCGAAAACTTACAATGGTTCCGGCTATCGTACATAGCCATACGAAAGCGAACAGCGACCATCCCCACGCGCCCTGCTCCCGCAATACGGTCAGCGTAATCGGGGAATAACAACCCGCGATATGCCAATAAATGGCCGCATGGTCGAACTGGCGGAAACGTTTCTTTAAGGGATTATGATGCTTTAATGAATGGTAGACAGACGAGGACAGGTATGAAAAAAGCATACCGGCAAGCATCAGCCACATACCTGCCACCGCCCATTTGTCCCCGTGAGCATGGCATCTTTGCAAATACACGCCGCATGCGGCAATACAGCCGACAGCCCCCGCAATATGCGAAAATGAATTAATGTATTCTTCTTTCTTGGAATAAAACAAACCGCTCTTGTTCCTCTTCGTTTTTTTGACAACAGTACTCATCCTTCGTTTTAAAATTGGTGATTACTCACATAAAACGAAATCCAATGCGGTTTATTGCCGTACAAGGCATGGAAAAAAGAACTTGTTATTTTGTCTTGTACGAGTGTACGTAACGCTCCATTTTTTCGGCGTGGACATCCGCAAGGGTTATCAGCAAGGCCGTGTCGTACACATTTCCGAAACCGGGGTCGAGACAAGTGCCGAAAATCTTCATGGTGTCGGACAGTCCCACGTAGGCGTGGATGAGGGGAGGCACGGACTCGCCATGTTCACGTGCAAAAACATTCAAGGCCTTGTAATTGTCTCTATACGACAGGCGGCAGAACAATTTGTCGAAAAACGCAATATCTTCGGCTCTGAATGTATGCGGATGGCGGCTGCGCATCAGGTTGTCCTTATCCGGAAAAGACTTTTGCAGGAAGTACAAAATCGCATCACGGACAATCGGTTTCATGGAATAGTAAACGGAAACCTTTCCCATAAGATATTTTGCACGGTACTTCACGACCAACGCCCCTATGCCTTCCCAAAGGTTGTCCAACGCGAACACGCTTTTATGCCGCATGGCGGAAGTCTGGTATTTCGGCTGGATGAATGCCCGCGCCATTTCTATGGAGTACGGAAGATATTCCTTGCAAAATTCAGGCGTAAACTCAAAAAGCTTAGCCATGTTATTGTCAGGTTGCCCGTCCGGACGGAAATGCACCTTGCTGCCAAGAGTAAATCTGTATCCGCCGATTATTTCCTTTTCCTCGGGATTCCACACGATAATCTGGCGGCAAGCCGGATCTTCCAAATCGAAACGGTCCAAATCGCATGACTTGCCCGTACCGCCACCGGCAACCCTGAACGTATATTCGCGCAATCTGCCCATCTCCTTCAAGGCATTCGGTGCGGTAGCGGGAGAGATGATATAAATTTCATTGCCCGCCTTGTTGGTTTTTCGAAGCAATGTCTTTTCATTCAACTCCGCTTCGATCAGTTCCAAGGGAACGGCGGCTACAAGTTCTTCCATTTGGCAATTGGTATTTTGGTAGTCTTAAAAACGCTATCAGGATTTTTTGTTGTTAATGTATTTGGGATATATCGTAATGTAGAAAATGATTCCCAATAGAATCCAGATACCGAGACACACGAATGCTTCCGGATATAGGAATCCCGGCATTCCGGGCACAAGGAGTAATGACATGAACCACACGGAAACGGCAGTCCCTATTACTGCCAAGACGGTATGCCCGTAATCCTTGTTCTTATATGAAACCAAGATGGCCGATGCGCAAGTATAGAAAAATCCTATCGCGCCGCCGACGGATGTCATGTCCACAACCCAGCTCAACACTTTACGGCCGAACCACGGGGCTATGAGGGACAGCAGCAACACGAACAATATCGCCGTTACGGGTGTACGGTATTTGCTGTGCAACTCCCCGAACACCGCAGGCAGGGCTTTTTCCTTCGCCATCGCGTGCATAAGCCTCGAAGTGGAAATAAAGAATGCGTTGATACCTGAGACCACCGCGCAGAACATCGCGACTCCCAAAATGAACAAACCGATTTTTCCCAAACGTACCTGAACGACCAAACCTGTCGCCCAAAAAGGCTTATCGTCCAAAAGCAATTGCCAGGGTTTGATGCCGACTGCCGTCACCAATGTTATGCAGACATAAAAAAACGCAGCCATAAGTATTGCAGACAACATTATGGAGCGTGTTTTCTTGTGGGAAAAATTATATTCTTCTGCGGCTTGCGGAATACAGTCGAAACCGATATAAGCCCATGGAGCAAGAGCCACTATGGCGAATATGCAACCGTACCATTTGCGTTCGGGGGCGAACAAGGGTTCCGCATTGCTCCAATCCACGCCCAAACCGAGAATCAGGGCGGTAATCAACACTATCGTGCCGACCAATGTAAGAGCTACGGCGGTCTGCATCCAGCCCGCGCTCTTCACTCCCTTTATGTTGATAATGGCAAAAAGTATCAAAAAGAAAGAAGCCACGAGGATTTCGCCCAAATAAACTTCGAAACCCGCGACTTCATACAAATAACCTACCTGTATTATGCCGGGAAAAAGATAACGGCTTATCATGGCCAACGCAGTGGCATTCAGCGGAACAAGGGACCAGTAAGCCAAAACAAGGAACCAGCCGCATATAAAGGCATTGGTACGTCCGAAAGATGTCTTGGCATATATGAATTCCCCGCCGGAAACCGGGAATTTACGTACCATGTATTCGTAGCTGAAACTGATTATCGCGACCAGCACGCCGCCCAATACCAATCCGATTGCCGAACCCAACGGACCGGCTTTGGGCAAAAATTCGTCGCCCGGCAATACGAAACAGCCCCAACCTATGATCGCCCCGAGGGCAAGAGCCCATACATCTACCGGACGAAGGTTCCTTTTATAGGACTGTTCGGGTTTGTTGTTTTCCATTAAAACTGATTTTACTGCAAAGCCCGTACTTGCCGGACCGCAACGATTATCCGACAAAGTTAATAAAATTTACCAAAAGACAACTTATAAGGCAAACTCGACGTTGCCCTTATAACGTCCGGCCGCGTTTGAGCATTTCCACATAATCGCTGATTTTCCTCATCTCGGCCGGAATGTCGATACCTTGGGGACAATGCGGGTTGCACTGTGCGCAACCTATGCAATGGTCAGCTTGACGCAAACGTGGCACACTGCGGTCATATCCCACCAAAAAAGCCCGCCTTGCCTTGGCGTAATTGCTATCGGCGGCTGACAATACGAGATTGCCTTCGTTAACGCACTTGTTGTAATGCAACAGCACCGCAGGAATATCCAACCCGTATGGACACGGCATGCAATATTTGCAATCGTTGCACGGTATCGTGGGATAAGATGCCATGAGATCGGCAGTTTCCTGCAAGAATGAGAGTTCATCATCGGAAAGTTTGTCCAACGGCGAATACGTGCGTATATTGTCTTGAAGGTGTTCCATATAAGTCATTCCGCTCAGTACGGTCAGCACGTTGGGGAACGAACCGGCGAAACGGAACGCCCACGAGGCGACGGAACGGTCCGGATCGCGCTGTTTGAACGCCGCCACCACATGGTCGTGCACGGATGACAGGCGGCCACCCAAAAGCGGCTCCATTACTATTGCGGGAATACCGTGCTCCGCCAACAGATTGTACAGATGTTCGGACGTTGGATAACCGTGATGCCAATCCATGTAATTAAGCATGATTTGCACGAAATCCCAATCGACACCGGACTCCTCTATAAGATAGTCGTAGGCCTTGACATCCCCGTGGAACGAAAAGCCCAACTTGCGTATGCGGCCGGCCTCCCGCTCCTTCAAAAGGAAATCAAGAACCCCGCTGTCGTATATCCTGCCCCTCATTTCTTCCATCCCGTTGCCTATGCCGAGGATATGTATCAGGTAATAATCTATGTAATCCACGCGCAGCCGTTTGAAAGAATTATGATACATCTCCACAGAAGCATCGAACAGGTCTTTGCCACGCAGCCCTTGGCCGTAAGCATTTTGGTTCGACATTTTAGTGGCGATGAAATATTTGCTGCGGTCGTGCCTGCAAAGGGCATTGCCCGTAACCTCTTCCGAATTGCCTTGGCAATAAGGCGGTGCGGTATCGAAATAATTGACCCCGTGGTCTATGGCATAATCCACAAGACGGTTCACCTGCTCCTGGTCGAGGATTTCGCCTTCGCCGTCCGGGGCTTGCTTGGTAGGCCAACGCATACAGCCGTAACCGAGCAAGGACACCTTGTCGCCGCCCATGTTGCGGTACTCCATCTTGCCACGGGGAACCTCAGCGCTTGTTACCGTCCCGGTTCCTTCTCCTTTTCCGCAAGCCGACAACCCGGCCGCAAGCCCCGATGCTGCGGAAATTTTAAAAAAATCCCTGCGGGAGAGCAGGCCGTTGTTCTTTTTATGTTTGTTTGGGCATTCCATGCTTGAATATGAAAATTATCGTTCGAAATGATGAAATAACTGTCTTGATCACCTTGACAAATGCCTTTCGTAACCTTCTACATATATCGCGCCGAAAGGCCTTGCGGGACACAAGTATTCACATGCGCCGCAACCTATGCACTTGGCATCGTTTATGACCGGTATCTTCAATGATCCGGGGTTACGGGAATCGGATGGAACCATCTGTATGGCTTCGGACGGGCAATGGCGGGCGCAATTGCCGCATTCCACGCCATCGGTAAGTGGTACGCAATTGGCGGCGACCCACACGGCATGACCTATCTGCACGGAAGTTTTTTCATCGACTGTTATTTTCGTTATGGCGGAAGTAGGACAAACCTCTGAACATTTCACGCATTCGGGACGGCAATATCCCCGTTCGAACCCCATTTCAGGCTGCATGAAATTTTCCATATCGCTACCGGGCCGCAAAACACCGTTAGGACACACCGACACGCACAATTGGCACGCTGTACAATGCTGTGAGAAATTCGACAACCCTCTTGCCCCGGGAGGCACTACACGTGTACCGCGACTCGGTTTCACCTTGTCTTCTATCACAGCCAGCCCGCCGTCGACAGACTTCGGCAGCACTTCCGCCACCGCCGTTCCCGCAGCCAAAGCTGCAAGCGACAAGAATGTGCGCCTTGAATCATCAGGCACGGCGGAATTTTCCTGTCTGCGGTTTTTTTCCGGCTTTGCCGCCACAGGCGCGGCAGGCTGCTTTTTGAATCGCCATGTATAGGACATCGCGCCGTATTTGCAATTGTCCAAACAATCCATGCAGGCGACACAACGGCTGTAATCTATGGTTGTGCCTCCTTTGATATTTATACATGCCGCCTTGCAATTACGTTCGCATTTGCGGCATTTAGTACATTTTGAAGAATCTATCACGGGACGGAAAAGCGAATATTTGGACAAAAATCCCAACAATGTCCCAACCGGGCAAACAGTGTTGCAATAAGTCCGTCCATTGCGCCACGCAAGCACTGCGACTGCTACAAAACAAACCGACGTAAGCACGAAAGTTCCCAATCCCTTTATCCATACATCCACCGTATAAAATGCGTAACTGTCCGCTTTCTCCGCTATCCACGCCAAGAAATTATTAACCAAGGCATATATAGGGGCGAAAAGATTCGACATTATTCTTCCGAAAAAGCTGTAAGGTTCGAGCAATGCCACAACCGAAGCGATTCCGAATGCAAAACATGCGGCGAAAACCAACAACATCGTCAATCTCAGCCAAGTGAGGGCCTTGGAATAGGAATAGCGGTTTTTCTTGGCTTTTTTTCCGAACCGCGCCATGATATCGTAGGTAATTCCCAATGGGCAGATTGCCGAACAATATACCCTGCCGAAAACGAGTGTCAATGCCAAAAGGAAAAGCACCACGAAAACATTCATGGCAAGCAACGCAGGGAAGAACTGCACTTTGGCCACCCAGCCCAAATATGTATGCACACTTCCTGTAAAATCCAAAAACAACAATGCGCAGCACGCCCACATGAAGATTGCGACGCTTATTCTTATTTTTCTCAACATATCGAAGATCCTGTCGGTTTCCTTGATTACCCCGCGCAAACGTTTGCCCCACACTTTACAAATATATAGCATATTTTTGGTATGCGACATACCATTTACACATCAATCCATCCCGATATTACGTTAAAAGTCCCACAGGAAATCCTGCGGGACCTTTAACGTAACCTGGCGAAAGTCGCTCACTTGCCGCTCAAATACTCATCCATTGCGGCAGCGGCCTTGCGTCCGTCTCCCATTGCAAGGATAACCGTAGCTCCGCCACGTACTATGTCGCCTCCTGCGAACACCGTAGGAATAGAACTCTGCATTTCTTCGTTCACTACTATCGTGCCTTTTTTGGACACTTCCAAGCCGTTGACAGATTTGGGAATCAAAGGATTCGGCGAAACGCCCACGCTTACTATGACCAAATCCACATCGACAAGTTCCGTCGCGCCTTCAACAGGCACCGGCCGCCTGCGACCGGAAGCGTCGGGTTCGCCCAATTCCATGTTCTGCAACAGCATCTGTTTTACGCGGCCTTTTTCATCCCCGTAATATTCGATGGGATTGTGCAACGTTTTGAATATGACTCCTTCCTGTTTGGCATGGTGCACTTCTTCCAAACGGGCGGGCATTTCTTCCTCGCTGCGGCGGTATACTATCATGGCCGTTTCGGCACCTAAACGACGTGCAGTGCGCACCGAGTCCATCGCGGTGTTGCCGCCGCCTATAACGGCTACCCTTTTACCGCGCAGCACGGGCGTATCGAAATCTTCGCGGGCTGCGCCCAAAAGATTTACGCGGGTAAGATACTCGTTGGACGACATGACACCTATGAGATTTTCTCCTTTTATCCCCATGAAATTCGGAAGCCCCGCTCCCGATGCCACGAACACCCCTTCAAAACCGTCCGCTTTAAGATCGTCGAAACTCAAAGTCTTGCCTATTATGCAGTCTTTGACGAATTTCACACCCATCTTCTCCAAATTGGCTATTTCGCCATCGACTATCGAGTTGGGCAAACGGAATTCGGGAATGCCGTATTTCAACACGCCGCCAATCTCGTGCAGTGCCTCGAAAACAGTAACGTCGTAGCCGAGCTTGGCCATATCCCCGGAGAAAGACAAGCCGGCAGGTCCGGAACCGACAACGGCTATTTTCTTGCCTTTCGGAGCAGCGATTTCCGGAACGGAAGCTTCCCCTGATTTTCTTTCGTAATCGGCGGCGAACCGTTCCAAATAACCTATGGCGACTGCGGGTTTGCCCATTTTCAAATGGATGCACTTGCTTTCGCACTGTTTTTCCTGCGGGCACACGCGGCCACAAACGGCAGGCAGCGACGAAGTCATTTTCAAAACCTTTGCCGCATCTGCAAAATGTCCGCGCTCTATGTTTTTGATGAATGCCGGAATGTCTATACCGACAGGACAGCCCGTGATACACCCGGGATTGAGACAGTCAAGGCAGCGTTTGGATTCCGCAAGCGCCTGCTCCTCGGTCAAACCCAAATTCACTTCTTCCGAATTATGGCTGCGGTATTCGCCATCCAACTCGTTCATTGCAACTCGGGTGAACCCCGAACGTTCTTTCGCTTTTATAGACTTGCGCAGTTCTTCGCGCCAAGCCGCATTTCTATCTGTCAGTTCCATGGTTTACCCTAAATTATGCTCTTTCTTGTATCTGTCGTAAGCCTCGCGCTCCTGTTCCTTATACGAACCGAGACGCGACATCATTTCATCGAAATTGACCTTGTGCGCGTCGAATTCAGGCCCGTCCACGCAAACGAATTTCGTCTGCCCGTCGACAGTAACCCTGCACGCCCCGCACATGCCTGTCCCGTCCACCATAATGGTATTCAAGGAGGCTATTGTAGGCACATTGTATTTTTGCGTAAGCAGTGCCACGAATTTCATCATTATCGCAGGACCTATCGTTACGCACATATCCACCTTTTCGCGTTTGATGACATCCTCCACTCCGTTTGTAACCAGACCTTTGTTACCGTAAGAGCCGTCGTCGGTCATGATTATTACCTCGTCTGAAACCGCACGCATCTGTTCCTCAAGAATTATCAGTTCCTTGGTCCGTGCGGCCAATACTGAAACGACTTTATTGCCGGCAGCACGCATGGCAGCAGCGATAGGCAGCATGGGAGCCGTCCCTACCCCGCCGCAGGCGCATACCACCGTGCCGAAATTTTCTATATGCGTGGCTTTTCCCAACGGTCCCACCACGTCGGCAAGGCATTCGCCTACCTGTTTGGCGCATAATTTCGCGGACGACACGCCAATCCGCTGCACAACAAGCGTGATTGTGCCTTTTTCCACATCGGAGGACGATATGGTCAAAGGAATCCGTTCCCCGTTCTCATCAACGCGCACTATCACGAAATGGCCCGCACGGCGCGACTTCGCTATAAGGGGAGCTTCGACCTCCAACATTGCAACGTTCTCGGAATAAAACTCTTTTGAGACGATTTTGTTCATTGTTATACTTCTATATAGTTTATTGCTGTTTTTGAGTATTTTGCATTCAAGGTTCTCTTGCTATTCCGGGTTTATGTTTGCGGCTTTCGCCGCAGCCATGGGCATTTCCGCTTCGCTGCTTCGCAGCATTTCTTCATTTAACTTACGCTTACGCGCCGGGCTTCGCCCGTTGCCTACGGCGGTGCTAATCTCCCGCGATAGCTTGCACTAACCTGCTCCGCATGTCCCGCATTGTCT
>JADIMR010000040.1 GCA_017694565.1 Candidatus Enterocola intestinipullorum | reverse complement strand
AGCGAGAGTATGAACAAATTCATTTGTTCATAGCCGAGCACAGCCGAAAATGGAAATGTTTCAACGCCAGAAGCTGAACTTGTTCAGATTATGGTAAGGCGCAGCCGAATTTGGGCGAAGCCAAACCTGCGGTGCTACGCACCGCTTACTAACCGCTAATCACTAAATTTGCAGCATGAAACATCTTTTGTCCATTCTCTGTGCAGTCCTGCCCTTACTGCCGATTGCGGCGCAGGATTTGAGCCTTACGATTTACAGCACCAACGACTTGCACGGCCATATCCTGAAAGAAAGCCGCGACAGCATAATCGACATATCCCGTGTTGCCGCGTTGAAAAAGAATTGTGCGAACCCTGTTCTACTTTTCGATGCGGGCGATTTGGCATACGGTATGCCCGTGGCTGATTCCGCGTATATCGAAGACTTGGCAAATCTGCTCAATATGGCGGGTTACGATGCGGCAGTTCCCGGCAATCACGAATTTGACGGAGGCATGGCAGATTTCGATTCGAGAGTGGAAAAAACATCATATCCCGTGCTTTCGGCGAATTTGTTGGATGCAAAAAGCGGATACCTTTACTTGGAACGCTTCGGGCATGGTTGCGGTGCAAGCTTGGTGCGCGACATGAACGGATTGAAAGTGGGGATTTTCGGGCTTACTACTGCCAAGTCGGCAAGTTCGCTAACCGCTGGTAAGGTGGATTTTGAAACGGACAAGGACGGGTTTTATACCAAAATTGCCCGCCGCGAGAGCCGTAAATTGCGATGTGCGGGCGCGGATGTCGTAATAGCCATCCTGCACTTGGGCAAACCCAACCGTACTGCGGACATCCTAAGCAAGGTGAAAAGCATAGATGTGATAATCGACGGAGACAGCCATGAGGAATATGTGGATTTCAGCAAAGATTCCACACGGGTGTTGTTGCAGGCGGGGGCTTTCGGCTTCAAAATTGGCAAAACTGTAATAGAAGTGGAGAGAGGCAAGGTGCGAACAATCCGTGCGCGCCTGCTTTCGCGGGCGGATGTGTCTGATGTGCCTGAGGACATTGCGGTGGCGGCTGCGGAAGCCCGCCTGCGGCACAAGGTAAACGCGCGTTACGGCAGCACCGGCTTCGACATGCCTGTGCCGCTTTGGGGCAATTCGGCTTATTTTGCCGCAGGCGACAGTGTTTACGCTTCCGATCCGAACCGCCTCGTGCAAACCCTCGAAGGCAAGCTATGGGGACGGATTATGGCGGAGGCTTCCGCAGCCGCCGATTCTTTGAACGGCCGCAAGCCGTTGCCGACAGTGGTTTTAAAGAATGGCGGCAGTCTCCGTGAACCTTTGCAGGCCGGGGATTTAAGCCTTACGGATTTGTTCCGCTGGTGTCCTAATAACGGAATGGTTGTGGCTACGGATGCTTCTTATTCTACGCTCTACCGCATACTTTCACGTTCTTTGGATTCTGTTCGCATGGCAGACAGTCTGCGTTACAGTCCCGAAACGGGCAGTGGCGCATTTTTGCAATGGTATGGCGTTTGCGGACATTACGACCCGTTCACGGGCAAAAAACAATTTTGGCTGAAAACGGCCATAGGCGACAGTATTGCCCTGTTGCCCGACGACAGCCTGAACATCTGTACTTTGATAGCCACGGAGTATGTGTTTGCCGACAGTGCTTCATACGGCAAAATCGAGACCATCTGCGAAAAGCGTCTTTTGGGGCGCGAATTGGATATAATGGGCGATTATTTCCGCTCGTCCCGTTTGAAAGATTATTCGTTCGTCGCTGCGTTGCAGCGCGATTTGCAGTTGTACGGCTTGCGTATTTCGGGAACGGTTGAAGAAAACAGTTCATATAAACCGTCCGCACAGCTTCATTATCCCGGATTGCGATGCGCTTCGGTGGAATCTGTTTTATATTACAAGGACGGACAAGGATTAATCAGGCGTATGGATTTGTCCCTGCCGTTGGATGAATACATGCGCTTCGATATCCCTGTTACCTGCCAAGGACCGGCCGTGTTGCAAGTGGAATGTGAAGGCTTCCGTTCCGACGGTAAAACACCTGTCGGTCTTTACGGCAGCACATACTTCAATCCGGCCTTGGGCTCAAACCGTTTCCATTCTGTCGTGTTGATGAGGGAAAAGTAGTGGTATAAAACAATGCAGCCGCCCGTTTCCGGGCGGCTGCATTGTTTATTTTGACCATCGATTCAACCGCCGCAGAGCGGCGGGGGGTCAAATGACGATTTAAGACAAGTCGCTATGCGACATTAATAAGCCCGACAGGGCCGGAGCCGGAGGCTCCGCAATGCCCCGTTGGGGCCGCCGCAGAGCGGCGGGGGGTCAAATGACGATTTAAGACAAGTCGCTATGCGACATTGTCTTAAATCAAATTCATGTCGTGAAGGATCGAGTTTGTTTTGCGTACTGCGGCTTCGCTGGCAGCGAGTTTCGCTTTTTCGTCATCGTTGAGGTCGAGCTCGATTACTTTCTCGATACCGTCCTTGCCTATGATTACGGGAACGCCGATAAGTATGTCGTTCATGCCGTATTCGCCTTCCAGGAACGTGCCACAAACAATCATCTTCTTTTGGTCCTTGATGATGGATTCAACAAGGTAGGAAGTCGCAGCGCCGGGAGCCATCCATGCGGATGTGCCGAGCAAGCCGGTAAGGGTAGCACCGCCTACCATTGTCGCTTTTGCCACTTCTTCCAATTTCTCCGCGCTGAGGAAGTTGCTTACGGGTATGCCTTTGTAAGTTGCCAAACGGGTCAAAGGAATCATGGTGGTGTCGCCGTGTCCGCCGATTACCAAGCCCTCAACTTCATTGGCATTGCAACCTATTGCTTGGCTGAGGAAGTATTTCAAACGGCTGCTGTCCAATGCACCGCCCATGCCTATCACGCGGTTGCGGGGCAAACCGAGGGATTTCACGGTAAGGTATGCCATGGGGTCCATAGGGTTGGACACGATGACGAATTTCGCATCGGGAGAATATTTTAACGCGCTTTCCACAACAGATTTCACGATTCCTGCGTTTACTCCTATGAGCTCCTCGCGGGTCATGCCCGGTTTGCGGGGAAGCCCGGAAGTTACGACTACCACGTCAGAACCTGCGGTTGCGGCATAGTCGTTGGTTACACCGGTTACGACGGAATCGAATCCCATGAGTTGGGCGGTTTGCATTATGTCCATGGCCTTGCCTTCGGAAAAGCCTTGTTTGATGTCTATCAACACGATCTGGTCGGCCACCTCGTTAACCGCCAAGACATTGGCGCATGTGGCACCTACGTTGCCTGCGCCTACGACTGTTACTTTTGACATATTAAATAGATTTTAATGGGGACAAGCCCCGGTTAAGTTTGTCGCAAAATTAAGCATTTATTCTAAATAATATGTACTACATTTGTGCTTTATAAAAAGGAATGGCAAGAAAAATAAAATACACGCTCGCGGCTGTCGCCCTTATATGCGCGTTCACTCAATGTTCCACAAAGAAAAACACGTGGGCAACCCGCAGCTACCATTACGTTACTGCAAGATACAACGTCTACTTCAATGCCAAGCAATCCTACATGAAAGGCGTGGAGGCGGTCAAGGATGCCTCGGTGGACGATTACAACCAAATTTTGGATATTTATCCCGGCGGCGACCAAACCGCAGCCAATGCCGGGCTTGCGGACATGAAAGTGGTCGTTGAAAAATGCCAAAAGGGCATAAAGCTGCATTCCATAGTCAAAAAGCCGAAGAAAAACGCCGCCCGCCGCAACGACCCTGCATACCAGGCATTCATGGCCAAGGAAGAATACAACCCGATGGTGCAGCAATGCTGGTTGCTTATGGGTATGGCACAATACCAAAGCATGGACTACATGGCGGCACTTGCCACATTGGGCTATGCGGTCCGCCATTTCCCCGACAACCGCGACGTTTCCACAATGGCTAAGATTTACATGGCCCGTTGCTACAACGAATTGGGCTGGTTTTATGAATCGGAAGACCTGCTCAATAAGATGGGAGAGGCGGATTTTATTCCGAAGACCAACCGCATGTACGTGCTTGCCCGTGCGGATTTGCTATTGCGTCAAAAACAATACAAGGCCGCGATACCTTTTTTGCAAACTGCCATTAAAAATGAAAAAGGCGAACTCAAAAGCCGTCTGATGTTCATATACGGACAGGTTTTGGAGGAACAGGGCAGGTTCGGAGAGGCCTTCGACCAATACAAGGCCTGTATCAACAGCAATCCTCCGCACCAGATGGAGTTCAACTCGTTTTTGAATATGGCGCGTTGTTACGAAGGCGGCAATACCGG